>JAZNUS010000033.1:0-11363 GCA_045592485.1 Clostridia bacterium | reverse complement strand
CTTGGAGTGTCACTATCCCCTCAGCTACTAAAGGGTGCATAAGTTCTGTCTGCCAATCGTGCATTCGCACTCTTGGGACATCACTTAATCCGTCAAGCAAGCTTGACACCTTCTCCACTAGGGAGAAGGCTCACACACTAGCGCAAAACACCCCGACAAATTCCAATTTATCCTGAAGTTAAAACAGATAACATTTCCTGGAAGATTCTAAAATAGAGGTTGAAAACAAGTTCATTTTATTGTATAATGTAATGTAAACTATTTTTAATCCCTCACATATTACCGCAAATGCGGTTTTATATAAAAATCAATTTACAAATCCTAAAATTTATATTTTATTAAGGAGGAAAAAATGAAGAAACTACTTACAAAATCAGTATCGGTGTTTCTGGCAATGCTGCTTGTTATGACAAGCCTCACCTTCAATGTTTTTGCCCTCGACACAGATGACGAAAAGGCAATTGCAGCACAGTATGATGCTCTGGAACACATGGAAGACATCACCATCTCCTATAAGGTTGAAGGCTTCAAGCTTCAATCTCAGAAGGGAAACTTTTTTTCCACAAGAATGAATATTGGTAACATTATTATCCACAAGGTTCCCCTCCCGAAAATCCCTGTGGGAAAACAGCTTGACAAGTTTATTTTCCGTTCAGGTGTGGGCTCCAATACCACATCACTTTTGAGAATTGACTACACAGACTGGGATTTTTCAGACCTCCCCAAGCAATATAGTGCCGAAAGTCCCGAATTTGCTCCTATTGTGAACAAGAAAACCCATGAGGATTATTCCATAGCCGAAGGCGATGACATTCGTGTCTCGGGCGGAATCGGTTCATATCAGAAAATGTACCGTGAAATCACCTCCTATGCAAAGGAATGCATTGCAAACGGACAGGACTATTTCTACATGGCAGTTGGCTGCCTTGCTTCAACCCACAGTGTAGCACAGGGCTGTATGTCCGACTCAAGCTACACAAAATTAGGTCTTGACCCCAAGGTTCTTTACAGCTTCAAAGACGCTCCTGTGCTTGAGCTTGTGTCTTCGTCTGTTGAAAACGGTGCAGAAGATGTTGCCGCAGATGAAGAAATCTCTTTCGAATTTTCAAACGAAATTGCCAAAGCCGGCATAACCGTCAACGGCGACGCTGCCAATGTGACCCTTGACGGCACCAGGGTTATCCTTGCTGACTCTCTCGGCGAATGTGAAGACTTTGACATCTTTGTTGATGCAAAAGATATCTACGGTCAGGCTATAGGCGCTGAACTTAAGGTTTCAACAGGCCTGAAAAGCGGTGCTTCCGTTCCCGAAAATCCGAGATTCGGTTCATACAATGTAAAATGCACCCTTGACGAAAATGCATCTGTTGACCTCTCCTTTGTTCTCCTTACTGAATTTGAAGATGTAAACAATGCACTTGCCATCGTTGATGAACAGGGCAATGAAATTGATGCTGAATTCAAGCTCGATTCTGAATCCGGAAGATATTTTCTCGAAAGCTGCGAGGCTCTCAAAGAAAACACCGGTTATGCAGTAATAATCAAAAACGGAGTGTCCGATATTCGCGGCGCCGTTTTGGAAAATGACATTCTCATCACAAGATTCTTTACAGGGAAAACTCCCGAAGATAAATTTGACGCAAACGGCGAAAGCGATATTGTGCTTTCAATAGACAAAGAAGAGCGCAAGGCAGAAATCTTCTTCAGAACTCCCATCTACAGCAACCGCTCCATAGAGGCAAAGCTTCTCTATGGCGGCAAAGAGCTTGCGTCAAAGACCTTTGAAACAGGCGTAAGCGGAAGCCTTCTTTTTGGCGGCATTTCCATTGAAGGAAGCGGCGAGTACACAGCCCTTGTCAGCCCCTCAAATGCACCTGTGTCCTATAGAGTGTCTGCAAACTATTACACCGACGAGGACGAACAGGATTTCTGGGAGCTTATGACATGTGATGGCTCACCCGAAGAGCTTTATGAAAACTGGGAAATTCTCTGCGACATTTTCGACCTTGACAATCCATATTTGTCATTGGCAGAAGATGTATCGGAGCTTTGCCGTAGAATCATCAGCACAAGAGGCAGAGCCTACATCGGCACAACTCCCGATGAAAAGCTCGAAGCTTTTAAAAAGCAGTTTGACGAGCAGACCTATTTCGAGGTTTTCGAAAACTGCACCGATCCAAACGCAATAAGAGGTTATGTTGACGACAAAGCCGAAGAGCTTGCCTCGACTGATTCCGATGTATTCAAAAGATGGACCGATTTGTATGACACAAAATTTGCCGACGCAATCTGCATTGAGCTTGCAGCAGCAGATAAATCCATCGAAGGCTATTCCGGAATTATTTCTCTTATGAAAAACATCGTATATAAATACAGCCCCGAAAGTCAGAAAGCAATCGAAATTGAAGCTCTCGGAACAGTTGTTGACATTCCCGACTCCTATATCCTCTCGGGCGGAAAGCTTGCCGACGATTCCGGAAACTTTGGCTCAACCAAAATTGACGATGGAAGAATGGTTATTCAGAAAATCAAGCTTCCTCAAATGCCCGAAGGCAAATATATCGACAAGTTCTACATTCGTGTTGGGACAGGCTCCGGCGGCAAAGGGCTTCTTGCTCTAAAAATTGACCTCAGCGACTGGGATATGAAATATATGCCGATTGCGGTGCCAAACACAGACCCCGACATTGCTCCCCTTATTTCGGCAGATACATATAAAAGCTATCTGGCTTACGAGGGAGAAATCCTTTCCGTTCCCTCTGCCGGCTCATACACCAATTCCTATCTCGATGTTACAAGCTATGCAAAGGAATGCGTTGCAAACGGCAAGGAATATATGTATCTTGCAATGGGCTGCTATGCTTCCACAATGACAGTTGGCGTGGGCAGTATGGCAGACAGTGACTATCTCAGGGCAGGCTACGACCCCAAATACATCTGCAGCTTTGGCGATGCCACTCCCAATGCCTTTGTTTCCGCAACCGTTGACCACAACTCCGAAGATGTTGCCGCGGACAAGAAGATAACCTTCACCTTTGCAAACCGCATAGATTCTGCAACAGCACTTCTCAACGGCAAAAATGCCGAAGTGACAATGCAGGGCAGAGATGTTATCCTGAAAACACCTCTTGCAGAATGCTCCGACTACACCCTTTCAATTGCGGCAACCGATATGTTCGGTCAGAGGGTGACAAAGACAATCAGCTTCTCAACAGGCTTCAAAGACGGAAAAACCGAAGCTGAAATTCCTGTAATTGGTGTTTATGATATCGGCTACAACATTGACACAGTTTCAAATGAGCTCCTTGAGCTTTCCTTCTCCCTTCTTACAAAGTTTGCCGATGTAAACGAAGCAATTGAAATCAGAGAAGCCGGTTCAGGCAGGGTAGAGTCAGAATTTGTTTTCTATGATACATACGGCAAATATGACCTGGCAGCTCCCGTTGCTCTCACAGCCGGAAAATCCTATGAAGCAGTAATCAAAAAAGGCATCTCCGACATTTACGGCAACAAAGCAGCCGAAGATGTTGTTATCGCAAAATTCTTTGCCGGCAGCACCCCCGACATTGCAGTTTCAGGCGACGGCGAAGAGATTGATGTAAGCTTCGATGCGGAAAATGCAAGTCTTTCAGTGTACTTTAAAAATTCTCTGTACTCAAACAATGAGGTTACAGTTACAATCGAATCCGACGACGGTGATGTTTACACCGAAACCGTAACAACCGGAAAAAGAGGTGTTGTTGCCCTTTATGGAATTGCACTTCCCGAAAGCGGAAGCTACACTCTTAAAATCGCTCCCGGGTTTGCTCCCGGAGTGTATGAAGAAAACATCAGCTTCTACTCCGAATCCGACATTTCGAAATACTGGAAAATGGTCGCAGTAAGCGGAAAAGCAACGGACATCACATCGAACTGGGCTAAAATTGAATATATGTTCGGTCTTTCCAATGAATACTCCGAAAGCATTTCCGACATTTCGGCTCTTGCTTCAAAAATTGTAGCTCAAAGAGGCAAAGGCTTTGGTGAAATGACAAATGAAGCAATTGAAAGCCTTAGGAATTTAATTATCCGACTTTCATATTTCACAGCCTTTGAACAGAGCAAAACCCCGGATGAGGCAATCGCTCTCATAGCCTCTGAGCAGGGCAGTCTCTCCGGCACAAACAAGGCAATCTGCAACGAATGGAACCTTGCCCTTGCTTCGGAATATGCCGAAGATTTGAAAGCGGCTCTTGCAGGTGCTGAAAAAACCGCAGATTCCTACGAAGACATTATCACTGTAATGGACAAGGCACTTGATTCCTACAGAGTTAAAAATCTTCTGAAGCTCATTGGCGAAGCAGTGCAGAGAACCGAAGTTTCTGCAATTGTGTCAGATGCGAAAAATGCAGAGCTTCTTGGAATTGCCGACCTTCTCGAAAGATACAACGCCCTTGATTCAACTCTCGATGTTGACAAGGCACTTATGAAAAAATTCGACTCTGCTTCCGATTTTGCTGCAGCCTTCGAGGAAGCTCTTGCACAAGCAGAGGACAATGAAGATGACGACGATGAAGGCGGCAGAGGCGGTTCGTCCTCCGGTTCTTCAAAAGGCTCAGGCGGCAGCAGCTTCCATGTTGCATCAACCGCTCAGTCATCTCAGACACCTTTCAACCCCTTTGCCGACATTGAAAACATTTCATGGGCAAAAGACCACATTACAAAGCTCTATAACCGCGGAATTATAAACGGCAAATCCTCAACAAGCTTTGCCCCCTACGACAACATCACAAGAGAGGAATTTACAAAGCTTATTTCTTCAATGATGAAGCTTTCCGACAACGGTACATCGGGCGAATTTACCGATGTTGACTATTCCTCATGGTATGCTCCCTTTGTCAGGGCGGCTGTTTCAAACGGCGTCTGTCAGGGCATTGGCGGCGGTGCCTTTGGTGTTGGCATGAACGCAACAAGACAGGACATCGCAGTTATGATTGTAAACGCTCTTAAAACAAAGGGCATTCAGATTACAGAAGAAACAGCGGCTTTTGCCGACAACGGTGAAATTGCCGGCTATGCAATGAGTGCAGTTGCATTCCTCAATTCAAAGGGCGTGCTTTCGGGAGACAATGCAAAATGCTTTAATCCCAAATCAAACGCCACAAGAGCAGAGGTTGCAGTTATGCTTTCAAGAGCTGCCGACATATTCAGCATTAAATAAGGAGGTAGAGAAAAGTGAAAAAAATATTAAGCTTATGTCTGATTTTTGCAATACTTTCAGGCTTTATGCTCATTCCGGTATCCGCCTCCGAAGCAGGTGCAGACAGCGGAATTGAAGAAAAAATTCTTTCAGACCTGGGTATTCTTTCTTCATATGACAATCTTGACCTTGAAATTTCAAGAGGCGAATTTGCTCTCATGATGTGCAAAACCCTCGGTATTGAAAAAATGCCCGCGGGCTACAAGCTCCCCTATGCCGATGTTTCGGAAAGCTCCGAATACTATGAGGGAGTGTATAATCTCTATGCATGGAGAGCAATTTCCGATGCAGAGCTTTTCAGACCCGACGATGCAATCACCCTTCACGAAGCACTTAAAATCGGTGTTGCATCTCTTGGCTACGACTTCATTGCGACCTCATCGGGCGGATGGCCCGCAGGCTATGTAAATGCGGCAACTCAGCTGGGAATCGTGCCCAGGGGTGCAGCTGAAAAAATCACAAAAGCTCAGGCGGCAGAAATGATGTATAATATGCTCTGGTGCGAGCTTTCAGATTTTGTGATAGACGGAAACGGTGAAAATCAGTACACCGTTAAAAGCGGTAACACCCTTCTTTATGAAACCTGGAACATTTCCGTTGCATCAGGTGTTGTAACCGATGGCGAAGGCTATGGTGTTAAACACGAAAGCGGCGTTGGCGAAGGCTTCTTTGCTGTTGACGGCTTCAAAATTAAAAAGGGAACATTTGACACCGACGCATATTTTGGCGAAACCGTTGATGCATATTACACCAACGACACAAAAGAGCTTCGTGCCATTGCCGTAACCGAGGAAAACTCAAACAGAGTGCTGAAGCTTACCACAGGTCAGGACATTTCCTTTGACAACAACACATACACATATTGGGAAAATGACAAGGAAGAAGAAAAGGAAATTTCATCCGGTGCAACAATCATTTTCAACGGCAAATGTGTTGACTATGAAAAATCAATCATGGTTCCGGAATATGGCTATGTTAAGCTTATTTCAACATCGGGCAGTGATGCAGACATTGTCTTCATCAAATCCTATAAACAGATTGTTGCAGGTGTCAAGGTAGCGGCAAATCTCCTTGTGCCCGACAAATCAAAAGAGGGCGTGTCCTACAGCTTCGACGACGAAAAAATCACCTTTGCCGACCAGGACGGCAACGCTTCCGGCTTTGAAAAAATTGCGGAAAACGATGTTTTGTGGATATCGGAAAATGCCGACGGAACAATAAACGATGTAATAGTTTGCTCCGACCTCGCTGTTGGTGAGCTTTCGGGCATATCTCCCGGAAGTGTCAACAGAATCTATCTCGACGGCAGAGGCTTTGAGGTGTCACTGAAAGTATTTGAAGATGTCACCTCAAAATATCAGCTTGGCTCAATAGTCAAGGTGTGCATAAACCCCGACGGTAACATTGCCTATGTAATTGCCGAAGCCGACATTTCGGCCTATAAGGTTGGCTATCTCATGTATTCGGCACTGTTCGGCAAGGGCATGGATCACAGAATTTCCCTCAAAATCCTTGGCAGTGACGGAATTGTCTATGCCTATGACATGGCAGATGTGTTTGTTGTAAACGGCATTGCCTTCAAGGGCGACCCCCAGGACATATACTCCAGACTTCCCAGACAGGAGGGCTACGAAAAGTCAATTCCAACCGGTATTGTTATCTACAATACCGACAGAGACGGCAAAATCACAATGCTCAACTATTCCGACGACATTGCCGCAAAATTTGGCGGCGAAGCTCAGGGAATTTTCAAAAATGCCGAGCTTACCGACCTTACCGACAAATATGTTTCTGTAAAATATACAAATGTTGTGTCCAACAAGGGCTACAACAGAATTTTCATGAACACCAGCACCCGTTTCTATGTTCCCATGACCGAATACATTGCAACTGCCGAGGATGAAGACTACAAGGTTGTAGCACTTTCCGGCAGAATGCCGGGTGAGCTTCACTATGGCTACACCCTCACAGAGGGTAATCTTGCCAGTGACTATGTTGTTTCCAAGTATTCAATGGGTTCGGGTTCAAACGAGTTTGTAGATGAAGAGGGTGCATCTTATCTGGTAACAGGTATCAGTCAGATTATTGACGACGAAGGCGAACAGGTTGAAAAGCTGGACTGCCTCACTGCGACCGGCACTCTCAAAGAGTTCTATTCTCAGGAGCTTGGGTTCTTCTCCAAATACGGCCTCAAATTTGGCGATGTAATTATG
Source organism: Clostridia bacterium (assembly GCA_045592485.1). Taxonomy (GTDB): domain Bacteria; phylum Bacillota; class Clostridia; order UMGS1810; family UMGS1810; genus RGIG1828. The sequence continues at coordinate 3,911 of JAZNUS010000033.1, read as the reverse complement.
GTTACTGCAGACATTGATAACATTGTGTCAAACTTCCACATTATCCATCGTGAAGGCGCATCCGTTCTTGCCAACTACACAACCCACACAAAAGACAGCTTCTACGGCACCAACAACTTCACAGTTCAGCAGCCTGTGGCAAATGCCGCAGACCCCAACATCGGTCTTGTGCCCGGAATCTATCCTCCTGTGGATGCAACAGGCAAGCCGATGGCTCCCGAGGGTGGATTCGGATGTGTTCTCAACAACAACACCGGTATGGGTACAATCCCCAATCAGCTTGTTCATCTCGGCAGGGTTTACATCTCCCAGGGCGAATTTATGAAGGTTCTGCCCTACAAGTATGACCCCGAAACCTATGCAGCAGGCGGATATGACGGTGAAACCGTGAATATGTATTCCTATTCCCTCAAAGGCAATCAGGTTCTCATTGTAAATCCCAAGGCAGAAACCGTTGAGGTGGGAACAGCCTTCGATGTAAAGGGCTACACCGCATTCGGAAAAAATGCTCACACTGCACTGGTGTTTGGTTCCAGCGTAGTTTCAATGATGGTTCTTTATGAATACGAATAATGTGAAAGGAGACACGAATATGAAAAGATTAATTGCGTTAATACTATGCTTTGCACTTTTATTGTCCGTTGCTCCCGTTGCATTAGCTGCTGAGGAAGCAACCGAGGTCTATGCAGACTGTACCTTCGACACATACATTGAAAACAATCAGGGCAAAATCAAAACCTATGACGACGAAGCAACTCTTTTTGTTGGCTCTGTTTACAAAAGATATGCTCAGTTGAAATTTGACATTTCAGGATTTGCCGGAAAAGAATTCAGCGGCAAGCCCTTTGGCGGAAGTGTTCTTTCAATCACTGTGAGAAATGCATTCGAAAACACATCTCTCACCTTCCTGGGAACTCCCGACGGCACACGAGAGAGTGCCTATATGCTCACAGCCTTCCAGCCTAAAGCAACCGGCAAAACAAGGATTGAAGTTGCAATTACCGATTATGTTAAAGAGGCTCTCGAAAAAGGTCAGACAGAGCTTGTGTTCTTTGTTGAATATTCCGGCTCGGTTATAACCCTGTTTGCCGACGAATCTTCAAATCAGGCTGACCGCCCCGCTCTTCGCATTACCGAGGAAGAGCCCTACATCAAAGGTCAGATTGGCTTTAAATATCCTGTTGTAACTGCGGCGCAGTTCAAGGCAGACCTTGCTCCCACCGTTGCAAAGGGACACCCCTGGATGTTTGCTTCTCAGGCAGACTTTGACAGAGTGAGAGACAATCTTGACAAAGACCCCTATCTCAAAAAATGGTTTGCTTCCATCACGGAAAGATGCGAAAACTACATTACCAATGGTGTGTCAAACACCGACACAATTCTTGAGGGCGCCTACAACTCCCGCGGTGATGAGGCCAAAAACGCAATCATCTATAATGCCTTTGCCTATCAGATGACAGGCGACGAAAGATATGCAGACCGTGCATGGGCAGAAATGGACGCACTCCTCACTCTCCCCACCTGGGGTACATCACAGTACATCGATAACAACCAGCTTGTTTTCGGTTGTGCCATCGGCTATGACTGGCTGTATAACTGGATGGAGCAGGATAAGCGAGACAAAACCATTGAAGGTCTCAAAAAGCTTCACTACGACACCATGTATGACATGATGACCAATAAGGGAAGCTCCAAATACACCGAAGGCTTCTATGCTTTCTACTGGAACTCCAACAACCACGCCCTTCTGGACAACACCTACACCTTCCTGGGTGCAATGGCAATTGCCGATGTGGACATTGACTATTCAACAAAAATTATGCAGGGTGACTTTGAATATATGAAGCCCGTTGTTGAACGCTGGTATCCCGACGGTGCCTGGTATGAATCCCTTGGTTACTGGGGATACACAGGTCCGTATATGGCAAAATGGCTCATGGGTATGGAAAAAGCCCTGGGTACCTCCTATGGACTTTCCGACCTTCAGTGTATGAAGAACATTGTAAACTATCCCATCTACGGTTCATCATCAACCTATATGTTCACAATCAACGATGGTACCTACGAAGGCCCAAGACCTACCATTGCTCTCTATGAGCTTGCTCTTATAAACGGTAATCGTGAGCTTCAGAAATACTGTCTCGACAACACATCTGATTATGTATGGACCTGTCTTGCATATGACCTTGACTTTGACTATTCAACAGTTGAAGCATCGTCCTTTGCCCTTGACAACTTCTTCAGAAACAACGACCAGGTTACCTTCCGTAACACCTGGGAAGGCAATCAGGAAACCTATTGCGGTATGTTTGTTCAGGATGCCGGCGAAACCCACGGTGTTATGAACTCCGGTACTCTGGGACTTGAAGCCTTCGGTCATCAGTGGATAACCAATATGGGCCGTGACAACTACTCCCTCGACGGCTACTGGGGTTCTGCCCAGGACGGCAAGAGATGGCGTTACTACTTCTCCCGTGCCGAAGCAAACTCCTGTCTTGTAATCGACCCCGGTCTTGAGGGCGGTCACAGAGTTCGTCCCGGCGATGTTATCAACACCTATAAGTCAATGCCCCGCGGAGCCTATGCAATCACCGACCTCACCAACACCTATGTGACAACTGCCTCTTCCTACAAGCGCGGTATAATGTTTGGAAACGACAGAACCCAGATGGTTGTTCAGGACGAGGTTCACCTCAATCAGGAAGAAGAGGTTTATGCTTTCTACAATCTCAACAAGTGTGACATCAAGCTTTCCGAAGACGGCAAAACAGTTTACTGCAATGCCGGAGGAAAGAAGCTGAGAATCAACATTCTTTGCGATGTTCCCTACAAAGCAAGCATAATGAGTGCGACTCCCCTTCCCACATCTCCCCAGATGGAGGGCAACCGTATTGTAAAGGACATCAGACGACTTGCACTCCATTTCGACAGCGTTAAAGATTTCAATCTCCGTCTTGAATTTACTCCCTATCTCACAGAGGATGAGCTTCCCGAGCCTGCAACCGAAATTACACCTCTTGAACAGTGGACAATTCCCGAAGGTGAATTTGCTCCCCTCGACAGAGCAGAAAAAATCTACCTCGACGGTGTAGAATTTGCAGAGTTCAACCCTGCAAACAGATGCTACAAGGTTGATGTAATGCCTTCTGAAATCAAGGCAGTTGCAGATTCCAGATATGAAATTTCCTACAGGGAAAACGACGCCAAAACAGAGAAATATGTTGTTCTCAGAAACAAAGAGACAGGAAAGGTTACCTCCTATCTCTTCGAGCTTCCCGAAATCATTGAAGCAATCTTTGAAATCGACGGCGGCAACAAGGAAGTCGGAGTCGTTGGCGTAACCGCTTCCAGCCACGACGGCAATGTTCCCGATAACACCATCGACAAGAACATGCAAACCCGTTGGTCTGCAAAAGCAAGACAAAACATTACCTTCCAGCTTGAAGACAAGGTTAAGCTTTCTTACATTGCCCTTGCAATGTATGGCGGTGATGCAAGAAGCACCTATATGGATATTCAGGTTTCCAACGATAAGAAGACCTGGGAAACAGTTAAGGTTCTTGAAACCTGCGGCATCTCAACAGATTTTGAATATTTCGAACTCAAGGATGTTGAAGCCCGCTACATCAGACTTAACTGCTACGGTACAAGCAAAGACCAGTGGAATTCAATCACTGAATTTAAAGCATTTAAAAAGAACTGATTTTCAGTTAAAAACAACAGTCCCGTTTTTCGGGGCTGTTGTTTTTTGAAGTAATGACAAATGAGGGTTTAGCGCTCTGTTTTGCGCTAGTGTGTGAGCCTTCTCCCTGGTGGAGAAGGTGTCAAGCTTGCTTGACGGATGAGGGGATAGTGACACTCCAAGAAAAGAGCACTTGTGCGAATTTGATTGGTTAGTGGAGCGTTAAAAA
>JAZNUS010000032.1:0-11136 GCA_045592485.1 Clostridia bacterium | reverse complement strand
AAACGCAGGGAATATGTTAATATTTCCGAGTATTTTAACGATGGGTGAGGCGAAATTTATATTTTAAAACCGCCTTTAGTGTTGGTTGCTAAGGCTATTATTTTACCGACATTCAAGACTTGGTTTTAATGGAGTTATTCCGTCTTTCAACGCGAACACTTTGAAACACTCTTCATCTCCTTTAATTTCAAAGGAAACTGTTGCATTTCCGTCAGAGTCGCAAGGTCCGGATACAACATATGTCATTTTATTTCCGTTGTATGCTGCAACAAAGATCTTTACATCCGAATCAACAATTCCGGTTTTTACATTGAGCAAAGGATTTTTTCCGGTTCCTTTGTTGATTATCGAAATGTCATTTTCGTCTATTGTGGAAATTGAAATGTCATCCATTACAAATGCAGTTTCCTGAGCTATGGCAAGGTCTGTTATTTTTTCATAAGGATACATTGAAATGTGATTAAAGAATGAATTAGATGTGATATTCTGACCGTTCGTCCACACACTGCCGTCATCTTTAATCCAGAATTTATCTTCCGCTTTCTTATAGTATCCCACTCTGCCCGAGCCATGGTGAACAATCCTTACATCATAGGGACAACCTATTTCAAACTTACTCATATCGAGCTTGAAGCTTTTACAGGAGCTGTCGGAGCTATAGGTGTTTATGTTGAGTGATGTGTGTCCACCCGATGAAAGCCTTGTTATTTCAAATTCCATAGCATATCCCACAGATGCAGGTGGAATTTTCACTGTGTTTGTTCCTGCCTTAATCTGAGAGGTATATGTGGTACCTATTTTAGAACTGATTTTTGTTCCGTCAAATTTAAGCACATTGTCCCCATCGTTGTTTTCAGCTCTGGTCCATACAGGCTCGCCACTCCACAGAACCTTATTGGAGTCGTCTTCGAAATTCTGATAAAATGTTTCAGATGCTTTTACGGTAACTGTGCACGATGCCGATGAATCCTTTGTCGAGGCGGTTATTGTGACCTTTCCTGCGGAAAGTGCATAAACCTTGCCATTTTCATCAACTGTAGCAATTGTCTCATCGGAGCTTGACCAGCTTATGTCTTTGTATGAAGCATCAAGAGGAGAAACCTTTGCTGAAAGAACTTTTTCATCAGCAATCGACATGTTAATTTTTTCAGCTTCAATTTCAACAATTGAAGGAATATAGTCTATTGTCACCTGTGTGCTTGCACTTGTGCCGCTTCCGTCTGGGGCAGTGGCTGTAACTGTCACTGTGCCGTGTGCTTTGGCAAGGAGATTGCCGTTTGCACTTATTGTTGCAAGCTCCGGCTTATCTACCGACCACAAAAGCTTTTTGGTGGTGGCATTTTCGGGATAAACAACAGGAACAACGGTTTTTACATCGCCCACATTAATTTTTATTCCCGAAACTAAATCTATTTTTGTAACCTTTACTGCTTCAATAACTGTCACCTGACAAACTGCACTGTGTCCGCCGTCTTGTGTTGTAACGGTTATATTTGCAGTTCCTGCACCTTTAGCTGTTATGGTGCCGTCCTGAGTTACCTCTGCAACGGCTTCATTGTCTGAACTCCAGGAAACATTGGTGTTTGAAGGTTCTGCCGGAGAAAGCTTTGCTTTTATTGTTTCGGACTGTCCTACAGGAATTGTGAGGGACTCTTCAAGCTCAACCCCCATAACAGGAACAGCGGAAGTTCTTTCTATTTCAAAGCTGTCCACCTGTTTAATGTCGCTTGTTGTGTTTGAACCAAGGTTATAGGTTGTAAGTTTAATCGTATTTGCAGTTATGTCTATTCTTGACATATGTCTGGTGTTGGGTTTTAAAGTGACAGATGCATAGTGATTGGGATACTCAACACCATTAACCTGAGAGCCTGAGCTCGAACCACCTGTTACATGGAGCATTCCGTCGGGATTTGTAACCTTTGAAGGCTGATACTTAACCTTGAGATAATCATTCGAAACTCCGTCATAAACATTTCCGGATTTGTCGGTCCAGCTTACGAAAGTCGGAGAAGTTGTACCATCGGAATAGGTATAATAATTTTCACCTTGTGCAGCAGTATTCTGATAGGGTGTAATTTCAGAATAAGCTGTATAATTGCCGTTTTCATCTTTTGCAGGCTTTATGATATGAGTTCTTGTGTAGCAATGGTCGTGACCTGAAAGAACAAGGTCAACCCCCGCTTCGTAAAGATAAGGCATGAGATATTCTCTCATATTGATGTAGTCATACTGCTCTGTACGGTTAAAAACTCCGGTGGTTCCGTTTGCAGTGTAGTTTCCGTGGTAGCTTCCGCCGTAGGGAGACTGGTGGTAGAGAACAATTTTCCAGAGAATGTCTTTGTTGTCTTTTGTTTCTTCAAGGACTTTCTTTATAAATTCACCATGATTGTCGGCATCTTTTTTATCGTCTGCCCTTGATGCTTCGTTCCCATTGGAAAGGTCATCAAAGATGTTGGTGTTAAGAACAATGAAAAGAGCTGAGTTATACACAAAATAATAGTCTGCACTGTTAAGCTCGCCACCGCGATAGGTTGCACCATAGCTTGTGTCAAGGTTTGGCTGATTAAAGTGATGCATGTGATAACCTGCAGGCTTAAGCAGTTGCGTTAGTATCCGAACCCGTTTTGGGTGCGTGTTTTTACGCCACTGCATCGTTAAAATACTCGCAAATGCGTCAGCATTAGCTGCGTTTTTGCCTTACATTGCCGCAAAAACACAGCACCGAAAATTTATCAAACCTAAAACAAAAAAAAATTGTGACTTTTCAAGGCGGAAGGTCGAAGGAATACTGGCGTATTTCGAGACCGACAACGAAGAAAAGGTGCTGTTTTTCTTTGTTTTAGGCGGGTTCGGATACTAATGCGACTGCTTAAGCACACGGGAATTGTTCCCCGTATGCTTAAGCATTTCATTGGTATTATGATTTTGTCAAGACTGGAGAACAGTGAATAATAGGACCTACTATTTTTCACTGATTTCTCGCAGAACTCTATCCATCAGCACCCGCAGGAATATTAGATTTTCCTGCATTTTAATTTTATCACAAATAATAAAATTGACAAACTATTCTTATCTACATAAATGACAAGAAAATAAGCATATAGATTTTATACACTTACAATTCTATCCGAATAATAATATGTGTACAATTTTTTAATAAAATCTCCCTGTTTATGATGATGCTACATTTTCTCAAATAATAAGGCTAAACAGAAATGTGAAATTACTCTGTTTTTTGAAGTGCTTCTACACTTTCTTCTAAAATAATCGCATTTAACCTTTCTAAACTGATAGAATAAAATTTAAACTTCTTTTTTGTTTTAATATCAATCATGTCATTTTGTATTTTATCCATTATTTTTTTTATTTTATATTGACTTAATTTCATATTTTGTTGTAATTCTATCATAGATATGCCTTGTTCACTAAATAGTGCAGCTTGAATTAGATAGCTATATAACCTAAGCAATTCAGAATCATTGCAACGCTTTCTAATAGCCTCTTCGTACTTATCCCATGTTGCTAATTTTTCAAGCAAAGATTTTTTTAGTTCTTCCATTGCCATAAAAATCATATCTAATTGCATTAACAGAAAGGGTGTCACATCTCCGAGATTGCGCTGATCATTACATGTTTTAAAAGCTCTATAATATTTTTTAATATGCTCTTTTATAGTTTCTGAAATCCTGAATGAAATTAAGGGGGTTAGCGTTTTAGAAATTCCATAACTCAAAATAAATCTTCCCAACCTTCCATTACCATCATAGAAAGGATGAATATACTCTATTAAGTAATGAAAAATACAAACTCTAAATAACTCTTCCACAGAATTATCCTGTAAGAATTCAAGAGCTCGTGTCGTTAATTCAATTATTTTGCTCTCAGGAGTTACTCCAGTATGAATTACTTTATCCGTTTCACTATGAATAGCAACGGCTTCTTTTCGAAAAAACGCACCATCTGGTTTATTAGCTGGATTTTCAAGTAACACTTCGTCAAGAAATATTTCATCATAAATATTTTTAATATCCTGACAAGTTTCTAAAGAAATATCCTCTTGATTAATTAGTTTTAAATATTTATTAACTAGGCTTACAAAACGCTGATGCTTTCCTTTAGTTTTAGACTGTGATTCTAAAATATCCAAAGCTTCTCCAATTTCTTTTCGACTACTGTGTACTCCTTCAATTTTATTTGTAATTACAATCTCATCAATTAAGCACTTTTTAGAATATTGATCTATCGCAACACCCGGAAGCCTTCCACACAAACTTGCTATTTCTTTGTCAAGTTTAGAAATATAAAATGCAATTTTCATAACTTCTGCATTTTCCAAAAAGAATAGCTGCTTATCTCCTATATAGAAATTAAGCTTCACTGTTTCTTCAGAGTTGAACCTCTTCAAATATTCGTTGGCATAATCTTCATTGCTACCATAATATAAACTTTTTAATTCTTTATAACTCATAAATTTCACCTCAACTTTATTTATATTAGTTATGATAGCATCTTTCAAATAAAAAATCAAGCTTTTTTTAAGTTGATTTTGTTGTTTTTTTATCTTAAGTAAAAAATAGACCCTTTTTTGTTGTATTCGACAAAGTTCGTGTCAAGTCAGGGACAAAAAATTAATAGTTTATTGGCACATTTTTATCGGCGCTTTAGCCTCATTGGTTATCAGCTCGACAAACCCCATTTAACCCCTTTTAATTCTTCAATATTTCCACAGCTTTTTCGAACTGTGTATCATTTTCAAAGTCGGTTTCAAAGCTGCCGATGACCTTATCTTCGGGCAAGTCGACCTCCACATCGGGTTCAACTCCCTCGCCGTCTATGCAAATCCCCGAAGGAGTGTAGTATTTGGCTACGGTAAGTCTGAGCGCCGTGCTGTCACCAAGGTCGTAAATTGCCTGAACAACACCCTTGCCATAGGTTTTTTTGCCAACAAGGGTGGCTTTTTTGTAGTCCTTAAGGCAGGCGGACATAATTTCCGATGCACTTGCACTTTCTTCGTTTATAAGCACGCACATTGGAAGGTTCACCTCTTCCTTGTCGGAATAATACTCTTCGGTGTTTTTTTCATTCTTATATTTTACTGTTGTAATTATTCCTTCGCCTACAAGGCGGTCAACCATTTTCACCACTGTGTCAAGGGAACCGCCGGGGTTTGAGCGCAGGTCTATTATGAGAGATTTCATGCCGGATTTTTCAAGGCTTTTCAGTGCATTGTCAAAATCCTCTGCTGTTTTTTTGCCAAAGGTTTTTATGCGGATGTAGCCGATTTCTTCATCTACCATCTGATGGGTGACATATTCCATGTCCACATCATCGGGAACAACCTCCACATCAAAAACTTCTGTGTCTCGGCGGATTGTCACAGTACATTTTTCGCCGGGTCCGGTTTCCCTGATAGCCGACACCGCCTCGGCAAACTCCTTGGGCAGATATTCTTTGCCGTTGACTGCAACAATAAAGTCTCCTGCCTGCATTCCCGCCCTTTCGGCAGGGGAGCCTGACTGAACCTCTTTTATGACTATTCCACTTTCCACTGCAGTTACCACAACACCAATGCCGTGAAATTCGCCTTCAAGGTCATCCTTTACCGACTGAAAGGTTGTGGAATTCATGTAGGTTGTATATTTATCGCCTATGCTTTGAGTGTAGGCAGTAAGGGCTCTGTCGAGCATATAGCGTTTTGGTGCTTCACCATAAAAGTGGGAATCAATTATGGATTCGATTTTAAAAAGCTTTGTGCTGTCCTCGTGGCCGAGAACCGATGCAATTCTGGAATACACATACATTCCGGGCGGTGTGAAATAGAGTGCAGTGGTGGCAAAAAACACCACTGCCGCTGTTACAAAGCACATAATAAAAGCCTGTTTTTTGTTCATAAAATCTCTTCCTTCGGCTGATAAATTTTTAGCCACCCGTATGGGTGGCTATTAAAAGTTTATGTTGAATAACACATTTTATTAATTGAAATACTGCATGGGATTTGTGGTTTTGCCGTTAAGCTGAACCTCATAGTGAATGTGAGGACCTGTTGACATTCCGGTTGAACCGCATTTGGCAATAACCTGACCTCTTGACACCGACTGACCCCTTGACACATTGAGGCTTGAGCAGTGAGCATAGAGAGTTGTGTAGCCGCCGCCGTGGTTTATTACAACATAGTTGCCATAGCCGCCGGCATTGTAGCCTGCAACAATTACCACTCCGGCATCGGATGCCACAATGTTTGTTCCATATGCCGCACCAATGTCGATGCCGGCATGGAATCTGGATTTTCCTGTTACGGGGTGGATTCGGTAGCCATAGGGTGAGGTTACCCTTCTTGTAACGGGAGACGGCCAGAGGAACTGACCTGCCGTGTAGTTGGCAGGAAGTGTTGATGCTCCCGAGGTGTCATACTGTCTGCGGAGGCTTTCTGCTTCGGCTTTTGCTCTTGCTTCCGCTTCTTTTGCAAGAGAGTATTCTCTTTCGTATTTTTCAATGTCCTTCTGAAGATTGTCGATTATTGCCTGACTTTCCTCACGGTAGGTTGTAAGCTCTGCTTTTTTCTCGTCCTGTTCGCTTTTGAGTCCGATTACTTCCTCTTTCTGAACAAGAAGCTCAGCTTTAAGCTTATCCACCTCATCCATTGAGGTTTCAATCTGTTTAAGGCGTTCACTGTCATATTTTGCAACTCTTTTTATAACCGACATTCTGGTGAGCATATCGTCAATTGATTTTGACTTGAGAATTATCTCGGTGTAGGATACGCCGCCCTTTTTAACAAGAGCCTTTGCTCTTTCGGAATATTCGGAGTTTTTCTTTTTGAGTTCAACAGTTAAAACATCTATTTTTTTCTGACTGGCATCTATTGCCGCTGTTTTCTGATCGATTTTTTCCTGAAATGCATCTATTTCCTTCTGAACAGCAGTGATTTCCTTGTCAAGCTCTTCGCGGCGGGCAATTTCTTCGCTCTGTTTGGACTTTGCAGCTTCTTTTTTTGCTGTTGCCTGCTGCTGCTGTCTCTGAGCTTCCTTAACCGAAACCGCACCTGCGCCCAAGGGAGCAATGACTGTGAACACTGTTACGGAAACAAAGGCAACCAGGGCAATTATTGCCATGATTTTTATAAACAATTTACTTCTCAGCATATAAACCTTCCTTATACATTAAGATAGCGTCTTACGGAAATTGAGCTTCCGAATGCACCGATGAAGCCTCCCAGGACAAGATATGCCACAAGAAGCTGTGACCATATTACACCAAAATCCACGAGATTGCCCGCAAAGGGAAGTGATGTCATTTCGGAGCTGATTGCCGTTACAAGGCCTTCATAGGTCCAGCTGGAAACGAAAAATGCGATTCCGGCAGAAACGAGGCCAAGGAGTATTCCTTCCATAATAAAGGGACCGCTGATATATGAGTCGGTGGCACCCACATATTTCATTATGTTGATTTCTTTTCTTCTGTTGTGAACAGTGAGCTTTATTGTGTTTGAAATAATAAAGAGGCTCACAATGGCGAAAGCAACAATAATCCAGATTGAAACCGTCTGAACGGAGCTTTTGAGGCTATCGATGATGCTGACAAGCTCCCTGTTGTTTTCAACGCTTTCAACATGGCTGATTTGCTTGAGTTCTGCAATTGTGTCTTCGGCAACGGAAAGGTCTTTCAGTCTCACGGTGTAGGCATCGGGCATAAAATCGTCGGGAAGTCCTTCGTAGCCCTGAAGCTCTTCGGGAGTGAGACCCTCCCTGAAGCTTGCAAACTTGTCTTCGCCTTTGACAAATTTGACAGATTCGTGGTCGATGTTGCCTATTTTCTTGATTTCGTCAAGAATCTGAGCTTTGATTTCTTCATATTTTTCGTCGCTTACATTAACTGCCATTGAACCTATGGTTGCAATCATGGAGTAAACCTCGGTGGCGTCCATTACCTTTTCCACATTGCCAAGCTCAGAAAGCTTACGGAGGGTTTCAACCTTAAGGTCGTAGTTTTCAAGCTTTAAATCATAGGAGTCGGAAAGAGCGCCCTCGTAGATTGAAGCAAAGCCTTCAAGCTCTTTTTCCGAAAGACCTGCTTTGAAGTTGGTAAGCCTTGATTTGCCGTCATAGAATGTGATGCTGGACAAATCCACATTGGCAACACCCATAATCTGTGTTTTTAAAGTGTCGAGATTTGCCTGATGGGTTACATCGTCGATTCCCTCGGGCCTCTGGACGAACACGCTGATTGTGTCGTCTTTTATCTGGGAAGTGCGTTCTATATATACATCAACCTGATAGTCATCTGCCATTTTGTCTGTCATTGCATTTATATTGAAGATGCACATCAGGAAGACACCGAAAACAAATATACACGCTGTAACAACAAAGAGCGAAGTTACGGTCATAAGTCCGTTTTTGACCATGCCGTGTACGCCTTCGGTAAAGGACCTTCTAATTGCTCTGAACATATCCGTAGCCACCCTCGTTTTCATCACGGGTAATTATTCCTTTTTCAACAACAATTACCCTTTTTTTCATATCATTTACAATTTTTTCGGCATGGGTTGCCATAACAACCGTTGTGCCGCGTTTGTTGATTTCTTCCATTATTGCCATGATCTCCTGAGCCGTTTCGGGGTCAAGGTTCCCTGTGGGTTCGTCGGCAATGAGCACAACGGGGTTGTTGACAATGGCTCTTGCAATTGCAACCCTCTGCTGTTCACCGCCGGAAAGCTGATGGGGATACATTTTGGCTTTTGCGGACAGCCCCACCTGACTCAGCACAATCGGAACATTTTTGCGGATTTCACGGTTTGATGCACCCACAATTTCCATGGCATAGGCAACATTCTCCTGAACATTTTTGTTGGGAAGAAGACGGAAATCCTGAAACACAACACCGAGAGTTCTTCTGAAATACGGAATTTCGCGGTGCTTGAGTGCATTTACATCGATATCATTTATGAAAATGTTTCCGCCGGTAGCACTTTCTTCCTTCATCATAAGCTTTATGATGGTGGATTTTCCGGCGGCGCTGGAGCCAACAAGAAAGACAAATTCGCCTTTGTCGATGTGGAAGGATATGCCTTTGAGTGCGCCATAGCCGTTGTCATATATTTTGGATACATTTTCGAATGTAATCAATTTAAAAACTCCCTTTTACTGCTTTTTTCTTTTGCAACCTGAAAGATACAACCGGAGTTGTGGTTTGCACAAGAAAAGCGGCTTTGCCCACCGCCCGGGGCGGAGAATACGGAGCATTATCGCTTTTCAAAAAATTTGCATGGAAAATTAATCAAAGATTTTTGCTTTATGAGAACACAGTTCCATATAAGGCAAAAAATATTTACAACCCAAAAGCCCGGACAGGGTTGTCCGAGTATCGGGATTGTTGTTGGTTTAACAAGTTGCCAATTGACGCTACAATCAGAGCTTTGTAGTGTTTGATATAAGATATTTGTTAACCATCATGGCAACCTTGAATATGATTGCCTGGTCAAAAATTCTCAGGTCAAGACCGGTGATTTTCTGAATCTTGTCAAGTCTGTACACAAGAGTGTTTCTGTGAACATAGAGCTGTCTTGAGGTTTCAGAAACATTGAGGTTGTTTTCGAAGAATTTCTGCATTGTAAAAATAATTTCCTGGTCGAGCTCTTCGATTGAACCTTTTTTGAACACTTCTGTGAGGAAAAGCTCGCAAAGTGTGGTGGGAAGCTGATAGATAAGTCTTCCGATTCCGAGGTCTTCGTAGCTGAGGATTCTCTTTTCGTCATCAAACACCTTGCCCACTTCAAGAGCAACTCTTGCTTCCTTGTAGGAACGGGCAATTTCCTTGATGTTTGTAACAACGGTTCCGATGCCCACTGTTGCAGAGGTCATGATTTCGGAATTGATGTTGTTGCAGATGTTTTTGGCAATAGTCTGAAGCTCGGAGAGAGTCGGCTCATTGTCAAGCTCTTTTACAAGAGCGATGTTGTTTTCATCAATGCTTACAATAAAATCGTTCTGCTTGTTGGGGAACATATTTTCAACAAGCTCAAGTGTTGAAAAATCGGTGATTTTTTCAGTCTGAATAAGGAAAACAACCCTGCGCACTTCAATTGACAAATGAAGCTCTGCAGCCTTTGCCAGAACATCGCCGGGAAGAATGTTGTCAAGAAGGAAATTCTTGATGAAATTCAGACGGTCGTGCTTGTCGTCATAGAGAGTTTTTACCGACGAAAAGCTTACCTGAAGAATATCGGCATAGTTTCTGGCAAGGGAATCGTCCCCTTTGACAAAAATAATGTAATCTATTTTACCCATAGCAACAATAGGCTTGTATGTAAAGCCATTGTAGGTGAATGTGTCAACATTGTCTTCGGTGAAGCTGAGTACACATTCGAGGTCTGCACTGCTGATACAGTTATCATTTGAGGCTATAACAAATCCGCCGTCGGTGATGAGTCCGACATCTCTGTTCATTACATCTCTCATCTGATGTGTAATCTGCTGGAAATATCTAACATTCATAAATGACACCCCATTTTAAGTTATATATATTATTGTAATATTTTTCGGGAAAATTTGCAAGAATATGAAAATGATTTGTTTGTTTTGCTACATTTCTTGGTGTTTTAGAAGATGTTTTAGGTGATTTTGCACACAAAAATTGAGCTTAAAAAGCCAATTTTTGCACAGAGATACACTTTTTTAAGGTTTCTTTTTGGTCGAAACAACCAAAAGCCGGTGTCAAAATCTCGCCATTTGAGGCATCTTCAGTGTTGGCCGGCAGGGAACCGCCCAATTTTAAAAATGCTTTTCACGCAATTTTGTTCAAAGCAAAAACAGAGCATCATAAAAGCTCTGTTTTTGGGGGGTGTCTTAATCAGTGCAGAGATGTCTGTTTAAGACAAATATATTGTATGGGAGATTGATAGTAACCTTTATAACAATTTTATACTACCACATATATGTGTACACAATATTATGTATTTGTAAACAAATTGTGAACAACAGCACTGAACCCATCAAGAGATAAATTGGGGTTATCGGGGAGATTGAAAAGCAAATTGTTCAAATGTGTTGTAGGGGCGAATCACGAATCGCCCGCAAATGGCAGATATCATACGGGCGATTCGTGATTCGCCCCTACAATGTCCTTATGTTAAACTCACCG
>JAZNUS010000031.1:0-7547 GCA_045592485.1 Clostridia bacterium | reverse complement strand
CAAAAGATACCGAAAATTCACCATTTGAGGCGTCTTCAGTGTTGGTTGCTAAGGCTAATTACAGAATACAAAAAGAGGCTGACTTTGCGGTTGTGCAAGGTCGGCCTCTATGAGTGTCAATTAAAATTATTTTCGTGATCCGATAATTGTAAAAACAATAAATACCAGAAGATTCACAACAGTTATGCATGCACCTGTGGGAATGCCGCTCAGTGCAAGAGTCAGACAGAAACCCGTAATAAAGGAGAAAACTGAAACAATAACCGAGCTTATGGTAACTGCCATAAACGATTTGAATATGCGCATAGAAGAGAGAGCCGGAAAAACAATAAGGGCAGAAATCAGAAGTGCGCCCATAAGTCTCATTCCCACAACAACCGTTGAAGCAGTGAGTACGGCAATTATGGTATTATATATTCCGGTTTTAACCCCTGTTGCTTTTGCAAAATCTTCGTCAAATGTTACTGTGAAAATGCGATTATACAAAAACACAAACAAAAGAATCACAAGAACAGACAATATTATTGCAATAAGAGTGTCTTCGGCGGTTACAGCATAAAGACTGCCCACAAGATAACTGTTCATATCGGCACCGGAGCCTGAGTATGAAATCATAATTATGCCGATTGCAAGGGCGCTGGATGAAATAATGGCAATCAGCGAATCACCTTTTATCTTTTTGCCTCCAAGTCTCAAAAGAAGGATTGCCGCAATGGAAACTGCGGGAATTGCAATTTTTAATGGGGCAAAGCCCATAACAGATGCAAAAGCAAGAGCCCCAAAGCTTATGTGGGAAAGCCCGTCGCCAATCATTGAGTATCTTTTCAGAACAAGTATCACTCCAAGAAGAGATGCACACACGGAAATCAACAGACCGCAAATAAGCGCCCTGCCGATAAATTCATATTCCATAATTGAACTGATAATTGTATTCATAGATTTTTCTCCGTATATGATTTTGGCGGATAGTCAGCTGCGTCACCGCAAAAAAGTATCTCATTGTTTCCTATATGGAGAATTTTTTTTGCCGATTCAACAACTCTCCCCATATCGTGTGATATCATTATCACTGTCATTCCGCTGTTGTTAAGCCGTCTGATAATTTCATACATTTCCATAGCAGAATTTGAATCAAGACCGCTGACAGGCTCGTCAAGAATCAGAAGCTTTTCGCTTGCGCAAATTGCCCTTGCAAGAAGAACCCTTTGTTGCTGACCGCCTGAAAGCTCGTGATAGCATTTGTCCGCAAGGTCTGAAATTTCAAGTTTTTTCATTGCTTCATCAGCGATTTTTTTATCTTCACGGTTATAAAAGGGTTTAAAAACCCTAGTTCCGATTCTTCCTGAACGCACAACCTCTTTTACGGAAGCCGGGAAATCCCTCTGAACCTCTGTCTGCTGCGGAAGATATCCGATTTCTCTTTGCTTGAGGTCTTCTCCGTAAACGATTTTCCCCGAATCAATTTTTTTAAGACCCAGAAGACCTTTAAGAAGAGTCGTCTTTCCGGAACCGTTTTCACCCACAATACAAAGATAATCTCCGCTTTTAATGGTCAGATTCAGATTGTTGATTACTTTTCTGCCCTCATAGGACATATTTACATTTTCAAGAGTAATAAGAGCCATTTTATTTCAGCACCTCTTTCAGGGCTTGATAATTTTCTTTCATTATATCTGCATAACTGATGCCTTTTTTAAAATCTTCATCAGAAATTCTCTGGCAGGAATGAAGGAGCATTTTTTTTGCTCCTGTTTCTTTGCAGATGGTGTCTGCAGCTTTCTGATCGGAAGTTTCCGTATAGAAAACACAGGGAATGCTCTCAGATTTAATCTTTTTAATTATATCTATTATTACAGCGGGATTGGCATCGTTTTCGTGGGAACAGCCCGGAAAAAGAGCCATATAATCAATGTCATATTCATGAAAAAGATATAAAAAGGGAAATCTGTCAGCTACAATGGCAAAACGCCTTTCGGATGATTTGCAAAGTTCATCAAATTTATCTCCTATACCGATAATTTCTTTTGCATAATCCGCCTTGTTTTTTTGATATTCCACGCTCATGGGCGGATTTTTTTCGCTCAGAGCTTTGCAAATGGCATCAAGCATAATCACAGCATTTGACGGCGATGTCCATATGTGTTCGTCATAGCCGTGCTTGTCTTCGCATTCATCTTCTCCGCTGTGATCGTGGACACCGTGACGGTTATTATGGGAATGGGAGATGGAAGAGTGTGATTCTTCAAGCAAAAGGGCATAGTCCATAAGCTTTAGCGTAGCAATTGATGATGAGTCAAAGGAATCAAGGATTTTTTCAACCCATACATCAGATTCGCCTCCGTTATAAATGAAAACATCAGCATTGCGTATCAGGGAAATGTCCGAAAGTGACGGTTCATATCCGTGTATTTCAGCTCCCGGCTTCATAATCATTTTTACATCTGCACTGTCCTTGCATATGCTTCGTACAAAGTCATACTGGACAAAGTCAACAGTGACAATATTTAGTTTGTTATCGTCTTTTTTTTCTGTGTTCTGACACCCGCTCAGAGGTAACATACACAGAATAAAAACGCAAATCATTCCGGTTACTTTTAAAATTTTATTATATATTAGACACATAATTAGTTATCCTTATCAGCTTTTGCAATTACTGCAAAGTCCGTACAGTGTTGTTTTTGAATTGTCAATAGCAAATCCGTGCTCTTTGTCAATGTGTTCTCTTATTGAATTCATCAGGTCACAGTCCATGTGAACAAGATTTCCGCAGGATACACATTTAAGATGAAAATGACTGTTGCATTCAGGGGCGTCTGTGTTATACTGGTAAAATGCTCCGTCGCCGTCGGGAGAAATATATTTTTTCAGTTTTCCCTCCCTGACAAATTTTGAAAGAGAACGGTATATTGTTGCCTCGCCAAGAGTTATGGCGGGATTTTTAATTATCTCTTTTGCCGAAAAGCATTCGTTTTGATTATTCTCGAAAAACTGCAGAAGACTCAAGCGCTGTTTTGTATTGTAATTATGTTTACTTTCCATGGTACCCCTCCGATTTGATAGTGACTATCATTTTCAGATTATACCATTGTTTTTGTGCAATGTCAATATTACATTTACTTTTCAAAAGAAAAATTATGTTGACTAATTATTTTCATAATGTTACAATCATATGTGAATAAGTGTCTTTATTTAAAAAATACAAATGGAGGTATTAAAATGAAAACATTTAAAAAACTGACAGCATTGTTTGTTGCCGTGGTTTTCGTTCTTTCATCCCTGACAGGTGTTTCTGTTTTTGCGGCAGATTCATCATTCACTGATGTTGAGCAAACCAATGCTTTCAGCAATGCAATCTACACCCTTGTTGCAGAAGGTGTTATCAATGGCTACGAAGACGGAACCTTTAAACCCGATGCAACAATTACCCGTGCAGAGTTTTCAAAACTCCTTGCGGTGTCCAGTGCTCCCAGAGGAACAATGTTTACTGCAACAACAACTCAGTTCTCTGATCTTGCAGACTCTTCCTCACCCAGTGCATGGGCTATTCCTTATGTATCATATGCAGTTGGCATTAAAGCAATCAACGGCTATGAAGACGGTACATTCAAACCCACAAACCCTGTTACATACGGCGAAGCAATCAAAATGATAGTATGTACTCTCGGTTATGGAGCTGTTGTTGATACAACTCTCACTCCTTGGTATCAGGGCTATATAAACATAGCTATGCAGATAGGTCTCACCAAAGGCGCTATGTCTGTTGGCGACAATCCTGCTCCAAGAGGTCTTGTAGCTCAGCTTATCTACAATATGCGTAACTGCAAACAGCTTGTTAACTCCGGTATAGGAGCAGACGGCAAGCCCTCATTCAAGATTGACGATGGCGATTCCTATGATAACACCGATTCCGATGAAGGTATCCTTCTCGGTGTGTTTGATTTCTGTCTGACCGGAGACGGCCTCACAAAGACACAGGTTCTTATTGATGATGAAATCTATCAGCTTGGCGACTGTGAAAGAGATGACCTTGTTGACCTTGTTGGTTATTCAGTAAGCTATAAGTATGTTAAAGGCAGCAAACCCGAGCTTACAAAAGTTACAAAGAACACAGGCGATAATGAAATCATCGAAATCGAAGAATGGCAGGTTGCAGAGCTTACAGGTTCTTACATCGACTACTATGAAGATGAAGATGCAGAATATGATGACGATGCTACAACAATCAAGTTTGCCGATGATTTCTATGTTGTGTACAACGGTGTTGTAGTTCCCCCCTCAAAAATTGATGAAGATTTTATTGAGAATTACCTTAATGTAGAAAACGGAACACTCCAGCTTCTCAGCAATGACGGCAACGACAAAACTGCCGAAGTTGCATTTGTTGAAAGCTATATTACTTATTTTGTAAACACTTCTTCAACATCTGAGGGTGTTACAACCTTCTACGACAAATTCACCAAGCACACAGGTCTTGAAGCTCTCTCACTTGATGAAGATGATGTTGTTTCCGTGAAAAAAGTTACAAAAGCCGGCGGTACACTTACTGATGTGGGTCTTACAGCCATCACCGCTAAATCTGTTACAAGCGTAGCTCTTCCTTACGGAACCAAAGAAGGAACAATCGTCAGAATTTCCACAGCCTATGTAGAAGATACGGTTAAAGAAATTTCAAACGACTATAGCTATGTAAAACTCGGAGCAAAAGAATATAAATTCTCTCCTTACTACCACCTCCTCCGTGACAAAGGCGAAGATGTAGAGCTCAGCATTAATGATAAAGCTAAATTCTACCTTGACTATCAGGATAGAATAGTTTATTTCGAAAAATCAAATACAACCAATCCATATGCACTTCTGGTTAAATACACAAAAGGCACAGGTATGGATGCTGCATGCAGAGTACACATTGTTAATTCAAGCAAAGGTACCAATCCATTTACACTCAGAGACAATGTGAGGGTTAACGGTGAAGGTATGTCTCCGGACGAAGCAATTGAATTCCTCAAAAAAACTGCTCCCAACTATGATGAGAAAAATGAAACATTCATTATCCAGCCTATCAAATATAAGGCTTCAGGAACAGAAATTACTGAAATTGAATGTATGGATTATAATAATTGGGAAAAAGGTAATATAGTTCCTTATCAATTTAAGAATACTGTTAATACAGAAAAGGATTACTTCGCAAATGGCGGAACACTTTCTTATGACAAATCAGGCTTTGCATTTAAGCATAGTGATGATACTATTCAGTTCAGAATGAATTCTTCAACTGTAGTTTTAGTTGTTCCCAATGATCTGACCAAATCCGATTCCTATAAAAACACTAGAAACTCATATTTTAGCAGTGAAACAAAACCATATACGGTTGAAGCATATGATATGAACAACGAAATTGCAAGAGTTGTCGTATGTTATGCTACTGATTCCAATTCGACGCCTAGCTTCAATGCAAGCACACCGGTATATCTTGTTCAGGAGATAACTGACAAGAACAATGAGGATGGTCAGCCAACAAAGAACATTTCTTATTACAAGGCTGGTTCATCTGAAGTAGAAGAGAAGCTTGTGGCAAACGAAACAGCAGTTCTTGATAAGGTAGAAGATATTAACCCCGGAGATCTGATTAAGTTTGTCGTGGAAGATGGAGAAATTGCTGACATCCGTAAGGTATATGTTGACAATGAGCTTTCCGATGAAACCGGTTCGTTCAAAAAGGATGGACGCCATATTCACAAATCATCTGACGGCAATGCTGACTATTACCAGGTAATTCTTGGTACAGTTCGAAGCATCGAAGTTGACGGAACTGTAAACTCTATTTCAATCATTCCTTCACTGGCAACAGACGATGATTTTGACACTGTAAAAGACAGCTACATTCCTTTCACAAAGAGTGCACTTACAGGTACTGCTTATTATAAGTATACTGAAAAAGATGGCTTTAAAGTTGCTGATGTAGGTGAGATTAAGGCTTATTCAGATTATGAAGATGCAGATGAAGATGGTACATTTGCAAAGAAAACTGCAAGCCGTGTATTAACAATTGTAGTTGACAAGAAAATTGTTGCAGTCTATATTCTTGGAGAATAATTAAAACTTATGATTTAATTTATTTTCTTAAAAAATAATATAACACTGCCTGAACGGTGCAACCGAAATGGTTGCACCGTTTGTTATTTAAACGGCAAAATTTGAATCGGGAAATGATGCGGAAATGACATATATAAAATAATCCTGGCATAAGTTGAAGTATAGAGTCAAAAATATACGAAAGGTTTAAGGTATATTTTTGAATAATATGAATAATATTTATATATCTGAAACTTATGAAAGGATGGATCAAATGACAATGGATAATGTTAATGTGAATAATGAGGCGCATCTCTCGGGGGAAATTGACGGCGAGCTTTCATTCAGCCACGAAATATACGGAGAAGCATTTTATTCATTCACCTTAAAAGTAATGCGTCTTTCGGATATGTGTGACTATATAAATGTTACTGTGTCGGAAAGACTGATATCCAACATGGAATTACACCACGGCAGTATGGTTTGCGTGAATGGACAATTCCGTTCATACAACAATTATTGCGAAACAGGAAACAGACTTATTTTAACAGTTTTTGCAAGAGATATTCAAGAGGTTGATGTCGAAAATGATGAAGAGATGAATTCGAATCCCAATCAGATATATCTGAACGGATTTCTGTGCAAAGCACCGGTATATCGTACAACACCCTTCGGAAGGGAAATAACAGATTTGCTCATTGCAGTAAACCGTGCATATAATAAATCTGACTATATTCCCTGCATTGCCTGGGGCAGAAATGCGAGATATTCGTCATCATTGAATGTAGGAGACAACATAAAAATCTGGGGAAGAATACAATCAAGAGAATATCAGAAAAAAATTTCCGAAGATGAAACGGTAACAAAAACAGCATATGAAATTTCTGTTTCAAAAATGGAAGTAAGCAGTGATGTTAAAGACAGCGAAGATGCAGATGTTGTTTGAATTTTAAAAAATAAAGTTGTAAAAAAATACCTCACATATAAAACGCTCCTGTGAACAAAATAGATAGTGCAAAGTTGATTTGCAATTATTTTTAAGGAGAGTATAAGTTATGTCTAAGAAGAATGTAGTTCCTGAAGCAAGAGAAGCTTTGGAAAGATTCAAAATGGAAGCAGCATCAGAAGTAGGTGTTAACCTTAAACAGGGCTATAACGGTGATTTAACTTCCAAGCAGGCAGGTTCTGTAGGTGGTCAGATGGTTAATAACATCTGTCCTGTACGAACCACATTTTTTACCCGAAACAACCGCACTGTTGACGGGCATGTGCATAAAATCGGTTATGAGTATAGGATAGTTATTTAAATGATTTACGCATAGTATTCAAAGCTATGCGTAATTTTTTTTGGAAAATTTAATTTTGTTGTTGTATTTTACTTAAAATTATGATACAATAATTACAACAGATATTAAAGGAGGTTTTTATATGCCAAATATCAGACCTGTTTCAGATTTAAGAAACTATGCAGAAGT
>JAZNUS010000030.1:0-8693 GCA_045592485.1 Clostridia bacterium | reverse complement strand
CTGAACGGAACCAAGTCACAAAACAAAAATCTTATTGACGAGGAATTTACAGCTGCTACACTTTCTCATTTACTTGCAAATCCCAAGTCGCTTAAATTTATTGCTCAGAGTGATATGAACAGGCTTTCAAGAATTGCCGATAATGTGTTTTCGCTTTTTGACGGAAACATAAGAAGATTTAAAAACGCTGAGGGTGATGCTGCAAAGCTTTTTGAGCCTGTTGTGAAAAGAATTGAGGCAAAAAGAAAGCAATTTGAAAAGGCTTATGTCAAGGAAAATATTAAAAAATCCAATTCCTTACCTCTGGATAATGATTCGACACAAGTCAACACAAGGGTTATTTCTGAGATTATAAGGCGTGCATCAATCAGATACGGTCTTGGTGATGTGGATGCGGAAACTGTTAAGACAATTTCTTTTGCACAGAAGGATATTGACGAGAGAAAAGGGTGGAATTTTCGTTTTGAGGACAACACTGTGAGAAGTCAGATTCAGGACAAGCACAACAATTCACTGCATTTGTCGGACAGTGTTATCTTTGAAATGAACGATTCCGGGAATGTGTCTTACGGTACCGGAAGAATTATTGATTTTTTACCTGCAGAGGCAGATTATGATTTTGCGAATTATCAGAACAGCGATGTTTCTGAAGGCTCAAAATATGATGCTATTGTTGCCATTGATTCCGGTGTGGGATTTACAGATACCATCCGTGTTCCCGGAAGGAATTTAATGTTCGTTGCTCACAATACTGCAGAAACTGTTTCCAATGATTTTACTACTGCAGACATTATGTATTCCCGTGCTAAAAATGCTTTTGATGCTCTGGGCCGAAGCGGTGATATTAATGCTCTTAAAGCTTTTTCTTTTGCTGATGCACAATATTACCTTTTACATTCAAGTCAGAAAATGAATATGCTTGCAGGAAAAATCCGCCGTGATATGGCAAGAGATGAAGGAATTACCGACGAGCATTATTCGGTTATGCACTCTGAGGGAAGTGACAGCAATCCTTTTGATTATGCGTTTCAAAGCCCCTATGACATGACAATGGAATTGTATGATGCGGTACGAAATTACAATCTGGCGAAGGACATTTGCGACATATATATTGCAACTGGAGCTTCGGTCGTTGATTACAACAAGCTTACAGCTTCGCTTCAGGATATTGATGCTATTCTTCCATACAAGCGCACAAGAAGTCAGCGAAGCAAAAATTCACCCAATTATCAGAAATCGTATGTCACGAACAATTCCTTTGCAAACGGAAGCTATATGTTTAATGACCTTGAGCGAAATTTTGAAAGAGTTTTCGGTAATCATTATGATGTTATTAAACCGCTTATTGACAATTTTAACCGTGCCAAAGGAGCTTATGCAAGGAATCTGATGGGTAATGTTTCTGTTTTGACGGAAATGTGCCGTGAATATGATTTTGAACCCGGGGATAATTTTGATATTGCAATTCAAGCCTATGGTGAGGGAAGCCTGCATCTCGACCTTAATAAGTCAAGTGATATGAGAATTTTCAAAAGGATGGGATATAACCCTGCAGATTATGCTTCGAGTGATGTTGTTGACATTGATTTTGGTTATGACGACCTTGTGAGCCGGTTCGGTGAGGTTAAGGCTGAACAAATCAAGCACTGTGCTGAGAGCTTTCGGGTTATGTATGACGATTATCTCAAGCGTGCCAACGAGACCATTGCTAAAATTTATCCCGGTCAGCCTGACAGACTTATTAAGCCCAGGAAGGATTATTTCAGGCATTTTAAGGATATTGGTGATGATTTGTTTTCACTTGGTTTTGCTCTTTCGGAAAACATTCAGATTGATCCGGAGCTTGCCGGTATTTCTGACCGTACGAAGCCTAATCAGAGCTTTGAGTCATACCGTCAGATGCGCGAGGGTAAATCAACCGGGTATTCGGCAATTAAGGGCTTTCTTGAGTATATGCAACAGGCTGAATACACAATTCAGATTAACCCATTTATCAAGGAGTTTCGCAATGTGCGGCAAATTCTTGCTCATGCAAAATCTCAGCAGGGCAGTGATGATTTGAACTCATTCCTCAGTTATCTTGACAAATTTTCGAATCATCTTGCCAAAAAGACAATTGGTGTTGACCGTATTTTTACTGATTTTATGGGAAAAAGCGGACGAAGCATGCTGTCCGGAATTTCTATGCTTAACAACAAGGCTATGTCTAATATCATTGTTGGCAATCTTGGTGTGAGCGTAAAACAGATTCTGAATCTTAAAAACGGCATTTTTTATCTGCAGAATCCAAATCTTTTGGTTAATGCAACATTTGGACTTGCTCGTGCAGTAAGCAATCCCGAGCTTATGGAGCATTATGATTCGCTTTTTGAGCAGAGCAATTATCTTGCAGAAAGATATCTTGATTTATCCTTTGCTGAGAGAAAAAGCAGTGCAAGAAGAGTTGCTGAAAACATTGTTTCTATTGGTGATGAATTTGCCTGCCGTGCCATCTGGCTTGCGGCATACGAGGACGGACTCAGACTTGGTGCTACTGATCCGGTTATATATGCTGATGATATTGCAAAAAAATGCAGTGCAGGGCGCGGAATTGGTGAAAAACCCCTTGCTTTTACAGAACAGTCGGTTAAGCTGACATTATCGTTTCTTCTGGAGAACAACAACAACTGGAATGTTTTGAGGGATTTCTTTTCTGATACTGTTAAGCAAAGAGGAAATGACGATCATGTTTTTGGTGACAAAAACAGCTACAAATATTACAAGCATAACAAAAGCGGCGAGAAAAAGTTTTCAAGTAACGCCTTTAAGCTTGCGGCATATCTGCTTGCTACTGTCGGTATAAATGATTTGCTTGAAGAAATGCTGGGCTTCAGGGCAGAATTTGATGTTATAAACAATTTCAGGCGGGGATTCAGTGATGCGTACAGAAAGAACGGCAACCGGTTTGATATTAATATGTTCTTTGACGGTATGCTTCGTTCTGCAAAAAACACCGGCATCGATTTTGCTCAGCACAGGAATTTCAGTCAGGTTTATGCTGCAATGCTTGACTGGGTTAGTGAAGATAATCCTCTTGATTCAAACAATGAATTTTTCGGAAGTATGCCGGTTTTATCAATTGTCAGCAATACCATGAAAAAAGGAATTAAGGACCGTGATTTGCTTGGTGCAGGATTTGAGCTTGGAACGGGACTTCTGATGCCCTATGGCGGCGGGCAGGTGAAGAAAACAACTAAAGGTCTTTTTGATTATGCCCAGGGCGGTCATTACAAAACACCTTTTACCGAGATTATTGCCGGCAAGCCAAAAGGCGGTTTAAGCTATGAGGTTGAGCAAAGCCGGGGTAACTTTATGCGAGGGGCTTTGTTTGGTTCTTCAGCTTTCCCGGAGGCAAGAGAATACTATGACGGGATTGATGATTATTATGAGAAAAAATCAGAAGATGATAAGCTTCGTAATAAAGCTTTTGATGATTTTGTTTCCGGATTTTACACCCGAAGCGGAAAGGGCTTCGAAGGAGAGATAAGCCGTTTGCTTGATAAAAGCGGAGAAGATTATGCATTGCCTTATGCTTTTCTTGACAAAGAGGTTATTTATGATGATTTGCTTGGCAATGAGCAGACTGTTACTCTGACCGAAGAGGAAAGAAAGCGGTATAATGATGATCTGAACCGTAAGCTATCGGATGCTTACAAAAATGTTGTTAATTCCGACAAATACAAAAATTCTGATGATGACGGGAAGCTTTCGCTACTTAAGAAAGAGCACAGCAAAATTTCCGGTGATTTTGCGAAAAGGATAAAAAATTCATTCCGTTTTAAATCGGAAATTGATGAATATGTTGCCGCTCATGGCGAGGATGATGCTGTTAAATTCTACAAAAAAGAAGGTAATATTGATTATTTGCCATTTTACTATCCCGACAGGAATCAGAAGAGAAGTTCTAACAACAAGACTTATAATTTTGAACTTAGTGATGAACAGCTCGGATATTATTCGGAGATTTCACAGGAGCAGATTGAAAAGGAATACAGTATGCTTTTTGAGTCTGAAGGTTGGGCCGGTTTGTCGGATGAAAAGAAATCGGAAAAGCTTCTTAAGGCAAGGGAAAAGGCTATTGAAAATGTGGGCAAATTCATAAAAAATGATTATATTTATAAAGATGCCATGAAAAAATTTGATTCGGAGCACGGCGCTGACAATGCAATCAGAAAGGCCTATGAATATTCTCATGATGCCACTGTATATCCTTTTTATGACCTTAACGATAAAATTGAGTTTACATACAAAAGTGTTGGCTATAATTATGAATTTTCTCACGAAAAGGACAGCTATTACAACACTCAGGTTGAATATGATACTCTTTCGAAAGCATATAATGACGGACTTGAAGAAAGATATTCAAGTTATCTTATTCCCTGGATCAGTTCAAGGTCTTATACAGATGATGAACTTTATGAGCTTATCAGAGCATATAAAAAACGGGTTATGGATGACAGGTTGAATGTTCAGCTCAGGAATTATGCAAAGGGCAAGCTTGGTTTGGGGGAACACAGTTTCCAAAAGGTTAAATGAGGTGATTATTAATGACTTTTTATGAATTGATTGAAAAGGTTGATGCACTTTTTCCGAATCCATTTGATATGGAAGAAAAACTTTCTTTTGCCGGAGAGCTTTCCGATTACTTGCATTTGAGGTATTTTCGGCTTGTTAAATTTGAGGAATTTGTTTTCGGCGCCGGATTTAAAATGCCTGTGCATTTTACTGCAGACAGGGTTTGCGGAATTTATTTCAATGGCAGTAAATACAAGTTTTCAAATTTTTTGAATATGATTTCCCGCGGGGAGATTCCTGAAGGAAGTAAATTTAAAATTGAATATATATACTGTCCCCCTGTTAGTGGAAATGATCCTTTGCCTGTTTCGTCAGCTTTTGAGGGTTTATTCATTTATTATGTTCTTGCAAAGATTTATCTTCATCTTGATGATGCTGCTTCTTACAACAATTATATGCAAATGTACAACAGTCTTTTAAATGAGTATGTGGAGTCTCTTAGTGACCGTTCTGATGAGAACATTACATGCTTCAAAAATATTTGGTGAAAGGTGTGATTTTTTATGGCAAGATTTGATGTTAAGGTTGAACTTAATAATGCCGGGGTTCTGAGCTCCGGCATAAAAATCAAACAGTATTCCCGCGGTGTTGACAGTATAAGATTTTTGATTTACAGAGGCGGTAATTCGTTTGATCCGAGTAAAGATTTTGAAAAAATATCTCTTCGTATTCTTCGGGCGGACGGGCAGACTGATGATGTTGATGTTAGTTTTAATGTTGACAGTTCCGGAAATTATTATTTTGAGCATCAGTTTGATTATTTTGATTCTTTTGTTGCCGGTGTTTTGTCTTTTGAGATTTTCTTTTTTTCGACCACTGATTCCGGTGTTGACGGTCTTATGGTTTCTCCGCGGATAAATCTCGAAGTTTACAAGTCTATTTCAAGTTTTAATATTGTGGACAAAAAAAGCATTGATTTTTTTGCACATTTACTTGACGAAATTAAGGCTTTGCAGGCTACTGTTACATATGATGAGTATATTGAAAAACTCAATGGAGCACTTGAATTTTTGAAAACTGTACAAGAAGGCGCTGAGGTTAATGTTCAGTCTGACTGGGAAGAGATTGACGAACGCTCCGATGCTTATATCAAAAATAAGCCTGAGATTGATGGTGAGGTCAACGCAGATAGCTCAAATGCAGTGTCGAACTTTGCGGTGGCAACGAAGTTTGAGGAAGTAGCTAAAGATATAGGATCGGTTATAGATGCTAAAGATTTAGAATTTAAAGGAATAGTTGGAGATTTAGACGGAAGGCTGAATGAACACATCAACGAGACAGATGGAATGGATAAAAAACATCTTACTTCCGCAGAGCTTGAGGATGTGAGAGGTATACCAAGGATTATTGCCGGTGATAAGGTGGTGGGATTGGCTAAGGATGCACGGAATGCAGACAAAGCACATGCCGATGAAAACGGCAATATTATACACGACACATATGAAACTAAAAAAGATGTTGAAAATAAGCTTTCCGCCCTTGATTACAACAATCTGAATAACAAACCTGTAATACAGGGAAAGAACGAGGACACTGTTAAAATCGGCGGTTCTGCTGTTATAGGAAAGGATTCAATTGCAATCGGAAGCGGTAATCTGGCAGGGTGTATGGGTTATCATATCCGTTCCATAGATACCGTTAATAAAAAGATTTATTTAACGGCAGATTATCCTACCTCTGAAACATATCCTACAGTCAGTACAGATGATTATACGGATATTTATATGAATACTCCTGCATACAAGGGAGAATCAGCTGAAGGAAAAAATGATGGAGATGAGTTTTCAATTATACTGGGACAGCATTATCATTTCTTTGGCGGTAAGATTAAAAAAATTTTAGATAATGTAGTTGAGTATAGTGGTGAGCTGCCGTTTACAGAAATTCCTGAAGGGCTTAGTCTTGATGAAGCAACTGTGCCTCACAGGTTCATATTTTTTGTACCTGCCAAGCCTGAAGTTGGTGTAAAAAACTTTGCTTACGGAGGAGTTGCAGAGGGTGAGAATACCAAAGCTCTCGGCAGTGATTCCCATGCCGAGGGAAAAGGTACCATAGCAGCCGGAAACCGGAGCCATGCTGAAGGAAGCGGCACAAAGGCAGGTGTTTATGCACATGCGGAGGGTACCAGTGCTATTGCTGCAGAGGAGGCTTCCCATGCGGAGGGAGGCAACACCAGGGCTCTTGGTAAGCTTTCCCATGCAGAGGGACAAACCTCTCAGGCTATCGGTTTAGCTTCTCACGCCGAAGGCGGTCAGAATATTGCACAAGGGGATTATTCTCATGCAGAGGGCGGCTTTATT
This sequence comes from Clostridia bacterium, assembly GCA_045592485.1. Lineage (GTDB taxonomy): Bacteria > Bacillota > Clostridia > UMGS1810 > UMGS1810 > RGIG1828. The sequence goes on along the minus strand of JAZNUS010000030.1, from coordinate 1,779 downwards.
GAAACCATTGACGGAAAACAATACAGCAGAAGAAATCAGGCTGTGGGTCTGGCATCTCATGCAGAAGGAGCATTGACAGAAGCTGTGGGAAAGGGTTCTCATACTGAAGGCTTTAAGACTGAAACCACCGGAGAGTATTCCCATGCTGAAGGGGGAGACACCCAAGCCTCCGGAGATTATTCTCACGCCGAGGGTAAAAACACTGTTGCATCCGGTTATTCTGCTCATGCTGAAGGTATGGGTACCAGGGCAGAAAACAGAAGTGCTCATGCTGAAGGAGGATATTCCAAGGCCACGGGTTATTATGCTCATGCTGAAGGGTATTATGCCAACGCTGCCGGTGAAGGTTCTCATGCTGAGGGTAAAAATACTGCAGCATTTGGAGATTATCAGCATGTACAGGGTAAGTTTAATATAGAGGATCATGATTCGAAATATGCTCATATAGTTGGTAATGGTGACTCGAAAACCCCCTCTAATGCACATACTCTTGATTGGGAAGGCAATGCCTGGTTTGCCGGCAGTGTAAGCTCAGGCAAGGGTGAGTTGATAACTAAAGAAGAAGTTGAAAATCTTGTGACGGAAATAAGATTTGACTTAACAAAAAGTGAACATGCAGAAGATTGGGTAAGAGATACTGCACCTGAAAAGTTTGGTATTTTTAAACTTGTGGATGTTGATGAAACTGGGGATATTTATGGTGTTTCATATTTGATTAATACATTCCTTGGAGTTGGAAATTTCGGATATAACCAGCTTTGGATTAGTTGCTATAATGATGCAACAAGCATTAAATATCGTACATTTGATGCTATATCTTTTGAGCCGACAAATTGGGTTGAGTGGGCAACAACTAATGTGGTTGGTGATATTTCACAATTAAGTGACACAATTGCTCCCGGCAATAGAGAAAATCTTGTGTCTGCTATAAACTATGTTTCGGAGTTTTCAAATGATAACTTTAACGCTATGGGACAGATGTTTGACGAGTACGGAGCGGCTATACGAGAATTGACACAAAAACCAACTACAACAGTTCCGGAAGCAACATTTGGTGAAACCTTGTCTGTCAATACCCCATACAACTTCGGAGAACAAACAGAGCTTGTGTTATTGTTTCCAACGACTGCAATAGATGGAGATGTTATTTACATCACATTCGAAAGTGGCGAAACTGCAACAAATCTGACAGTTGACACGAGCAATACAACGGATATTGATTTAGTTCCAGAAGCAAATACGGGATATGAAATTTATGCAAAGTATAATGGGAAAATATGGATTGTGAAGTATTCTGAATATGAGGTGGTCTGATGCTTACACTAAGAGATTATGTTAATTGGGGCATTGCTCACTCTGACATTGTGGGGAATGCCGAGGGGGTGCCTCTTGTGATGGAAAAATGCAAGACGGGCAGAAAAATGAAACAGCTTGAGGTGTATGGCGAGAGTGTGCAGGATGGTATCCCTTCACCTGAGACTCCTGTTGAGATTGAGAGCGTTGGCGAGCTTGTAACGGACAAAAACGATGACAATTATTGCAAATATAAAATTCCTGTAGTGTTGATGGGAAAGAATTTATATAACGCAGGTCTATATCCGATGAAAGACGGAATTTATATCAATGGTACAAATGGAGCAGTGGCCGGAGGAACAAATGCGACCTTGTGCGGTGTCGAAGATTACATCCCATGTAAAAATCTGATTGGAAAAACAATAACAATAAGTCCTGTTTCGGGAAATTCAGCAGGTGTTGCATTTTATGACGAACAGAAGGTAT
>JAZNUS010000029.1:0-7194 GCA_045592485.1 Clostridia bacterium | reverse complement strand
AGGTGACTGATGAGGGGAACCAAAAGAAAGTAATTTCAAAAACAAATTTGAAATTCGTTCAAACTGTTGAAAACACTGCTTTCTAACGCTCCACTAACCAATCAAATTCGCACAAGTGCTCTTTTCTTGGAGTGTCACTATCCCCTCATCCGTCAGGCAAGCCTGACACCTTCTCCACCAGGGAGAAGGCTTTCTCTCTTGCGTCAATCAGCCCGCTAAACCCCAATTTGTTAATCATCAGTCATCCCGTTTACAGCCTCAACAGAATAACTTCTGATAGTTTTTACTGCTTTTTCAACATCTTCAAATGATGTCTGAACCTTTGGCAGAGTGTTTTCCATGTTGAGCGCTTCATATCTTGAACCTGAGAAATTGTGATACTGTAAAACCTTGACCCTTCCTCTGAAATCACAGTCCTTTAAAAATCCACCGATTTTTTCTGCTTCATTGTCATTATATCCTTTCACAAGCGGATAACGAATTTCAACATTGCACCCTTTTTCAAGAATAAATCTGAGGTTGTCAAGAATAAGAGCATTGTCTCTTCCTGTGCATGCTTTATGAACAGCAGAATCAATCGCTTTTATGTCGTATAAAAACTTGTCGGTGACGGGAATTATTTTTTCAAAAACTTCTTTTTTTACATATCCGCAAGTGTCAATATACACACTTATATTTTTGTTTTTAAGTTTTTGTGCAATTTCAACTGCAAAATCTGCCTGCATCAGACACTCTCCGCCAGAAAGGGTTACACCGCCTCCGCTGTTATCAAAATATACTTTATCTCTGGTGAGAATTTTGCATAACTCTTCCGCTTCATATTCAGTTCCGAAGTGAGTTATCGCACCGGAGGGACAGATGAGGGAAGTGTTTTCGTTTTTTTCACCTTTGCAAAGTCCGCAGAATATGCACTTTTCCGAAAAGAAAGCAGTTTGTTTTTTAGAAGACAGGCTTTCGGGATTGTGACACCATATGCATTTCAGAGGGCAACCCTTAAAGAAAACCGTTGTTCTCACTCCGTCACCGTCATGAATTTCCATGCGCTTGACAGAAGATACTATTCCTTTCATTTCATTGACCTCGCAATAAATTCATCTTTTTCTTTTTCGCTCAGAGTTGAGAATAAAACATTCCATCCACAAAGTCTTACCTGAAGGTTGGGATATGCTGACGGATTCTCTTTTGCTTTTTTCAGAATTTCGGTGTTCAGAATATTGAAATGGACTCCGAATCCGCCAAGTTCAAAGTATGTTTTCAGCATAGCGCAAAGAGCCTTGTTTCCGGCTTCCCCTCTTACTGCAGAAATGTGAAGATCAATGTCAGCAATTGAGCCGTTTGGCACCTTTGTAGCGTCGAGGCGTGCAATTGAAGTAAGGTGGGCAGTTGCTCCTTCGCGGTCTGCCCCGAAGGATGCACTCGTATTCTGAGACAATGTTTCTCCAAGGTGTCTGCCGTCTGCCGAGGCTGCGCATTTTTCGCCAAATTCCCATCTCCAGTCAATGGAAAGAAGTCCAAGACGGAAAACACCCCCCTTGGCGTTGGGTTTGCCCGAAATGTGAGAGGAAATCATATCAACGGTTCTGGCAGCAAGCATATCCGTCTCGGCATCTCCTATTCCGAATTTCGGGAATTTGTTTTTGATGGTAAGTCGGAGTGCTTCCTGGTTTTCCCAGTCTGATTTCAGAATATTTGTAAGTTCTTTCAGCGTAATGGATTTGTCGTCATACACAAGCTTTTTGATTGCAGCAAGAGAATCCACTGCTGTTGCAAGACCTATTGCGTTTATGGAAGAATTGTTGTATTTGGCGCCACGGTCGCAGTAGAGATCCTTCCCGCTTTTCAAGGTATCCGGATAGGTGGATGAAAAAAGCGGAGCACAGTGAAGCTTATCGTAGTGAGCTTCGTAGTGTGCAATAATTTCCATTGATTTTTTAGTAATGTGCTCAATCTGTCTTTCAAATTCAGCAAAGAGCTCATCAAAGGTTTCGAACCCCGAATTTGTTGCAAGCCCGGTCTGGTAGCCTGTAATCATATCTTTACCGTTGTTCAAGGCGAATTCAAGAGCTTTAGGAACAGATATTCTTCCGTTTGAGGTACAGGTAAGCTCACCCTCGCAGCCTGCCTCGTAACAACCAACAATATGATACTTTCTTGCGTCATCAGGTTCGGCACCGTTTTTTATCAGTGATTCAATTACTGTTTTGTCCGATAAAAAGAAGATACTGTTCTTTCCGTTCTGAATGGCTTTAAAGCACTCGGAAATAATGCTTTCTGGAGTATTGTCGGCACAAAGAAGATGAAATTTGGTGTTTATGAGATTTGAATTTGCGTACATATCAACAATTTCATAGGTGAGCTCACTTACTGTTGAATTGCCGTATGCATCATTTCCGCCAAAAGCAAAAGGAATGTTGGCAGGTGCCTTGAGGCGGTCAGTTTCTGCAAAATAGTCATAAATGAGCTTTCGCGCATATTCTTTGTCTTCTTTTATCCAGAAAGGGAAAAGGAGTGCATCAATTCTCCCCATAGTTCGAAGGTATGTGCCTTCAAATATGTGATGAAAAACATAATAGGCAATACTTGTCTGCATAGCTTCATAAAGATTTTCAGGTGATTTGTTCCGTATATTTAAAAGTCCTTCAGCCATTTCCGGTTTGCCGGATTCTTTTGCACACAGTGATGCTCTTTCGAGAAATCTGTCTATTCCGTCATAAAAATTCAGAACACTATTGTAAAATCTCTCTGTTTTATCGTCTTTTGAATATTTGTTTTTGTATTCTTCAACACGCTTTCTTAGTCCGTAAAAACCAAGTGTTAAAATGTCTTCCCATTTCGGCGCAGTATGGCTTATGTCGAGCATACCTGTATATGCAAGAGTGTCATTTGCGTGAGCATATTCATTCTTCATAATTTCTTTTTCATAACTCTTGCCCTGTACCAAGTGAGCTCAGCGGCAAGGTGATGGCAGTTTACATCAACAAAAAAGCGATTTTGGGCAGGGACACTTATTTCGCAGTTGTCCATAAGAAATACCATTGATTCACAGTCTTTTTCAAGGACATCAATTTCGTTTTCACACTGCCATCGGGTTTCAATGTAGCTTTTAAGTTCTTTATTTGTCATTGACATCAAAATCACACTCCTTATTGCCTTCATTGTATCAGTATAAAAGCAATATGTAAATTTTCAAAATCGCAAATTTTGCACTTTTCGAAACATAATATAGCAAAAGTATTGATTTTGGGCTTTTGTTATTGTATAATAACGATATAAAATGTGGGGTGATTTTGTGGATAAAATAAATATTGCTTATGAAAAGCTTTATTTTAAAAAGATAATCAATGTTCTGGTAACAAAGCTTACTGATTCGAAAAAAATTAAAGTACACGGCAGACACAGTGATGCTTTTGTTTTTGTGACTGACGGAAGCTGTACCTATACCTTTGATGACGGCTGCATAGTTTGCGTGAGAAAAGGAGACCTTCTGTATCTTGCTCATCATGCAGTGTACAAAATGGATATTCACACTCCCATATACCGAAGCATATATTGTGATTTTGAGTTTTCCGGAGAAATACTCAGAAAAAGCGATGTGTATTATCCTGAGAACATTTCCAACACTGAAAATCTTTTTCTTAAACTTCTGAGTTATCATACAAATGCCGCTAACGGTTCATTTCAGCGAAGTATGTCTGTTCTTTATGATATCTATGGGATTATTTCATCATCTGTATCAGCTCAGTATATCGCCCCCACAGCTCTTATGAAAATAAAGAAAACCAAATTATACATTGATTCAAACTATTCAGATTCACAGCTCAGTATTTCTTCATTGTCTAAGAAAAATGGAATGAGTGAAGTGTATTTCAGAAAATTGTTTAAATCACAATATGGAATATCACCCATACAATATATAAAATCAGTTCGCATCAAAAGAGCAAAAGAGCTTCTGAATTATCCCTTTGTTTCACTAGAGGAGTGTGCCGGTCAAAGCGGATTTCTTTCGCTGCAATACTTTTGCCGAGAATTTAAAAAGGCTACGGGAATTACACCATCTCAATACAGAAAAAAACATCCGGCTGAAAAATGACAGCCGGATGCGGGTTTTAATTATTCAAATTCGATAACTGTGTATCCTTCGTTTTCGATTGTTGTTTTAATAAGTTCATTAGATACATCTGATGTAAGGGTGATAACAGCTTTTTTTGTTTCGTGGCTGGCAGTTACTTCTGTTATGCCCTCCAGTGCTTCCAGAACTTTTTTTACCCTTGCCTCACAGTGCGGGCACATTATTCCTTCAATTTTTACAGTTTTTGTCATTTCTTTTTCCTCCTTTTCATTGCAGATACACTTTGTCTGCTTTTTTATCTTAACAAGCTTTAAGCGCAGTGCATTGCTCACAACGCAAAAACTTGAAAGGCTCATTGCCGCCGCACCAATCATTGGGCTTAGCTCCCAACCCAGGATTGGTATGAAAACCCCCGCCGCAAGAGGGATTCCTATGATGTTGTATATAAATGCCCAGAAAAGATTTTCCTTGATGTTTCTGAGGGTTTTGCGGCTAAGCATAATTGCAGAATATACATCTGAAATGGTGCTTCCTGTTACGACCACATCTGCTGCGTCAATTGCAATGTCGGTTCCTGCACCTATGGCAATCCCGATAGTTGCACTTGTAAGGGCAGGGGCGTCGTTTATTCCGTCACCAACCATACACACACTACCATTTTTGGAAAGCTCCCTGATTTTTTCCTCTTTTTCATCGGGAGAGAGTCCTGCAACAACGGCATCAATTCCGCATTCCTTTGCAATTGCTTCGGCGGTGCGTCTGTTATCTCCCGTGAGCATAAGGGTTTTTATGCCAAGCTTTTTAATTTCGCCGATGGCTTCCCTGCTGTCTTCCCTGAGCGTGTCGGCAACGGCTATAAAGCCAAGGAGCTTTTTGTCTTTAACGAAGAAAAGCGGAGTTTTGCCCTCTTCGGCACACTCTTCAGCCTTTGAAATTGTAGCTTCATCAATTATTGCATAATTTTCTATATATTCCTTCTTGCCGCCTGCCACAAAAATTTTGCCTGAAAAACCGCTCAGACCGTTGCCCGGATGAATGAGAAAATCCGATATGTCCAATGCTTTAATGCCGTAGCTGTTTCCGTATTCAACAATAGCACCGGCAAGAGGGTGTTCGCTGAGCTTTTCAAGAGAATATGCAACCTCTGCGAGTTCGCCGGTATTTACACCTTCGGTTGTAATTATGTCTGTAACCTTCGGCGTTCCTTTTGTTATGGTTCCGGTTTTGTCAAAAACGCAAATCTTAACCTTGCCTGTTTCCTCAAGGGATTCGGCAGTTTTAAAAAGAATTCCGTTTTTGGCACCCACTCCGCTTCCAACCATTATTGCAACCGGAGTTGCAAGCCCCAAGGCGCATGGACAGCTTATGACAAGAACCGAAATTCCTCTTGAAAGGGCAAAGCCAATTTCTTTACCTCCCAAAATCCACACTGCAAGGGTTACAATGGCAATCAGCAAAACAACAGGCACAAAAACAGCAGAGACACGGTCAGCAATTTTTGCTATGGGAGCCTTCCCTGAAGATGCTTCGGTTACAAGCTTTATTATTTTTGAAAGTGAAGTTTCCTCGCCCACTGCCGATGCCTTGCAAATGAGTCGGCCGTATTTGTTTATTGTTGCTGCAGACACACGGCTTCCGGGTGCTTTGTCAACAGGAATGCTCTCCCCTGTAAGTGAGGCTTCATCGACAGAGCTTGCTCCCTCAATCACAACTCCGTCTGCCGGGATAGATTCGCCGGGTTTTACGACAAAAATATCTCCCACAACCAAATCGGAAGTATTTACGGTAAGCTCTTTTCCATCACGCAAAACAGTGGCTTTTTGCGGAGCCAGCTTCATAAGTCCTTCAAGAGCACTGGTGGTTTTGCCTTTTGAGTAGCTTTCAAGGATTTTGCCAACGGTAATGAGTGTGACAATCATTGCAGCAGACTCAAAATAGAGCATATGAAGCCCTGAATGCATTCCATGTACATCTCCGGAAAGCATATGGTCAGTCATTGAAAAGAGGACACAGGTGCTATAGATAAATGATGCTCCCGATCCCAGAGAAACCAATGTGTCCATGTTCGGACTTCCTTTAACCAGTGCTTTAAAGCCCCGTGTAAAAAATTTCTGATTAGCAATCATAATTGTTGCGGACAAAAGAAGCTCCAAAAGTCCCGTGGCAACCGGATTGGTGCTGAAAAAGTAAGGCATGGGAAAATTCCACATAACATGTCCCATTGACACATACATAAGTGCAACAAGCATAATCAGCGAGAATATGAGCCTTGTGCAAAGCTCTTTGAAGCCATCATCTTTTTTCTTAATATTGTTTTTGGACTTTTCGGAATTTTTACCTGATTCGGTTGCTCCGTAACCTGCGTTTTCAACAGCGTGAATAATTACATCCGATTCAAGACTTGTTTCAACAGTCATGGAATTTGTAAGAAGATTTACACTGCATTTTTCCACGCCTTCAATGGCTGAAACCGCTTTTTCAATACGGGCGCTGCAGGCGGCACAGCTCATTCCGGTAATATCAAATTTTTTTATCATTTCCGGTCCTCCTTATCATTTCATAAGTTTTGAAAGAGTTTTAACAAGCTCTTCAATTTTTTCATCCTTGCCTGCAAGCACATCATCTACAACACAGCTTCTGATGTGGTCGGAAAGAAGTTCTTTTGAAAATGAATTAATGGCTGCACTTACTGCGGCAACCTGATTTAAAATATCTATACAATAAACATCATCTTCCAGCATTGATTTTAATCCCCGTATCTGACCTTCAATGCGGTTCAGACGGTTTGCGAGAAGCTTTTTTTCATGGTCGGTGCGTATTTTTGTATGACACATACATTTGTCGGACATATAATCACCTCTGATTTATAATATACCCCCCGGGGGTATATTTATTGTATCATATTATTATTTCCGAGTCAAGGGTTAATTTGGGGTTTGTCGGGGAGTTTGAAATTGTGCTGAAGCGAAAGGCTTCCCCTTGGTGGCAATGTCGTCAACTTAAGAAATTTCATCTCATATTTATTGGGAATTTATTGGATTTATGTTTCCTTATTCGCTCAAAAAATCTGTTTTTTCGCACAGGAATAATAGCTTTTCTCAGCTCTTTTATAACGATTTTTATCA
>JAZNUS010000028.1:0-5208 GCA_045592485.1 Clostridia bacterium | reverse complement strand
AGACGCCTCAAATGGTGAATTTTCGGTATCTTTTGCCTTGTCGTCCTTGAAAGGCGAGTAGCCTTCCTGCGTCCTCCGCACCAAAATCTCCTCAAAAATTCATCCATTTGAGGTCCGCAAGAGTTTTAAAATAATAAATTTGGTCTCAGTCGAGACAAAAACGCAGGGAATATGGTAATATTTCCGAGTATTTTAACGACGAGTGAGGCGAAATTTATATTTTAAAACCGCCTTTAGTGTTGGTCGTTAAGGCTATTATCTTCCGGTTGCATCTCTGCTGCCGGAGCATCAGGTGTTTCTGTGCTAACCTCCGGAGGAGGCGTCTGTTCAGGTTCGGGTTCGGGCTCGGGGTCAGATTCGGGGGTTGATGTTTCGGTGTCTTCGGGTTTTAAAGCCTCGGAGTTGTCCTCTTTTTCCGGTTCGGATGGCTCTGTTTCACCCGTATCGGGTTGCTCTTCCGATGGTTGTTGCTTTTCGTCTTCAGTTGGTTTTTCCTCTTCCTGAACTGCTTCTTCGGTGACAGCTTCCGGCTTTTCCACGGAATTTTCATACTCTGTTGTGTCTTCATAAACCGGAGCGTCGTCGGCATCGGTATTCGCACCATTTTTTTCAACCATATCGAGATACATAAGAACAAGTGACAATACAACAATTATTGCCGCTATAATACCTATGACAAGCTTGGCTTTGCTGTTTCCGTCATCTTCTGCATAAAAAGAAGCTTCTGCTTTTCTACCCGAAGAGCGGGAGGGCGCCGCTTGACTGCCCGTATTTGCGTCTGACCTCTCAACCCTCACGGGTTTCATTCTGAGAGTATCCCTTTCCCAGCTTTCCTTATCGTTTCTGTTGTTACTCAATTATAATCACCGTCCGGAATTTCTTATTAATACTTTTTAGACATCAGTGCATGTTCGGTCTGCTTTATGGATTCAAGAGCCTCGGCACTGCGGTTGTACACAATGTAAAAATAAAGTGCATCTATTATTGCAAGCTGCACAATTCTTGAATTAAGTGCAAGAATATTGTATCTGGTTTCATCGGCAGATGTTGAAAGAACAATATCACAATATTTGCGTATGGGCGACTTACCGCAATCGGTTATGGCGATGGTGCAGGCACCGTGTTCCCCGGCAATTTTAAGAGCATCTACAATGTCCTTTGAAGATCCGGAGTGTGATATTGCAATGGCAACATCATTATCTTTAAGATGAGATGCGGCAATAACCTGCATATGGTTGTCGGAATATGCAACCGCATTCAGACCGGCTCGCAGGAATTTGTGACTGGCATCAAGTGCCACAGATGCAGAATTTCCAAGACCAAAAACCACTATTATGTTGGCATTGCAAAGCTTTTGGGCAGCCTCAGAGAGGCTTTCGGGTGAGAGGGATTTTTTTGTCATTTCAAGAGAGCAATATATGTCGTTACAAACCTTTTCATACATATCGAATGCTGAATCCTCGCTGCTTATGTTTGTGTTGACCGTAACATTTCCGCTTTCTGAGGCAAGAGATATTTTAAGCCCCTGATAGCCATTAAATCCAAGTCTTTTTGAAAAACGGACAATTGTAGCCTCACTGCAGTCACATTTTTCTGCAAGCTCAACTATGGAAAGTGAAATAATTTCACCGGGATGCGCTTCAATCCAGTCGGCAATACGCTTTTCCGCTTTGCCCATTTCATTGTATGCAATTTTTATGTTTAATGTGGTCTTATTCATACATTTTCTCCGAAAGTGTTTATATCATGAATCGTACAAGATACTGCTTAGCCTGACAGAAGTTATCAGAATCTTCGGACAGCTCCTGTCAGACTAATTATATAATAATAAATCGTGTTTGTCAATTACCTGAATCCAAATTTGTCACCTTCTGAATTTGCATTCCTGTGTGGTCTATAGTGTAATCATCACGATAGATTATTTCGGAAACAGGAACAATTTTGTAGCCCTGCTGCTTAAGATGTTCCAGAATCTTCGGCAATGCGGCAGGAGTGTTTTTAGCAGCATTATGAAAAAGAACAATGCTTCCGGGTCTGATGTTTCCGGTAACACGATTATAAATCTGGTCTGATGTAAGGTCCTTCCAGTCAAGACTGTCAACAGACCACTGAACGGTGTAGTGTCCGCACTGCTCTAAAGTTTCTATGACAGTTGAATTATAGTCACCATAGGGCGGTCTGAACAAAAATGGTCTTTTTCCTGTAATCTTTTCAATTTTATTGTCACATTCTTCCACTTCTTTTTTCATTGCTTCGACCGAAAGCTTTGTCATATGAGGATGAGTGTTTGAGTGGTTCATAATTTCGTGACCGGCATCGGAAAGCTCCTTTACCGATTCGGGAAATTTGTCAACCCAGCTTCCCACAACAAAAAATGTTGTTTTAACTCCGTATTCATCGAGAATTTTTATAAGGTCGGAGGTATCCTCATTACCCCACCCTGCATGCAGAGGTGCGAAAAATTTTTAAATGTTTTTGAAAAACGAAGTTTCCTACCAAAATTTGTTTGTCTTTTACAGTTTACATTTTATTCATTCTTGCATTATAAATTTGTTTTCCTTATCCTTAAGAAGCTCGCCTTTGTATATGAGCTTTACATCGCTGTCGTGATACACATAAAGTGTGATTTTTTCGTTTTCTCTCCTCCAGTGAACACTGATTTTTCCGCAAACGGTGTCATAATCAAATTTAACCCAATTTATTTGAGGAATAAAATGGGGCTCAAGGAAAAATTCAAGTTCGCCGCATTTGTTTTCATTGATTTTAACTCCGGCAAGAGTTTTAATCATCCACGACATATAGTCGGAATACATATGATGATTTTTTGAATCGGAATCCACATTTGCATCCCATTTTTCCCAAAGGCTGACAGCACCAAGGTCAAACCAGTGCCTGTAACCCGGGTAGCCGCTTTGGGTCAGTAGTTTGTATGCAACTTCGCTTGCACCAACCATTGAAAGAGCATGAAGCAATCTTCTTATTCCCACCATACCGCATCTGATATGATAACCGGTGGATTCAACAGTTTCTACAAGCTGTCTTGCAAGAGGTTCAATGTTGTCATAAAGCCCGTAGTACACAAGCATCGCAACGGAGCATTGTTCGTTTATGGTACATCTGCCGTCCGGAGCAATGTATTTCTCTTTTATGAGTTTTTCAATAGCATTTGCTCTGGTTTTATATTTTTCACTGTTTCCATCCTTTGCACATTCCGAGGCAACAAGAGCAATGTTTGCAAAGTTATATTCGAGAACCGCGTTAATAAATTCAGGTTCCACAATGTGAATGTTGCCCGGTGCCGCCCAGTCGTCAAGACCAAAGCTTACCAGGCCTTCGCTGTTTTTGTTTCTGTCCAGATTGCCAAAATATTTGTCAAAATATGGAATTGAGGACACAAGAAGCTTTGAGTCTCCGGTGTGAAGATATATTCTGTAGGGAAGTTCAAAGAGGATGCCGTCAGACACAGGCCCGTTGCCCCAGTGATAGCCCCATCCCCCAGTGGGAACAATTCCCGGAAGCGAACCGTCATAGAGCATTGCATCTTTTATGTCCTGATGCCATTTATCAAACAGCTTTTCAATTTTGAAGTTGGTGATAAGCTGTTCCGCAGAGCTTTGTGCATCATTGCACCAACCAAGCTTTTCCCTTGTGGGGCAATCGGTTAAAGCATAAAACATATTTGACCATGAGGAACCTATTCCAAACTCAAACATCTTGTTGAAAAATTCATTGGAGCATTCAAAGTGTGTTCTTCTCCCTATGGCCTGATGTACAAACACAGATTTTACATCAACATCTTCTGCATTTTCAATTCCGTCTATTTCAACATAGCGGAATCCGTGATATGCAAACATCGGCGAATGTGTAAATTCTTTGCCGGAGCAAATAAATTTGTCTGTGGCAAAAAGGTGCTCGCCCAGTTTTGTGCAATATTCGTCCATCCCATTGTATTCGAGCTGACCTGAGTCCGACACATTTTCGCAATATCGAACTGTGAGCACATCGCCTTTTTTGCCTTTTGCACTCAGGCGGACATAGCCTGAAATGTTGTGTGCAAAATCAAAAATGAACCTTTTATCCCCTGACTTCCAGACTTTAACAGGTGAACAGATTTCGTGTTCGCGGATTGGTTCGCACTCGCAAAGCCGGAATTTTCCGTTTGGCGCAGTGGTGTCCCTCACAGCATTTCCCCATGAGGAATCGTCAAAATCCTGATTTATCCATGTTTCATCCCACAGGTTTGCATCAAAATACTCCCCACTGCGAATCTGATTAAAAATAATTGCGGAGTCAGGTTGACATTTCCAGCTTGAATCGGTGACAAGGGTTGTTTTGCCATCGGTTTTAAGACAAGCTATAAATTTAGGTGAATCTCTCCAGGGAGCAAGGTCGAAGTTCCAACCGGTGCGTATTGTTTCATTATACCAACCGTTACCGCAGATAACTGCAATTGTGTTTTCACCCTCACAAAGGAGCGATGTAACATCATATTCATTGTACCAAAGAGTTTTGCCATAGTCGCTAACGGGAGCCGTGAAAAGGTCTTCGCTGACCTTTTTGCCGTTTATCCAGCAGTAAGCAATTCCAAGACCGCATATGCGAAATGTGGATTTTGTAAAAGAAGAAAGTTTGAATTTTTTCCGGAACATCGGTGCTTTGTTTTCAAAAGAAAACTCTCTTTCAAACACAATGTCAGGCTTTATAAAAGTGGCGTAATCAAATGGCATATCAGTGCATCTCCTTCAACAATTAGTTGTTAGTTTATATGGTTTCATCGATTAAAATGATGAATCGAACCGCTGAATGTATTGGTAAATGCGATAAGCAATACAATCAAAAGATATAGCTAGACTGAAGGCGAATTTTATGTTTTAAAGCCGACTTTAGGGTTGGTCGTTAAGGCTATCATAATTATGTATTACGGCTTTGTTAATTTAGTAAAATTCAGCACAAATTATAACATGTCAATATATAAATGTCAACCAAAAATCAAAATTAATCGGTGTAACTAATTGACAATACACATCTACTGTGATACCATTTTGGTGTAAAACAATTCACAATGGCTAGCCTTAGCAACCAATACTAAAGGCGGTTTTAAAATATAAATTTCGCCTCACCCATCGTTAAAATACTCGGAAATATTAACATATTCCCTGCGTTTTTGCCTTGATTGAGACAAAATTTATTATTTTAAAACTCCTGCAG
>JAZNUS010000027.1:0-3514 GCA_045592485.1 Clostridia bacterium | reverse complement strand
CTCCACTAACCAATCAAATTCGCACAAGTGCTCTTTTCTTGGAGTGTCACTATCCCCTCATCCGTCAAGCAAGCTTGACACCTTCTCCACCAGGGAGAAGGCTCACACACTAGCGCAAAACAGAGCGACAAACCCCAATTTCTTTTCAATCACAAAAAATTAGCCTCAACAACCAACTTCAAAGTCGGAAATTGAGGCTATTTAATTATGCAATTGTTGCAATCACTTTTGTGGGAATAATCTGAACATATGTATTACCCGGATTGAGCTTAAGCTCCTCGCCATCGGCTGTTTTGTAGATTGTTTTCTCTTTTCTTGAGGGTTTTGACCAGGTAATATCAATTACCTTTCCGTTTGTAACATAGTAGCCGCTTCCGGAACCTACTGTTTCAACCTCTTGTCTGCCCTTGCCGGAGCCGTCGTTAAGATTGTAGTTTCGTACATTGTAGATAATGATATTTTTAGCAGTGAGAGCTTCTCCGGTCTGAGACATATGCTCTTTGCCGTTTATATATCTTGTGTAAAGCATTTTGTCGGAATCATATTTATAGGAAACCTTGTAGAATCCGGAATAAGGAAGACTCACATCAAGAGCAATCTCGCCATCCTCGGGAACGGTGTCTTCGTTGAGATATTCGTTGTGCTTAACATCTGACTTGCCTCTGTAGCCTTTTTCGTCAACGGCTTTTTTGTATAGCTTGTCAAGACCTGAATAGAGATTGTGCCATGTTTTGTCATAGGTGCTGTCTCGCCAGTAGGCAGTGCCGTCATTACCGAGAATACCGTTTATGTTGTTCACACCGAGAGAAGAAATATCGGATTGAGCTTTCGGGCTCCAGCCTGCGTGACAGTAAATTGCATCGTGTTCCAGAGCATAGTCAAGGAAATAGTGTCTTGAAGATCTGACAGGTCCCACCTTTTCAAGATCGTGCTCCTTGAAAAGTGCCATAAGGCGGGTTGCACTGCCTTCAACAACAATTTCATAGACCATATATGCATCTTCAAGACCAATCTGCGGTCTTGCCGCTTCAGAGTCATTGTCTATCATAACAGCAACGGGACGGGTGTCCTGTTTCATCATTTTGCAAAACTCGTTTTCAGGAACCTCGACTACCTCTTCAACCTTTGGCTCTTCGGGAATCTCTGTTTTAGTCTCTTCTGTCTTTTTGCCACAGCCTGAGGCAGTAAGCATAAGAATTGCCATTAAAAATGCAAGTGTTTTTTTCATGATGTTATCTCCTTATTAAATAATTTTTTGCTTAAAACCATTAACGCATCAATTTATTATGTCAATTATTATATATCAACAACAACTTTATCGGGAGCATAATCCAACGGCGCCGGATTTTCGATGTGTTTTTTCCACGTTTTAAACGCAGATGCATAATAATGTCCGTCGCAAATTCTTTCGTCACAAACAACAGTCAGGTCAATGAGTCTTTCCTTTCGGACACTGCCATCAGCATTCACCTTGTACTCAGTGCGTTTTGCACCGATTGAACAAAACAGGGGAAGATTGCCGAAATCATAGAGATGATGAAAAACAGGGGCAATGCCCAATGAACCCATATTGGTTATATACATGGAGCCATGAAAAGGACTGACTTTAACAAGTGCACCGGGCAACAGACCGAAATAGTCGAGAAATTTTAAAAACCAGACCACAAACTTCAAAAGAAGCCCGGGAATATATTTTAAAAATTTTGCCGCAGCGTCGGTGCCGTTTGAGTCGTCAACGCTTTTGTTTTCGCCTACAAGCCTGTTGGTTTGGTCATATATCATATCAATGGTGTCTGACGGCTGTGCAATAATTTTAACAACTGCTTCGGGAGCATCGAGTTTAAATTCTTTTTTAATGGTAAGACACATATCTATGCTGTTTCGTGCATAAATTTTCTGTCCACGGATAAAGCGGTTAACGCCCGGATGAGT
The DNA here is from genome assembly GCA_045592485.1 of Clostridia bacterium. Lineage (GTDB taxonomy): Bacteria > Bacillota > Clostridia > UMGS1810 > UMGS1810 > RGIG1828. The sequence goes on along the minus strand of JAZNUS010000027.1, from coordinate 1,582 downwards.
GGCAATTGTGCGCACATATGCCGCAAGAACAATGTGCATAAGACCGAGGCCCTTCATTCCCTCTGCCCTTTTTTCCTTGATATATTTTTCTGTTTCTGTAATATCAATTGTTGCGGTGAACTGATTTGATGCACCGTTTCTGTCGGGCATTATGTAAACGCCAACAGCATTAATGGGATCAAGATTTTTTAGCTTTCTTCCTTCTTTCATATGTTTTCTCCAATAAACAATTATTTTTAAAATCCTTTATCGACATTATATCACATTTTTTTCGATATGCCAATAGTTTTTTTAAAATTTAAAAATGAATAATCAATTTGCAAATGCACATAATAATATCCGAACGGAGGTTTTAATATGAATTGTAATGCAAACAAATCTATCGGATGCACAGTTAAACAGTGTGCATATCATTGCGGCAATGAAAACTACTGCACTCTTTCAAAAATCAATGTCGGCACACACGAGGCTAATCCCACAGAAATTAAATGTACAGACTGTGAATCCTTTAAGCTTGGCAAAAACTGATTCTCTGTCAGTTCACTGTCTATGTATGCAAAAATCCGCAAAGCACATGCTTTTGCGGATTTTTGCATTATATGAAATTATTTTCTGCAGGTTTCAATAAAGTTTTCAAAAAACTTCTTTTCAAGGGAATATTTTTCAACATGAAAAGACTGTTCGGGATGCCACTGTGTTGCAAATATGCGTCTTTCTTTGTTTTCAACCGCTTCGATAACGCCGTCGGCTGTCACTGCAACCGCTTTAAGCTCGGGAGCAAGTCTTCCAAGCGCCTGACCGTGGTATGAATTGGTGATTGCTTTTTCACTACCAAAAACATCATAAACAAAGGAACCAGGGGTGATTGTGATTTCGTGGCTTCTTGAATCTCCGTTGTGATGAGTGTCAACATCGGACATATTGTAAAGAGTGCCGCCAAAATAGATATTCAGCCACTGATGACCTCCGCAAACACCAAAAATGGGCTTGTTGTTCTTAACAAAATAGTCTATGATTTTTGAATCAAATCCGTATTCATCAACAACCGGCGGAGGATCCATTGGAGGTTCGCCATAGTACGAAGGACAGCAGTTTGTTCCTGATCCGGGAATAATGAGACCGTCACAGTTGTCACATATCTTTTCATAGTCGGTAAGACTCATTATTGCGCAAAGACCGACACCCAGCTCCCTTGCCATTATTTCATAATCGTGCATTATGTAGTATCTGTAATTCCATGGACTGTCGGGATTTCCGAAATCTACATATCTTAGTAATGTTGCAAATGTCATTGTTACAACCTCCATTGTGTTTTGTTGCAGGCATTATATCACGAGGAAAATAAAAAGTCAATAGACTTACCAACACTAAATACAATGTCGTCAACTCAAGCTATAAATTAGGGTTTGTCGGTGAGATGGGATTGGGCTGATGTGTGAGGCTTCCCCCTGGTGGGCAATGTCGTCAACTTAAGAAACAACATGTCATAATAACCAAAATTTTTCTCATATTTTGTATGAAGTGTCAATTGACATTTTCACAAAAAATCGCAGCATCGAGAGAATTAATTTTTTCTTGATGA
>JAZNUS010000026.1:0-2061 GCA_045592485.1 Clostridia bacterium | reverse complement strand
GACTGACAAATGGCGTGCGGGGATCAGCAGAAATATCGAAAAAATCAGAGGTTCTAAACGGGTTGACACTCCGTATCGCCAACGAACAAAGGGGGTTGAATTCCCGATTTGGTTTCTTGAAATACTAGATTCGTTTGTGGGAGGGAAAATGCGTCGGGTCAAGTATATCGAGAAAATCATTTCTGAGAAAATCGCAGAAGAGACAAATCAGGGGCTTTCACAGTTTGAAATCATCAGTAGACTTCCACCTTCGACATATAATCATGGAGGAACTCCAAGCCGGATCGTCGAACTGCATTCAGACTTTTTGGAAAAGGTGAATGCTCATGTCGGTAACAAATCATTGCGTGTGAGATATATGATTGGAATATTAACTACCTATATAAAAGACACCACCCCCTGATAGATTCAGTGATTATTTAGAAAATTTGAGAATTTTTTATGAAAAACGCACAGATATCCCTTGACAAAATTTTTATTTGTGGTATAATATACGCATAAGAATTGAGGAACTGACAGTTTTGGTATTATGCCGGTTCAGATCAGGAGGGTGTAAATGAGACATTTCAAAGTTCGTGAAATCATTACACAACTTAAAAACGATGGTTGGAATCAGGTATCTTCTGTAGGAGGTCATTTACAATTTAAGCATCCAACCAAAAAAGGTCGTGTCACTGTTTCAACGTCACATGATGAAATTTTTGGCAAAACTCTCAAAAGTATTGAGAGCCAAGCTGGAATCAAATTTAAGTAAAAACAATTTCAATCCCATGTTTGGTCACGTGGTACAAGAAAGGACACTTTCAAATGAAAAAGTTTGTTTTTCCTGCAATCGCAGAAACGTGTGATGGATTCGCAAACTATTGCGTTTCATTTCCAGACCTTCAGGGTTGTACAACGACCGGGAATACTCTGGAAGAATGTCGGAGGAATGCAGTCGAGGCTCTTGAACTTCATCTTTCCGGAATGTTGCTCGACGGTGATAAAATTCCGGAACCATCTTCTGAAGACTCTTTTGAATTGACCAGTGATGAATTGGTCTTTTTGGTCGAAGTTACTTTGGAAGAAGTCAATGAAGTGACTGTCCCGCTTTCACTTCCTCTTGACCTGTATACGCAGGCTCAAGTTGCTGGCGTTGATTTTAGCAGTGCTTTTTTACGGGGGGTGAAAGCAGAACTTCAACTCCAATAGGCAGTTAATTTTGTCTAAAAATAATTATATCTTTCAAAAAAAAATGAAATTTTTGAAAAATATACAATATACCCCCTTGACAAAAAAATTTTTTATGGTAAAATGTGTACATAAGAATTGAGGAGCTGACAGTTCCGATATTCAGGGCAAGAAAGAAAAAAGCCCGCAGTGACCAGCCTAGCAAACTGCACTGCGAGCAAGTAACCAAAGAAAGGGGTTGCCCTTCATGAGGTTTTTTTATTCTATCAGAAAAAAAAATCTTGTCAAGGCCCCCAAAGAAAAATCTCTAGAAAGGGGAAAAAATGCTTAACAATGAAAGACTCAATGCCGTCGCAGTCTACCTTGACAGTGTAGAAAGTCGTGAACTTTACAAATTGGTAAATGCGTACCTTGACGCAAAAGCAAAAGGTCTGAAAACAATTGATGTGTGCTGGTTCTATGAATCAGAAAATGCAATTCTTGAATCCCATCGCATTATGCATGAATTTGGAATTACTGAGTTTACCATGAGCAACAACGGAACAAACCTGCAAAACCATATCCAATTGTGTTACCGGAATGGCTGGAGGATTACGGATTCTGTCACTCTGAAATATGGAGAAGGACGTTGGATCCAAACCAAACCGGCTCTGCTCTTCCAAAAAGAGAACTAATATAAGAAAAATATCACTTGCCAGGCCTACGGTCTGCCCTGAAACGAAAAAGTAAACCACCACCAGCCCCCTTCGGGGGCACAATCCAAGGAGAATCCCATGCTTAACAATGAAAAACTTAATGCCATGGATCCGCATGGAGGTCATGCGAATCACATTTCAGCCGTTTGTAAGGCGTACTATGAGTCAAAGGAAATCGGACAAGACTGGATTGTCC
>JAZNUS010000025.1:0-4954 GCA_045592485.1 Clostridia bacterium | reverse complement strand
GTATCTTTTGCCTTGTCGTCCTTGAAAGGCGAGTAGCCTTCCTGCGTCCTCCGCACCAAAATCTCCTCAAAAATTCATCCATTTGAGGTCCGCAAGAGTTTTAAAATAATAAATTTTGTCTCAATCAAGGCAAAAACGCAGGGAATATGTTAATATTTCCGAGTATTTTAACGATGGGTGAGGCGAAATTTATATTTTAAAACCGCCTTTAGTGTTGGTTGCTAAGGCTATCACCATCGACCTTTACGGAGTCAGTTTTTTTATAAGCGGTTGTTAGCACAGAAAAACAGAGCCGAGTGGGGGAAACTGCGACTCTGTTTTTCTGTGTTTTAAGGATTTTATAAGTTTATGGAGATTGTTACAGATAAAAGAAATCTTGCCGTTTCCCTATCTGCAATTATATACTAACATCTACATATGGACCCATTATGAATAGTTTGTGAACATTTTGTGAATATCACATATTTTCAAGGAATTTGTACTGTGCCATATAAAGCTCGTAATATTTGCCCTGTTTCTCCAGAAGCTCTTCATGAGTACCGCTTTCGGCAATTTGCTTGTTTGAAATATACATAATTCTTGAGCTGTTTTTGATTGTGGAAAGACGATGAGCAATGATGAATGATGTTCTTCCCTGAAGAAGTCTTTCAAGCCCTTTCTGAAGAGCCATTTCTGTTTCGGTGTCAATGCTCGAGGTTGCCTCATCGAGAATAAGAATTTTCGGATCGGCAAGAAGAGTTCTTGCAAAGGCAATGAGCTGCTTCTGTCCTGCCGACAACGATGAACCCCCCTCTGTAACCTCTGTGTTGTAGCCATCAGGGAAGCTCATTATGAAGTCATGAGCACAAACTGCTTTTGAGGCTTCAATAACCTCTTCGTCGGTTGCATCAAGGCGGGAATAGCGAATGTTATCCATGATTGTGCCTGAAAACAGAAAGCTGTCCTGAAGCATAATGCCCATCTGACTTCTGAGAGATGCAAGAGTTGCATATTTGATGTCGTGACCGTCTATTGTAACCTTTCCGCCCTGAATGTCATAGAATCTTGCAAGTATATTGATGACTGTTGATTTACCGGCACCTGTGGGGCCGACAAGTGCGATGGTTTCACCGCTCTTAACATCAAAGCTTACATTTTCAAGGATAACCGGAGAATCCTCTTCGTAAGAAAATGTTACATTGTCAAATTTAACATCACCGCTGATTTGAGGAAGCTCTGTGGCACCCTCGAGATTTTCAATAACAAGGGGTTCATCAAGCATCTGGAATATTCTTTCGATATATGCACCGACATTTACAATTTCGTTATAGAAATTAGTAAGCTGAATTATAGGATCCCAGAATCTTGACACATATGAAGCAAAGGCAATCAGCATACCAACCTGAATTGCACCGTCTTCAATTCTGCCCACACCGTAGAAATAGACCAGTGAAAGAGTGATTACCGAAATGATGTTGACAAATCTCGGTGTTGCAATTCCAATGTACTGAGAACGCATAAAATACTTTTTTGATTCTTCGCAGAGACCGTCAAAAATTCCGGCATTCTCCTCTTCTCTTGCAAAGGACTGGGTAATTTTCATACCCGAAATACTTTCCTGAATGTAGGCATTGAGGTTACTCTGCTTTGCACTGTATTTCTGCCATGCCTTGCGGTGTCTTTTTTTGATAAACATAAGGATACATGCAAATATGGGAATACCGCACAGACAAACCAGTGTAAACTTAGCGTCCATTGCAAACATAAAGCCCACAATAACAATCATCGTAAAAACATTTGTTATCATATTGAAAAGACCGTTTGAAAGAAGGTTTGATATTGCATTAACATAGTTAACCACTCTCACAAGAATCTTTCCGTGAGGTCTTGAATCGAAAAATGCAAAGGGCAGCTTCTGTATGTGAGCAAAAAGGTCAGAACGGACACTCTGAATTATGTTCATTGCCATTTTATGAGATACTATGGCCTTAATTCTCTGAAACCACCATATAATAAGGTAAGACACCAGAAGGATTGCCGAAAGGATGTAGAGTAGGGTGAAGTTTTTTTCGGGAATACACCTGTCAATTGCCACACTGAGAAAATAAGGAAACAGCAAGCCCAGAAAAGCAATTGTAAGCATTGTGAGCACACAAATAACAATAGACTTTATGTGGGGTTTTATGTACTTTTTAAGCATTCCGAAGTAAGAAAAGTCAACTCTCACATTTAATTCTTCGTCTTTGTCATATCTGTTTACTGCCATTATTTCTCACCTCCTGCTTTGGACAAATCCACATAGGCGGGATGCTGAATGTGATATTTGGGAGCTTTGGTAAAGTCACCGAACTGATGCTCAAACACACCTTTATAGTAGCCGTTAAGTGCCATAAGCTCATCGTGGGTACCCCATTCAACGAGGTTGCCCTGATTAAGCACAAGAATAAGGTCTGCATTTTTTACCGATGAAATTCGGTGAGCAATAATAATCTTTGTCTGATGGGCAAGCTTAAGGTTTTCCTGAATGGAAAATTCAGTTTCCATATCAAGTGCCGAGGTTGTGTCATCAAGAATTAGTATGGACGGATTTTTAAGAAGGGCTCTTGCCAGAGAAATACGCTGTCTCTGACCGCCGGAAAGTCCCACTCCTCTTTCACCAACCATTGTGTCATAGCCCTCGTCCATTTTGGAAATAAATTCGTGAGCATCGGCAAGCTTTGCTACTCGTTCAACATCGGCATAGGTTGCATTTGGTGCACCGTAGGCTATGTTATTTTTAATTGTGTCGGAAAACAGGAATACATCCTGCATTGCACTTGCAATGTTTTGATGAACGGTTTTCAGGTCTATGTTTTTTAGATTGATATCATCAATATAAATTGTACCATAGGTAGGATCGTAGAACCTGGAAAGAAGATTTATGAGGCTGGATTTTCCGGAGCCTGTGGGTCCGATAATTGCGATGGTGTCACCCGGATTTGCGGTGAAGTTGATATTTTTGAGAACTCTGTCACCATCATAGGCAAAGGTCACATTCTTAAACTGAATTTTTCCGTTGAGACCTGTGTCACGCTTCTGAACATCTCTGTTTTTGATAGCAGGCTCTTCCTCTTCAAGCTGTCTGATTTTAAGAGAGCTTGCGTTAAATTGCTGGAACTGATTGATAAAATCGCCCACAGACATCATCGGTGAGGTTATGCACCACAAGCAGCCGTTGAATATGGTAAAGTCTGCAATGCTGATTGTTTTGTTGACGATAAGAATGCCGCCGACAAAAAGGAAAATCAGATAGGTCAGATGAACAAAGAATATCATTGGCGGTGCATACTTTGCCCAGGTGTAGACGTAGCCCATGTGTGCCTTTGAGTATTTTTTGTTCTTCTCTTCAAATTTTTCAATTTCAAATGCTTCTCTTGCATATGCCTTTACAACACGGTTACCCGAAATGTTTTCAGCAACAACTGTGTTGAGTTCGGCATTGCTTTCTCTGATGTTCACAAAGGTTGCCTTAACATATTTGGAAAGAAAATATGCCAGAACCCCTATAAAGGGAGCTGTGGACAAAAGAAGAAGAGTGAGAAGGGGACTGGTGCCAAACATTACAACAAATCCCACGCATATGAAGAAAAGTGAATCAATCAGTGAGGGGATTGTGGATGCAATAACAATGCGGACAGTGTCGGCATCCATTGTGAGTCTGCTCATAATGTCGCCCTTACGGGTTTTGTCAAAGTATGAACAGTCCAGAGACTGAAGCTTATCGTAAAGATTGGTTCTGATGTTTTTGATTGTGTTTTGTGACATTGTTTCGAGCATAATTGCTCTGGAATAAACAAGGATTTCCTTAAGAAGAACTCCTGCTACCATTAAAGCTACATAAAAAAATAAGAGATCGCTATCGTTGTTTCCGCTTTCAATATATCCAACAATGCGTCCCGTAAGAATGGGTATCACAAATGCCGTCACTATAAATAATGCCGTCACTATGAGTACTGCCACCATACTTAATTTGTATTTTTTTACATATCCCCATAACCATTGTAAAGCGTTCATAAAAACACCCCGCTAAGATTGAATTTGTTGGTTAAGCGAATCACCTGTTTTTCTGTATTGTAGCACCATTGACAGAATAAGTAAACCCTTTTTTGAAAATAAGATGCACAAAATGGAGCATCTGTTTTTGGTGGTTTTTCACAAAACCAAAAATCCTATCTTTCGACAGGATTTTTATATTTTTAGTGAAATAATTTGCTTCTTAAATTGTGAAACAGAAAGCTACCGCTTTCCGTGAAATGAAATAAATCCACACGCCGCAAGGCGTAGCAATATTTCACGCCCGAAGGGTATTTCACAAATCCGCAGGATTTATTTCGTTGAAAAAAGCACCGACAAAGTCGATGCTTTTTTCTGGCTTTCACGTTCATAATAGATGCAGATGTATTTTGGTATTGGTGCCAAAATCGGTGTCATTATCGGTGATATTTTATATTATAATATCTTACAATTCAATGTTTTGCTTACGCAAAACTTCCACAATTATTAATTATTCATCAGCCGAAGGCGGTTTCATCATTCATTATTCATTAAAAAATCCTGTCGCATTTAATGAATGATGAATATTGAATAATGAAAAATGAATAATACAAAACAAAAATCCTATCTTTCGACAGGATTTTTGTTTTGATGGAGCATAAGGGACTTGAACCCTTGACCCCCACACTGCCAGTGTGATGCGCTCCCAACTGCGCTAATGCCCCGGATATCTGTAACAGATTTATTATAACATATTTACAATAGTTTGTAAAGGGATTTTTGTAAAGATTTAAATTGGAGTTCTGCAGTTGTCAAACATATGACCCATTTTTATCAAAAAAATTTTCAATGTGTATTTTGTCTGTGCGTTTTTTAGCAGCAGTAGTAGTTTTTGTGGGTAGTGTGGTAAAGTCAGCGACTTTTCCATACTATCCACAAAATA
>JAZNUS010000024.1:0-2698 GCA_045592485.1 Clostridia bacterium | reverse complement strand
CCCCGACCTGAAGTTGGTTGCGGCGCACATGGGCGCAAACAAACAGTGGGACGAGGTTGAAAAACTTCTAATCGGCAAGAATATTTGGTTTGACACTTCTCTTGCTCCGATTTTCGGACTTTCAAAAGAGCAAGCGGAACGGATATTAAAAAATCACGATTCCGATAAAATTCTCTTCGGAAGCGACTTTCCATGGTGCAGTATGAAGCGGGAGCTTGAATATATGGGATTCCTTGATATCTCCCATGAGCTTCGCCGGAAAATCTACAGTGAAAATGCCCTAAGGCTTTTTGGCGAATGAGCTTACCGCTACCTTCGCAAGTCATTTCCATCAGCTAAGCCGGAAAAATTCAAGTTTGCGGAGATTTGTTTACATTATGCAATTTTTCAATACAGATTTTTTAGAAAGCAAGGAAATTAAATTAATTTTAGAGAGATTGACTCCGGAAAATCCCGAAAGGAATTGGGTTCCTGCATATCATTTTTATATTTGTGATATACACCAAAACAAAATGGGGACCTGCGCTTTGAGAATCGGATATAATGACGGACTTTATTATAGTGGGCATATTGGATACGCGATAAACGAGAAATACCGTGGTCACCATTATGCGGCAAAGGCGTGTAAGCTTCTTTTTTCTTTGGCTCAAAAACACGGGATGAAATATTTGTATATCACCTGTAATCCTGACAATTTAGCATCCAAGAAAACCTGTGAGTATCTTGAGGGAGAATATCTTGGGATAGCGGAGCTGCCTGAAGATAATGATATGAGAGTAAATAATGGAGAAACTCATAAGTGTATTTTTAAATTCAATATGTAAAAACTTGAATTTTGTGGAACAAAATTTGTATTTTTACGTCAAATCAAGTAAAGGAGGTTGCCCTATGAAAAAAAGATTTTTGTGTTTGTTATTCCCGGTTATCACGCTGATTTTGGAAATCTTGCCTTATGGCGCGGTATGCAATTTTGCAAATCCCGAGGGCGAACCTTGGAGAAAAACTTTTTCCTATTTCGATTTGACGCCCTTTGGATATGCAAACTTTGCTCCTTTGATTACCGCTATAATCACTTGTATTATTTTTGTTCTGTTAGCAGTTTATTGTATTACGGGCAAGCACCCATTGGCAACGGTTGCGAGAGCCCTTCTCTGTGTCTGCTCCTTTTTCTCGCTAGGTCCGTTGGTGTTCGGCATCAGCTTTTTCTCTGTTGTCGGCGGGCTGATTACCCTGTCATTGCTTGCGGAACTGCTTTTGCTTCACTTTACCGTTAAGAAAACCGAAACAAAAGCTTGAATTTGAAAAAGGAGTGTAATTGTATGAAAAAATTGATAGTATTTGTTCTGGTGTTGACCTGCGTGTCGGTTTTTGTGGGCTGTGCCGGTCGAACCGAAGCGAACACTGCAGGCACAGAAACGGGATATCCTGACGAGGGAATCCAACAATCGCAAATCATGTATAACGGGCAGATTTATTTCTATTTTGCCACGGGCTTTAATGAGCCCTTGCCCGATGGGTATGAATATGTGGGAAGCATCATCGGCATCGATAATGTAAATGGGCCAAAAGAAGATTTCTGCGGTGCAAGAGTTAATTTGGCACAAGAGGTCTATGCAGACGATACTAACCCCGACACGGTTTATGTAAAATACAAAAATGGGTATGCACAATTTTCGATTAGAAAGTAAACGACCGGACAAATTCCAATACGCTGAGCAGTTAAAGCGGAGGTCAAAACCTCCGCTTTTGTTTTATTCGAAAACATTTGATACAATGCTCTCAATAACCCACTCATGGGTGTTTTTAATAACAATTTTGTAAATTATGAGAACCTCAGATTGAAAAAACGGAATACTTATGATATAATGAATATGAGAAAAGAGTTTGTAAAGCTTGAATTTGACGGTCAATTTTTACTCTACCGATGGTTGATTTCTCCCCATTCAACCATTGGTGTGTTGTTTTTATTTATATAATCAGCTATACTGTATGTGAAAGGAGGCTTCCTATGAACCAAATCAAAATTGGAAAATTTATTGCAGAGTGCAGAAAAAAAGCAAATCTGACACAAATGCAGTTGGCAGAAAAACTGGGTATCACAAACAGAGCAGTATCAAAATGGGAAACAGGCAAATCTCTGCCCGACTCGTCTGTCATGCTTGAACTTTGTGATATTCTGTGCATCAGTGTAAATGAATTATTAAGTGGGGAGAAAATCAGTATGGAAAACAGCAATCAGAAAAATGAACAGCTTTTGCTTGATATGGCGAAAGAATTAGAGAAGAAAAACAAAACAATTTGGACTTCTATGTGGGCAATTATGATTGTAAGTATGACTGCCTTGTTTGCAGGTATCTTAATTGCCGCATTTTTGATACCCGAAGGAATATGGCAAATCATCACGATTCTCGGCGTTTGCATTGTATTTTTGATACCGTGCTTCTATGCATTAAAACTTGAGGTAAGCGTAGGTGCTTACAAGTGCAAAAATTGTGGTCACGAGATTGTGCCTACTTATTCAGAGGCACTGTGGGCAATGCACAGAGGAACGACTCGTTACTTAAAGTGCCCGAAATGTAACAAAAACACATGGTGTAAGAAAGTGTTGAAGAAGTAAATTCCAATTTGTTGAACTACCTTTCTGTATAAGAGCAAGATTTGTTTCAATCTTGCTCTTTTTTTATACCACAGTACATAC
>JAZNUS010000023.1:0-12497 GCA_045592485.1 Clostridia bacterium | reverse complement strand
AACCGGGTACAGTTGAAGCGAGCCACGAAAAACACATTCCGGTAGTAAGTGTTGACAACAATACTGTAACCGTTACAATCGGTTCCCATGAGCATCCTATGACGGAAGAACATCACATCGTTTGGGTATATCTCCAGACCGACAGAGGTGGTCAGCGCAAATGCCTTGAAATCGGAAAGGATCCTGTTGTAACCTTTGCTCTTTCTGATGAAAAACCTGTTGCAGCTTATGCTTACTGCAATCTCCACGGCTTATGGAAAGCTGATATCTAATTATACCACAAATTTATCTACGATACAATATTTTGAGCCTCCGCGGAGTATTTCTTGGAGGCTCATTTTATTCGTATATACTGTCAACTATATACTCCCAATTATCAAAAAATATTTCTACAAACTGTAGCTTATGTAAGATGTATTAATCTGTTTTACACTAATCCCAACAAAGTTATTAGCCCGTTTTATTGCTACCTCCACAATCAGACAACCTGATATATAAAAAAAGAGCCCGGGTGGCTTTTTTTAGCGGAGCTTGGCGCAGACGGGTACTGTAGCAATGCCACGGTCGGCAAGCCGGTCAGATTGCACAGCAGTATATTTCTTCTTCAAATGTATATGAATTGTATTCGGATATTTTGTGCACAAAAAAATCGGGGACTTCAGGTCAAGGGTGGTAAGGAAGTAATGGTTTTAATCCTGATTTTCAGGACAATACTTTCCTTATCACCCTTGAGTTTTCATCCTCGATTTTTGATTTTACCAATATAATTCGGTTTCGTTATATAATTTGTGAAGTGCTTCCATATAATAGTAGTCTCCCCAGATGTTGCACTCGTCAACACCAAGCTTGTGAGGAACAGAATAGGTTGCATGAAGAAGAAGTCCGTTTGATTCGGGAACATCCTTTGTAGCATAGTTTTCATACAGGGAATCCATTGTCAGATTTATGAATTTTTTATACTGAGCCTTGTAGGGATCACTGTCATCAAGGTGCTTTATAAGCTCAATAAGACCGCAAACAACCAGAGCCGCTGTGGCAGAATCTCTTGGTTCATCGCCCTCGGTTATATCCAGATCCCAGTAAGGAATGAAATCTTCGGGACAACGATTGATATAATAATTTGCCATTTTTTTGCACACCTCAATGGCGTCGGGGTCTTTGGTATATTTGTATGTAAGCATCATGCCATATACACACCAGCCCTGACCTCTTGACCAGGTTGTGTCATCGGTAAGTCCCTGGTCCTTTTTGCCGTACAGAGGAGCACCTGTTTTTGCATCAAAGAAATATGTCTGATGAGAACCGCCATTTTCTCTTACTGTGTTATTAAGTGTGGTTCTGAAATGCTTGTATGCCATATCGTGATATTTGGGATTGCCGGTTAATTCACTTGCCCAGTAAAGAATGGGAATATTCATAAGACAGTCAACAATAAGTCTGTTTTCGGTTTCCTGTCCAACATCACCCCAGGCTTGAATAAAGTTGCCCTTTTCGTTGTATCGTGTTGTAAGATGTTCAGCGGCAAGAAGTGCTGCTTCCTTTGCCTGATTATCACCTGTGAGCTTATACGCTGCAACACAGGAGGGGGAATATAAAAATCCCATATCATGATGGTTAACACCTATTTTGTTGTAAATACGGTCATAAAATTCAGGTATGTGCTTCATTGCAAGGTCTTTGTATTTATCATTTTTTGTGTCTTCCCATGCAAGCCAGAGCATGCCTGTCCAGAAGCCCTGATTCCATCCGGCATGGGTGTAGGGAACAGCGGGATAAATGTTATTATCGCTGGATTCGTGAGGATATTTGTCTCCAAAATCAACCATACCCTTGTCTATTTTTGCAATGGCTGCATCGTGTGCTTTTTTTAATTTGGAAGCATCATATTTGCTGTCATCCTGATTGAGGTACGGATTTGTAATTCCTTCGTCAATAATATTCTTTAAAAACATAATAATCTCTCCCTTAGTATAATTAGAATGAATAAAACTTTTAGTCTGTGATTTATTATAATTTTTCTACAAAGAAGCTTTTTGCATCAATCTCATATTTTTTTCCGCCAAGCTCCATAACTGATTTCTTGTCCGAATAGTTATATGCATAAAGTTTTTTATTGTTTTGAGCATCGAGCCAGATAACCGCACAAATTTCCGGAACGGTTTGAGTAAATTTATATGTCTGTGGAGGATTTACCTCGCTCACACCCTGCCATTCGATGTCATAGGTACCGCAGGAATACTCAGGAATTTCAAGAAGTCTTCCGTAGAGAATATCATCTTTATTGGCTTTATAAAAATCTGTTCCGCATTTTACCACATCAAGAAATTCCTTCTGATTTTCAAGCTCGTGCAATTCTCCTGCTTCGATGCTTGGAATCATTCCCCAAAGGATGTTTCGGATGTAATTAAATTCAAAACGGTCAAAATTGTCGGGGAAACAGCAAATTGAACCGTAACTCAATGCATAATCACCGTAAATCATACTGAAAAGCGGAACCGCTACAGAACTGCCGGTGTGTGTAACTGCGTTGAATGCCGTGTGCTGGAAACAGGTGTCCAGAACAAGGAAAAGGTCGAAAACATCAATATAGGATTCACAGCATGACTCTGTGGTCATTATCCTGTCTTTGCCGATAAGAGCCTTTACATTTCTCATCATTGCATGATAGGAATCGTTCCACCATGAACCGCCGCCTACCGGATGGGCATGTTTCTCATCAAAGCAAAGCATTGCATTAAATGAGGCAACCTGATCAAGATACACTCCGTCAAAGCCCTCGTCCATCACATATTCCCTGCACATATCAACAACCTTGTTCTGCCATACGGCACAAGTGGGACAGATTGTTACAAGATGCTGCTGCGGTGTCCATGGTTCGTTGGAAATTTCACCGTCATCACCTTTTATAGCCGCCGCAGTTATATTGAAATCCGTCCACGATTTTGTTGTTTTTTCCCAGAGACGGGCATTTGTATAGGGTATTTTGATTATGCCTTCATCGGAAAACCGTTTGTTCCATTCAATGAGTTTTTCCGGCCAGCCAATCCTTCTTATTTCATCATTGAAATAGTCGGGAGTGTCCCAGTCGTGCTCATGATTAAGATTCCATCCGTACCAGTGAAGAGCAATATTGCATTCCAGGTAATCACGGAGCATAAGAGAAGTATTGAAATATTCCTCTGTGCGGGTTCCGAGCTTTCCGTTTGTGTGATTCACTCTCCAGAGATCTGTTTTAACAAGCTTTTCGGGAAGATATTTTTCCGAAAGCTTTTCTTTACACCATTTTTGTTTGATTGCCCAGCTTCTGTACACCTTTGTGGCATCCTGCCAGTCACCGGTGAACAATTTCAGCACAAACTCATAGGGCATACAGTAATTTGAGGTTTTGCCCATATTTTCAGGATAGTTTATGATTGAAAAATCAATTCCGCATACCTTTTCGTTATATGCCCATGAAAAGCTTTTGATGTTGGCATTTTCGTCTTCTGTAGCAAAATAGTAGCCAAACTCCGAAGGACTGTAGAAGGAAGTGTACTGATAGGAAAGTCCTGCCGGATAGTCATTTTCATATGCTCCTTTTCCTCTTCCCATCCAGAAGGGAATCTGTTTGCCTTTGGACAGGAAAGACTCAACAGGATTTTTAAGAAGTGTTCCGTTCTGATAGCTAATCAGAAGGTAGTTTTCGCTTTCAAAGCCAAGACCTTCGAATATCGGAAATATTACCTTGCCTACACCATTTCCGTCATACAGATCGGCATTAATATTCCAATATATCTTTCCGTCGTCACCTTCTCTTAAGGTAACAGTTATCAGGGCTTTTTCGCTTTCCCAGAAAAGCTTGAGCATATCTGAATAAGCCTGTGTTCTAAATGATGTCATATCCTTGATTTCCAAGGGTCCGTCATTTGTTTCGATTTTCCAGATTTTGCTGCGTAGTGAAATTGTTTTTCCGTTATATTCTATCCGGTCTAAATATCCGTTCTTTTCATCAAACAAAAGATGGGATTGTCCTTTTTCAAATGTGATCATTAATTATGTCCTCCCGCAATATAATTCTGTTTTGAGCACTTAGCTCCTTATTTCTTTATAAATCTGTAGAGCACAGTGAGTGCTTCCGCTCTTGTTGCATAATCCGAGGGGGCAATGCTTGTCTCTGTTCTTCCGTTAAGATAGCCCTTTGCAACGGCCCATCCGAGAGGCGCGCGTGCATAATATGAAACAAGCCCGGAATCATCAAAGGCTGAAATGTCAGCGGATTCGCTTATATCCTGACCTTTAAACTGTGCATATCTATAGAGAATTGCCCCGATCTGCTCTCTTGTAATCAAATCATTTGGAGCAAAGCTATAGCTGTTGTAGCCTGTAACAATGCCCTTTTCGGATGCCCATATAACTGCATTTGCATACCACGAACCGCTTTCAATATCGGTAAATGCTGAACTGCCGAATACTTGGGGCTCATTTTCAATTCTGTAGAGAATTGTAACAAGCATTGCTCTTGAAAGGTTAACATCGGGTCCGAATCTACCCCACCCTAAGCCTTCACAATATTGTCTTTCATACATATATTTAACAGGCTCAAAGTACCAGCTGCTTTCCTTTACATCATTGAAGGGATTCAGCCAGTCATCGTCCGATTCGGGCTCATCCTCCGGTTCATTCTCGGTCTTCTCGGTCCACTTTGCATAAAGTGTTACATTTCCGGTAACCTCAAAAGAGCTTGAAGCCTTTTGTGTAAGCTCCGGATCAAGATACCAGCCGTCAAATATGAAGCCTTCTTTTGTGGGATTTGTCAAAGTAATAGTTTTTCCTTTTGCTGCTTCAACCTTATCTACAGCAGAGCCGCCATTTGTTTCGAAGCTGACCTTGAATGAAGCCGTGCCTCCGCCACCGCCTCCACCGCCATTGCCTGACGATGAAGAAGAATAGCTGAACCAGCCTGCTGTGATTGAAACATCATTTGCCGGCATCACAAAGGATGTGGTTTCGCTATCTGTGTCACTGAGGGTAACGCCAGTAGCTTTCCAGCCGTTAAATTCAGCTTTGTTTGTATCACCGGCTTTGATTGTTACGGTTTCTCCCTCATAATATTCACCGGCACCGCTGTCTTCTGAATAGCTGCCCGAAACTTCAACCTTATATTTTGGAATTAAATTCCAGGTTGCAGTAAACTTTTTGGGAACAGTGTCCATAACAAATTCAACAGTCTTTAATGAAGTGTCCGGAATTTCTGCTCCTTCAACTATCCAGCCTCCAAAGATATATCCCGGTCTTTCACCTGCATCAATAATTACCTTCTGTTCATCATAATACTGTCCGGCACCGCTTTTTTCAGCAAAGCTGCCTATAACCTCTACCTTATATGTGGGAACAGCTTCCCAGTTGGCAATAAAGGTTTTATCACCGGCATCCATAGTGAAGGAAACAGGGGTTTGTGCGGAATCGTCAAGTTCGATTCCCTGGGTTGTCCAGCCTGTAAATCTCATTCCTACTTTTTCGCCTGCATCAATTGTAACAAAATCCCCTACGGAATAATCTCCGGCACCAGAATTTTGAGCATAGCTTCCATCTACCGATACAGTATATGTCTGTGAATCGGGAGAAAGCTCATATGCCTTGTATGCCAGTCCGTTTGATGAATAAATGTATGCAATAACACCGGATACACTCATGGTGTCGTCGGTTACTGCTGCACCGTCTTTTTCAAATCTGAAATCGGCTCCGGGGAAAGCCGCTTTTACATCGGCAAGAGTTGCTCTTGAAGGAGTTTTGATTTCAGAACCGTCTATAACAAAATAGTCATCGGTGTTTTCATCTTCCAGTGTGATGTTGAATTCATCCTCAGCATGAGTGTCGAGAGCTTCGGTTTCAAATATCTTTATGGTGTCGATATATGCTGTACATGCAGTTTCTGCCTGGTCAAAATAGAGCTTGCTATATACCCAGTTAGTACCGGATGAAAAACCGGGAATTGTTATACCTTCAGCAATTAATTCGCCGTTTACCCATACATATGCGGGAACACCGGAGGTCGCATTAGCAAAGTCTGCAGCTACAACAATGTGATACCATTTCCCAAGCTCAAGCTGTCCGCCGGGAACAATAGTTCCTGCATCAAAACTACCCTCTGAGCCAACCTCGTTATAGCCCCAACGAGCACCAAGTGCAAGCTGACCGTTTTTGTTGATGTTTATGATGCTTCGTGCTTCATCATTTTCACTGGTACCAAATCCGGCAAATCCGTCTTCATACTTAACTGAGAACTCATTCCAGAGAACCTTAACATTGGAATAGCTTGAAGGCTGGTTGGATGATTTCATTCTTGAACGGAAAAGATAGTTTCCGCCGCCTGATGTGGGAACGGCAACCTTCATAACAATTCCGGCTCTGTCATCAACTTCGGCCGATGTCATCTGCCAGGGGTTTGCTCCCCACTCGTGAGCAATTGCAGTGCCATCACTTTGTTTTGCACCATTGAAGCTGTTGTCGCCCCAATTGGTCCAGTTTTCAAAGTCGATATCATAATATGTTTTTATCACTTCGCTTACATCTGCCATTGCGCCGATGGGGGCAAGTGTGGCGACAAGCATTGTAATTGCAGTAAGCACTGCCAAAAATCTTTTTTTCATATTGTTACCTCCTCAGAATGTTTCAATTTTTCTTTGTAAATTCTCTGCTTTTGCAAAGGGGCCTGATTGTCTCTGTGCTGTCCCATATAAAAACCTTATAGCTTTCGCCTGACTCTATACAGGAGATGTCACCGTCAATTTCACCCTTACCCGGTGAAATGGTAATATCTTTAAGGTCAGAAATTTCTTCAAGCCGTGTGCCATCATAATTTGCAACAAAAAGCTTTGCTTTAATATCTTCGTCGGAAAGATTGATGCAGTCTATGTAAAACTTAGCAGCTTCCATATAAAGACTATCATCTATCATTTCAAAAGTATCTATTGGAATAGCCTCATATTTCCATAAGCCTACTCCGTCTGATGCACTGACATTGATGGTGTCACCCTTCATGACAATATCAGAGGGTGAAAGAAGAGCACCGTCTCTGGTGACTGTCGCATTTTGGGGTGAAAATTCATCTTTTATTTCAACTGCTTTGGTGGAAAGGGGTATGTAAACCTTTTCCAAATCCTCTATAAATTTACCATTTATATGAATTTTTTCCTTAAAGTCATCTGATGCATGGTCATCCAGCTCATAGGTGGCATAGCCCTTAAGATTGTCTAAATACACTGTGGAGCTTCCGCTTTTGGGTTTATCTACATACAGTCTGTAGTATCTGAAAAGCTCTTCTCCATCCTTGGCTGTCTTAAAGGCACTGCTGTAGTCCGTGCCATTAATAATCTTTGTTCCATTTACCCATGCATAAAGGAGTCCGCCATCTCCTCTGGGAGCTCTGGAGCAGTCCATTGCCCAGACGATGTGATACCATTTGCCAAGCTCAAGCTGATACATATCGGGCTTATCGCCCTGGTCAAGCTGGACGGCGGCATTTCTGCAAAATCGTCTGACCGCTCCGGTGTGGCTTATACATATGGGGGCATAACCCTGTTTGTGATCATATCCAACTGCGGTAAATCCGCCCTCAAATTTTACGGAAAATTCTCCCCAAATAACCTTATCTGTGGGGAATGCATAATAATTGGAGTCCATATACCTATATGCATTTACATAGCTGAGTCCTGACATGAAGCTGCTCATTGGAAACATCAGACACTTGCTTTCCCTCACATCATCTGTTACAACCTCTGCTCCGGTTTTCTGCATATTGGTGTACCAGCTAAATCCCGAACGAGTTCCGTCAGAATTAAAAAGACTGCTGTAACTATCCCAGTTTTCAAAGTTAATATCAAAAAAGGATGCGGCGGTTGTCACATAGGACCATTTCGCTTTGAGTCTTACACTGCCGCCCGGCATAATGAAGGTTTGTATGGGATCGGAGGGATCGTCTAAAACTATACCCTCGGCATCCCAGCCGTCAAACTCGGCATCTGTCCTTGTTCCGGCATCCACCGTGACGGTTTCGCCGGCCGAGTAGTTTCCTGTGCCGCTTGCACTGCTGTAGCTTCCTATTACGGTTACTGAGCTTTCTGTGAGTGTCCATTCAGACATCGGAGTGAAGGCATCAGTATAAATGGATTCATCTTCGTCGTAATATGGTACAAATTCCACTGCCATGCCTACCTTTGTAACAGAGTCTGAATGTATGGTCAGCTTTCTTGTACCCTCTCTGCTTTCCTGGTTCGAAGGATTGGGCGAAGAGGGGAGTGGATCGGGATTCATAACCGTAAAAACAAGGGATTCATCGTCTGTAACAAGACTTGCTTTAATCTTATCCCCGCCAAGGGAAAGGATTGCACCTTTGCCGTCATCTGTTATTTCAATTCCGGCTTCTGTATGCATAAACCAATAGAAGGGTGCTGTGCCGTTTATATCAAGCTCATCCTGAACGATAATCTTATTTGTTGCTCTGTCCAGCTTCATACCTCTTGTCCAGCTTTTGGCACCATAGTCATCAAGCTGGTCGGTAAGGTCATAGACAGCCATTGCCATACGGTCATTTGAAAGAGCTTTTATCAAAGTACCGCAGGCGTCGGAGTCGTGACCGGAGTCGTGAGCATAGGCAGGAGTTTCGCTGATAATGACGGTGTTATGACCTTCAGGACGGCAAATGTAATAATCAGTATAGCTATAACCCGTACTGTGATAGGTCTGGCTCTCGGTGCCATAGTCAAGGGCCCACCGTTTTCCGTTCATATCGAACACAAAGGCTCCGTCGAAATCCTGCATTGCACCGGATGCCTTTTTTCTGTAGCCGGCATACATTGCCGCCCAGGTGTCTGAGTCGTCATTGCCTGTTTTTAAAACCGAAAGATTTGTTGCTCCTCTTGAGTGGTAATCAAGAGGAAGCTCGGAGCTGCTGCAATCTTCTCCGTCATACCAGAGTATATCCTTAAAGACAGGAGTCACTGTTCCTTTATCAAATTGATGATTTATTCTGTGACTTATAAGCTCCCTTTTACCGGTAAGCTCTCCGAAAAGGAGAAATTCCGATGAATCTGCATAGGATGCATCGGCGGAATCAAAGTTAAATGCACCTTTAGGTCCCACAAGCTGTGCCAGCCAGTCAAAAGTAACATTGAAGCCCGGAGAGCGGGAAATGCCATAGTCTGTGCCAAGAGCCGTGTGCATTGTGCCTACAGTGTTTCCTATGAAATTCATTGCAAACTTCCAGTAGTCGGGACCGTCAAGAAAGCCGCCATCGGGAAGATAGGAATCGGCAAGGTCTTTAAGGCGTTCCATTCCTTCTGTTATAACCTTTCCTGCATCTGAAAAGCTTCCAAGGTCTTCATCACCTATGGCAAGGACTGCCATAATGGTGCCGCCGGTACAAATGGCTATCCAGTTATTGGGATATGCATCTGTGGATTCTGAGCTCCATCTGAAGGATCTTCGCCTGTATGAGACTTCATTGTAGTCTTCCATAACAGGTTTAAGAGCATAATTTACAAGTGCGTTTTTAACTGTTGTTCTCTGGTCAGCTGTGAATTTATCATAGCACCAGTCATAACCAAGAGCTACGGCTGCCGCCATATGACCGACATCGAGGAAGTGATAAGGATTCCAATCGGAGAATGCACAAACTGTCATTACAGCCTCAACAACCTTGTCGGAATACTTTGTATCGCCTGTCAAAAGATATGCAAAGCCGATGTTTTCCACATCCTCCAGAACTCTTTCGCACACATCTATAAGCCTTACTCCATCGGGAATTTCATACCTTATGGGTTTTGCCGACATTCTGCTTATATAGGTCTCGGCACGGGAAATAATTGAGTCTGACCAGGATTTATATGGCTCATATTTTATTCTTCGTCTTAACTCTCTAACCGTCATATCGTCAGAGAAAAAAAGTCTGGGATGTTTATTTTCGGGATTGTTTACTTTGAGCTGTGTTATTACCTCCTCGGGAGTGGGGGGCGTTTCATACACAACAGCTCTGAGCTGCTCTGTCAATACAGCAAAATCCTTTTTGTCATTCCAGTCAATATCTGAAAGACTGTTTGCGAAAAAGAGTCCGTTAGCCTCAGCTTCATATTTTATACCAAGTTCTTCGCACAGCTTCGCCGCAGGAGCATAAATATGTCCGTTTTTGGAATATGTACCGTCGTCCGGAGTTAATCTGACCGATTTTGTGCCGGATGAAAATTCAACATCTGAGTCCTCCTGTACAAGGTCCAGCTCAAGAGCCTTTGCCAGAAACGGGGCAGGTGCCATAAACTCTCCGTTTTTCATCTCCGGTGTAACATTTTCGTTGTTTTCATCAATGGGGCAAAGCTCCGCACCGATTTTTGCTTCGGGGCTTCCATCATACATAATTACTCCGTAATTCACACCGGAATATGCCTCGATTTCCCATATCTGATATGTACATTCGTCGCTTGTTCCTCTGCCACGGGTTCCGGCAAAGGTTATTTCTATGGTGTTTCCTGAAACTGCGGGATAAAATGAAAATATAGTCTCTGCAGCATCATTTTTAACTTTGGTGCCCAGCTTGCCGTCAGTCACAACTGTTTTCATATCAGCGGGACTTCCCACCTTAATTGTCACAGAGTCACTGCATACGCCATACCTTGCAATATAGCGCTCATAAATATTTATTTGTCCGATATTATAACAGCCGGACAGGGCTATGGTTACAACAAGGTCTGTGTAATCATCCTCAGAGTTATTGGATTTATAATAATTATCACCGGAAAGCGAGCCGTCAATCATCCTTTTGGTGCTGTGATATGCTTCGTTAAGACTTGGAATTGACGCAGTTATGCTCTTGGTGTTTTCTTTCAGTATATTTCCATCATATGTCAGAATGCCTGCACCGTCAATCTGATTGGCGGCTTCTGACACAACCGGAAAAGAAAAAAGCAGGGAGGATAGCATTGAAAGCACAAGAACTAATGATAATACTTTTTTTTTCATTATAACCTCCCTTTCTGATAATGTTTTTATGGTCTCGGCGACCAAGCCTGATGACGGTTATTTGTTTTATATGCTTGTTTTTTGAAACAAAGGTTTTTATTTCAAAAAATAAGTATATAAACTACTGCGCCTTTCAAGGACGACAAGGCAAAAGATACCGAAAATTCACCATTTGAGGCGTCTTCAGTGTTGGTTGCTGAGGCTTGATTACAGCCGTTATACAATTCATCTCCAATGCCCGGGGGAAGCCCCCGGGCAAAGTGAGAAGAATTTATCAAAGAGAACCAAGCCGTCTCTTTGAGAGTTGGTTATTTATCTGATTATTTTATGATATTAACCGATGCTGTAACAGGTGTCTGGCCGTCTGAAGCTTCCCAGATAAATGCCTTGTAGGTCCAGGTTTCATCATAAATTCCGTCTGTTTCCGTACAAGAGAATGTGTTTGCACCCTTTTTGAGTGTTACATCCTTAGCATCTATAAGCTTAACCAGCTCTCTGTTTTTGTATGCTGCAATAAAGAGTTTACCACTGATTTCTATATCGCTTGCATTGTTACAGTTGATGTAGTAGGTGTTTACTACATCGCTTGAATTGTGATACCAGAAGCCTGCTTCGGGAATCAAAGCGGTTTTTGACACATTTCCGGCATATGAGCCCATTGCTTCAAGCTCGTAAATCTGATAGTCAGACTCTTCCGGTCTGTGGGTTGCTGCCTTGAAGGTGTATATAATTGTGTCACCTTCTGTTGCTGCAAAGCTATATGTGGTATCAACTGCCACACCGCCTTCGTTGCCCTTGTTAACACTCTGATTGTCCACAACCTTTGTAAAGGTGCCGTTCTTGCCGACTTCAACGGTAACAGTAAGTCCCTGGTCGCCCATCCATCTTTCTGTAACAGTTACAGAAGAAATTTTGTATACTCCGTTAAGAGCTGCAACCACCTTAAGACCATCCTGCTCTGCAGTTGTCTTAAGAGATTTGTACATATCATCTCCTGATTTGGAACCGTCTGCCATTGTGCTTATTGAGTGGTACTCTTCGTTTCTGGTGCTGATGTTTGCGGTAATGTTGTTGAGCGCATTTGTCATTACATTTACTTTTTCCGGAATTGTTATACCAAGCTCTGCAGTTTCATATACTTCGAAATCGTCAATATATGCTGTACATGCAGTGCTCTCTGCCTGGTCAAAATAGAACTTGTTATATACCCAGTTAGCGCCGGGTACGATTGAAGGAATGGTTATACCTTCAGAAACTAATTCACCATTTACCCAAACATATGTTGGAACACCGGAGGTCGCATTTTCAGCTGTGAAATCTGCAGCTACTGCAATGTTATACCACTTGCCAAGCTCAAGCTGAACTCCGGGAACAATTGTTCCTGCTTCAAAATTGCCTCCGCCAACTTCGTTGTAAGCCCAGCGTGCTCCAAGTGCAAGCTGACCGTTTTTGTTAACGCTTACGATGCTGTATGCACTATCATTTTCGTTCATACCAAAGCCGGCAAA
>JAZNUS010000022.1:0-10902 GCA_045592485.1 Clostridia bacterium | reverse complement strand
TACGAATTTCCGCGTTAAAAATGGCTCATATCCGTCAGGATTATGAGCCATTTTCGCCTTGAACTTCATAAAAAATTTTGATTTTAGGATGCGCAGCAGTTTTGAATATCTGATTTTTAGAATTAGGCAAGTAAGAAAATTCTCGTAATACCGGCGTATTTCGGGAATTTTTTACGCAGCATAAACTGAAAATCAGGCTTCAAAACCATTACTTCCTTATCACCATCGACCTAAAATTTTGTCATTTTCTGTTTACAATATCATATGCATAGCACCGGGATTTGAAGCCGGCATCATATAAAAGCTTTTCAAGGTCTCCGTGCTTATAGCATAGATTTTCTTTTGCGTGAGTGTCTCCGTTGAAAATGATTTTCCCGCCCTTACCGGCAATGTATTCAAGCATTGGCTTTGCAGGGTAGGGGGCAGAACGCCACCCTCTTGACATTGCTCCGGTGTTTATCTCAAAGGGAATACCGAAGGGGATGAGCTCATCGAGAGCTTTTTTCCACGCCTTTACATATCGGGGGTGATTTTCGTCAAAGAATTTGCATTTTTCGTTGAACTTTGACACTAAATCAAAATGACCGATTATGTCAGGCTTTTTTAGTCTGATACATTCGGGCAGGGATTCAAAATATTTTTCGCAGGCAGTGTAAAAATCGCCGTCAAAATGCTTTTTAACGCCTTCTTCAAATATTTCGGGCGTGTTGTCAATGGTAACAAACTCACTGCCGACCTTAATATCGTGACAAGAGCCTATAACATAGTCAAATGCCGATGTGTCCTCAACCGAATACAAATCGTCTTCGATTCCGCAAAGAATGGTAATCTGATCTTTATACTTTTCCTTTAAAGAGTTTATTTCTTCGTAATACTTTTTTGTGTTTTCACGGCTCATACAGTAATCCTCACCGTGAGCAAGATACACATGCCCCGAAAATCCCAGTGTTAAAAGACCTTTTTTTATGGCTTCTTTAACCATATCTTCGGGAGTATCATTTCCGTCGCAGTAGGTTGTATGAGTGTGTAAATCCTCTAAAATCATTTTGTCATTTTCTCCTGCTTAACCTTTTTGTCAATAACATGGCGTGATGCAAGCTCACTGTGAATATCTTCAAGAGAAATTCCCATTTCAATCATCATAACCATAACATGGTATGCAAGGTCTGCAACTTCATAGATGGTTTCTTTTTTGTCATTATCTTTTGCGGCAATGATTACCTCGGTACATTCTTCGCCCACCTTTTTGAGAATTTTGTCAATTCCTTTTTCAAAAAGATAGGTGGTGTAGGAGCCTTCCTTTTTGTCGCTTTTTCTTCCTTCAATAAGTGTCATAAGGCTTTGAAGAGAAAATTCACTTCTTTCATCGCTTTCCCAGAGGGTGTTTTCAAAGCAGGAATCTGTACCCTTGTGGCAGGCAGGACCTTCTTTGTCCACAACAACCACAAGTGCATCGTTGTCACAATCGGCTGTGATTGAGACAATGTGCTGATAGTTGCCGCTGGTTTCGCCCTTGAGCCAGAGCTCATTTCGTGAACGGCTCCAGAAACAGGTGAGACCTTTTTCCATTGAAATTTCAAGGCTTTCCCTGTTCATATATGCAAGAGTGAGAACCTTTTTTGTAACAGAGTCCACAACAATTGCAGGGATAAGACCTTTTTCGTCAAATTTTAGTTCGTTAATATTAAGCATAGTATTACCTCTTTTTATAAAATTATATTCTCACATCAATTCCCTGATTCTTAAGCTCTTTCTTCAAATCGGCAATCGACACTTCGCCAAAGTGGAAAATTGAAGCAGCAAGACCCGCATCAACCTTTGGAAGAGTTTTAAAAAGCTTTGTAAAGTCGTCAATACATCCTGCACCGCCGGAGGCAATAACCGGAACATTTACCGCATTGCAAACGGCATCGAGCATTTCAAGGTCAAATCCGCCTTTAACTCCGTCAGTGTCAATGGAATTTAAAACAACCTCACCTGCACCGCTATTGACGCATCTTTTTATCCATTCAATAGCTTCCATTCCGGTGTTTTCTCTGCCGCCCTTGGCATACACTCTGAAAACACCGTCAACTCTTTTTACATCGGCAGAAATAACGACACACTGATCGCCGTATTTTTTTGCCGCTTCATAAATCAGGTCGGGATTTTTTATTGCACCCGAGTTTACACTGACCTTGTCGGCACCGCATTTCAGCACTCTGTCAAAGTCAGCCACAGTGTTTATTCCTCCGCCAACTGTGAGGGGTATAAACACCCTTTTGGCAGTTTCTGTGAGAATGTCGGTAAAAAGTGCTCTGCCTTCAGCAGATGCTGTTATATCATAAAAAACAAGCTCATCTGCACCGCATTTTGAGTAAAAATCCGCAAGCTCAACAGGTGATGAAACATCGTTTAAGCCTTCAAAATTTACTCCCTTTACAACTCTGCCGTCTCTCACATCAAGACAGGGGATAATTCTTTTTGTAATCATTTTGCCACCTCAATTGCTTCCTTCAGATTAATCGCACCGGTGTAGTAAGCTTTGCCGATGATTGCACCGTAGATGCCGAGCTTTGAAAGCTTTTTCACATCAGCAATAGCAGAAACACCGCCCGATGCTACAATCTGCATTTGGAATTTTTCGCTGAGTTCTCTGTATAACCCGTGGTTTGTACCCATCATTGCTCCGTCTTTGGAAATGTCTGTGCAAATGAGGGTTTTAACACCGATTTTCTGCATTTTCTCGCAAAACTCAAAGCATTCAAATTCAGATTTTTCAAGCCAGCCTTTAATTGCCACATAACCATCTTTTGTGTCTGCACCAACGGCAATTTTGTCGCCGTATTTGCTTACGGCTTCTCTCAGAAAAGCTTCGTCCTGAACTGCCGCTGTGCCGAGAATCACTCTGTCAATTCCCGATTTGATGTATTGGTCAACGGTTTCCATATCTCTTATGCCGCCGCCGATTTCACAAAAAAGTCCCGAGGCCTCTTTGATTGCCTTTACAACCTCGAGATTCGGTGTTCCGCCAAGCTTTGCACCCTCAAGGTCAACAATATGAATATGAGTGGCGCCGCAGGCAGCAAAATCCCTTCCTATTTCGGGGGGATTGTCGCTGTATATAGTCATTTCGTTGTAGTCGCCCTTGAAGAGACGGACTGCCTTTTTGTCATACAAATCTATTGCAGGAAAAATAATCAATTTAAAACTCACCCTTTTTTCAGTTTTTTACAGCTCGCAAAAAGCCTTAAGTATCGACAGTCCCACATCACCGCTTTTTTCAGGGTGGAACTGACAACCGAACACATTTCCGTTTGCAACTGCCGCAGTAAGCTCTGCAGAGTATTCCGTTGTTGCAATGGTAGCTTCATCACAGTTTGCACCGTAGAAGGAGTGAACAAAATAAACATGGTCACCCTCCTTCAGATATTTGAAAATCGGGCTTTTTTCGCCTTTGAAATTAAGCTTGTTCCAGCCGATGTGAGGAATTTTAAGATTTGAATCAATAACATCTGAAATGGGACGGATTTCTCCTTTTATAAGTCCCAGACCGTCAAATTCCCCATATTCAAAGCTTTTGTCAAAAAGAAGCTGCATACCGAGACAAATTCCCATCATGGGTTTTCCTTTTTTTGCCTGTTCAATCACAACCTGAGCCATGCCCGAGTCCTTAAGCTTTTTAATTGCATCCTCAAATGCACCGACACCGGGAAGAATTATCTTTTCTGCTTTTTCAATCACATCTTTGTCGTTTGTAACAACAGCATGAGCGCCGATTGCCGCAAATGAACTTTTAAGGGAAAATAAGTTTCCCACACCGTAGTCTATTATCGCTATCATCAGAGTACTCCTTTTGTAGATGGGATTTTATCTGCGTTTTTTTCGTCAATGGAGGTAGCCTGTTTCATTGCTCTTGCTGCCGCCTTGAAGATTCCTTCAATGATGTGGTGAGAGTTTGAGCCCGCGAGCTGTTTAAAGTGAAGAGTTGCATTTGCTTCTCTCACAAAACCAAGCCAGAATTCAGCACAAAGCTCTGTGTCAAAATCACCCACCTTGGGAGTGGGAATTTCAACATCATAGCCAAGATAGCTTCTTCCTGAAAAATCTATTGCGCAAAGAATAAGGGCTTCGTCCATAGGCAGAATCATATTTCCATAGCGAATGATTCCCTTTTTGTCACCAAGCGCTTCGGAAAAAGCTTTGCCAAGACAAATTGCCACATCTTCGGCTGTGTGATGAAAATCAACATGAACATCACCGTCACACTTCACTTCAAGGTCAAAGCCCGAATGTGATGCAAAAAGAGTTAGCATGTGGTCAAGAAATCCGCATTTTGTATCTATGTCCGATTTGCCGCTTCCGTCAAGACTAAGACTAAGATTTATTTTTGTTTCGGCTGTGTCTCTTTTAATGGTTGCTGTTCTCATTTAATTTTCCTCCAAAATTTTCCTAAGTGTCATAACAAGGGTTTCCATTTGCTCCCGTGTACCGATTGTTATGCGGTTATAATCGGATATTCTATCCTTGGTAAAGTGCCTTACAAGAATACCGTTTTTGCGAAGAAGGGTATATATTTCATCGCCCGAAAGACGATTGTGACGGACAAAGATGAAATTTGCCTTTGAGTCGGTCATTTCAAATCCGAGCCTCTGTAGCTCTTTTGAGGCATATTCTCTTGCTTTTTTAATGCTTTCGCAATTTGTTCTTGTGTATTCTTCGTCAGAGAGACATCCCACACCTGCCGCCATTGTCATTGAGTTGATATTATAGGGATTTGTGGAATACTTTATTGTGTTAAGGTCGCAAATCAAATCCCTGCACCCCACACCAAAGCCAAGTCTTGCCCCTGCCATTGAACGGGATTTTGAAAAGGTTTGCGTAACTAAAAGGCTGTCATATTTTTTTGTGAGGCAAACCGCGCTTTCAGTACCAAAATCAACATATGCCTCGTCAATCACCACAATGTTTTCAGGATTCGATGCCACAATTCTTTCGATGTCTGAAAGGGGAAGGGCAATTCCTGTTGGTGCATTAGGGTTTGCAATGAAAATGTTTTTGCCTATTCCGATATAGTCATCTACATTGATTGTAAAATCGTCTCTGAGAGGAATCTGTGTGTAGGGAATGTGGTTTATTTCGGCAAACACCGGATAAAAACCGTAGGTTATATCAGGGAATACTGCCGGATGATTTTCATCACAAAATGCCATAAATGCAAAATTTAAAATTTCATCGGAACCGTTTGTTGCAAGAACCTCGTCTTTTCCGACTCCGAGCATTTCGGCAAGGGCATTGTGAAGAGGAGTGCATTCAGGGTCTGAGTAAAGCATAAGGCGTTTTGATGCTTCAACTGCCTTTTCAATTGCCTTTTCTGACGGGGGATAGGGTGATTCGTTGGTGTTTAGTTTTATGTATTGAGTGTCCTTTGGTTGTTCACCGGGAACATAGGGCACAAGATTTTTGTGTTTTTCTGAAAAAAATCTGCTCATTTTATTTCTCCAGTCTGATTACTGCACTTTTTGCGTGAGCGGTAAGACCTTCTTTGGTGGCAAAATATTCAACATCCTTTGCCAGTCTTTCAAGAGCCTCACGGGTGTAATAGGTATATTGTGTTTTCTTTACAAAATCGTCAACAGAAAGGGGAGAAGAAAACTTTGCCGTTCCGCTTGTTGGAAGGGTGTGGTTCGGACCAGCCATATAGTCACCCAGAGCCTCGGGGCAGTTTTTGCCCATAAAGATTGAACCTGCGTGGCGGATTGCGTCGAGATAGTCAAAGGGATTGTCCACACAAAGCTCAAGATGCTCGGGAGCGATTTCGTTTGAAATTTCAATTGCCGCCAGGAGAGAGTCTGCAACAATTATTTTGCCGTTGTTGTCGATGGAAGCCCTTGCAATTTCTGCTCTTTCAAGCTGTGGAATCTGAAGCTCAAGCTCTGCCTGAACTTTTTTTGCAAGCTCCATAGAGTCGGTAACTAAAACTGCACTTGCCAGCTTGTCGTGCTCTGCCTGAGAAAGTAAATCTGCCGCAAGATGCTTAGGATTACAGGTGGCATCACCAACAATGAGAATTTCACTGGGGCCTGCAATCATGTCAATTGACACTGTGCCAAACACCTGTTTTTTTGCTTCGGCAACAAAGGCATTACCGGGACCGACAATCTTGTCAACCTTCGGAACGGTTTCGGTTCCGTAGGCAAGAGCTGCAATAGCCTGAGCTCCTCCAACCTTGATTATTGTGTCAACCTCTGCAATTGATGCGGCGGCAAGGATAACCGGATTGACTTTTCCGTTTTCCATTGGAGGAGTAACCATGACAACCTCTTTGCAGCCTGCAATTTTGGCCGGAATAGAGTCCATCAGAACTGTTGACGGATAGGCGGCAGTTCCGCCGGGCACATAAAGACCTGCACGGTCAACGGGAATAACCTTCTGACCGGTCACAATTCCGTTTTCGTCGTTTATAATGAAGCTGTTTCGAACCTGCTTTTCGTGGAATTTTCTGATGTTTGAAGCAGCTCTTTTTAAAATCCGTATAAATTCCGGGTCAACAGAGCCAAGGGCTTCGTCGATTTCTTCTTTGGTTACTTTAAGGGAAGTAAGCTTTGCTTTGTCAAATTTTTCGGTATATTCCAAAAGTGCCTTGTCGCCGTTTTTGCGGACATTATATATGATATCCGTTACAATTTCTTCAACATTTATTTCGGGGGTTACTCTTGCAAAAATGTCTTCGTTTGCAACCTCGCCGTATTTTAAAATTTTAATCATTTCACAAAATCTCTTTTCTTAGTTAAGTTGTTCTGAAATACTTTTTACAATTTTGTCAATCTGCTGGTTTTTGAATTTAAAGCTTGATTTGTTGGCAATCAGTCTTGCACTTATGGGAACAATTGTTTCAAAAACCGAAAGGTTGTTTTCCTTTAAGGTTGTGCCTGTTTCGACAATATCCACAATAACATCGGAAAGACCGAGAATGGGAGCTATTTCAATTGAGCCGTTAAGGTGAATGATGTCAATATCTCTGCCGAGAGATGCATAATAATTTTTGGCAATGTTTGAAAACTTTGTGGCAACACGGAGAGTTTGCTGGGGATTGTCCCTGAAATTGTCCGGTGCAGCAACCGCCATGCGGCATTTCCCAAAGCCAAGGTCTAAAAGCTCATAGATGTCGGGCTCATATTCAAGGAGAATATCTTTTCCGGCAACGCCTATGTCTGCGGCTCCTCTTTCCACATAAATCGCAACATCCGAAGGCTTTACCCAGAAATATCTCACACCTTTTTCGGGGTTTTCAAAAATCAGTTTTCTGTTGGTTTCTTTTATGGACGGACATTCAAATCCGGCTTTTTCGAACATATCGTAAACCTTTTCGCCAAGTCTTCCTTTCGGAAGAGCAACATTAAGCATTGTTTTCAATGATTTCAACCCCCTTGTCGTTCATTTTAAGAAGCTGTCTGTAGCGGAGCTTTGAAGGCACCTCTCTTTGAACGGTAACACTCTTTCCGCTGGATGTCATCATTTTAACTGCATCGGAAAGTGTTTTTAAATCGGTGTTTTCCGAGTAAAGAATAACTGTGTCTATGTCAAATTCACTTTTTTCGGTCATAAGTCTTTCAAGGGTATCCGGATAAACTGCAAAGCCGATTGCTTTGGATTTGCGGTTCATTTTTTTCAGAAGCTTGTCATACTGACCGCCCGAAAGCACTCCCTCGGGAACTCCGTTTACAAAGCCTGTGAAAACAATTCCGTTGTAGTAGCCCATATCGTTGACAACCGAAAAATCAATGTGAATTTTGTCACCATACCCCGACTCTGCCAAAACAGATGTGAGCTTTTCGAGCTGTGCAACTGAATCGGGAGAAATTTCGGAGGCAAGCTCTTTTATCCGTGGCATAACGGCATTCGCTTTGCCGTAGAGGTTTGCCAGCTCGCATATTTTAGATGAAAATTCATCACTGCATTCATTTTCGGTGCATATTGCTTTAATCTGATGAACATTCTTTTCGCCCAGGGCTTTTAAAATTTCTTTTTCGCCGTCAATTGAAAGGTTAAGCTTTTCCACAAGGTCTTTTATGATGCCCATGTGAGAAACATCAAGAACATAATCGTCTGATATTACCGAAAGGCTTTCTGCCGCCAAAGTGAGCACTTCGTAGATGCACCAGTCGTCCACATTGCCGACACACTCCAGACCAACCTGAAGAATTTCCCTGAAGGAATCGGTGTTTTTTGAAATACGGTAAACATTTTCATCATAGTACACCTTTTGGGTGATTTCGGGAATATCCTTGGAATTCTTTATTATGGAAAGGGTAACATCAGGCTTGAGTGCCATGAGCTTTCCGTTGGTATCGGTAAAGGTGATGATGTTGTCGGAAACAAGAAAATCCTTATTTCTCACATACAGGTCATATTCTTCGAATTTGCTCATTTTATACTGTGAATAGCCATATTTTTCATAGAGTGCCCGAAGCTCAAATATGACCTTTTCGTCGCCCTTTAAAAGCTTTGTTTCTATGTTCATTTGCAATGCCTCCGATAAATATTATCAATATACTTTAGCATTTTAGCATAGTAAAGTGATAAAGTCAATACTTATATTATATTTTATAGCTATTTTACTGCATTTTCACTAAAAAGAGAACAGTGTTTGTTGATTTTTATGTAAATAGATTATTTATGGTTTTCCGAGTTTCTACAAATTATATATAATTAACAACTATTCAAATAAGCTCTTTAAGAGTTTTTTCAATTCTGTCTGCCATTTTGAAAAATCCCGTGTCGTTTGGGTGAAGTCCGTCAACAGTGCACAAATCCCAGTTTTCACCCCAAAGCTCTTCACCGTCTATGTAATACACATTTTTATCTCCCGAAGCAATAGCCTTGTCATATGTCTGTTTTATCACTTCCCGTCTTGCGGGCCAGTCTATGGCAGATGAAAACTTAAAGCTTGGTGCTGTTATCATAACAACCGGGGTGGTGGGGCAGAGGCTTCTGTAGTGAAGAAAAAATCTTTCGTGGGTTTCTTTGAGAAATTCGGCACTGGGGGCATTGTTGTCATAATCCATAACAAATATGTCGGGATTGATTTTTGCAATGTAATCTGCCATTTTAAGCTCCCCGAACGCACTTCCCGAAAAACCCAGGTTCACAAAATCAAATCCGAGTTTTAATCCAAGCATATTTGTGTAGGCAAGACCGGGTCTTGAGGCGCAGGCACCCTGAGTGATTGACGAACCGTAGAACAAAACCTTTTTGTCCGATTCAAAATCGGGTGCTTTTTCAAATTTTGCATCACTTGCAAGTCCGATGTAAACATCTTCAACATCGTTGTACAGCGGAAAATTAATTGTGATTACCTTATCGTTTCTGTCGGTGAATTTGCAAATACCTTCATAGCCGTTTTTAGCATCAACAGGAGGAACAAACATTTTTCTGAATCGTTTATCAACATAAAGGTCAAAGCCGGCTTTCCCTGTGAGGGGCATATGGGGTGAAGCTTGTCCCACAGGCATTTTAACGCTTATTGCCACATAGGGTGAATCCGTCACAAAGCGAAGTCTTCCTCCTGAGGTGTTTGTGTGAAGAGTGAAGGTCCCTTCGTTGACCTCTTTGGCGGTTTTTTCGTCCATTCTTCTGAACATTTTGTCGCAAATCAAGCCGAAAAGACAAAAATCATTTTCTTTAACATTATAGTACACAATGTCAGGTTCGTTTATTGTTACATCGGTAACGAAGTTTTTATCAATTTCCGAGAGTTTTTTCATTCAAATCGCCTCCGGAATTGATTATAACTGTTGTTGAGATAATTTGTCAACAAAAATAATTTAACAATTGAAATTACACCTGAAATGTGTTATAATCCAAATTTAAAGGAGATGCATACAAATGGGAAAATTTGACGGAATACTGATTTGCACAGATCTTGACGGAACTCTTCTGAAAAACGACCGGACAATATCTCAGGAAAATATAAATGCAATTGAATTTTTCAAAAGTGAAGGAGGATTTTTCACTTTTGTAACAGGAAGAATGCCTTTTTTTGTTTCAAACATTGTTGAAAGGATAAATCCCAATGCACCTTTTGGTTGCATCAACGGCGGAGGTTTGTATGACTGTCGGAAAAATGACTACATTCTTAAAACAGAAATGAGTAAAAGGGTTTTTGAACTGGTCCGATTTGTTGACGATAATTTTCCGGACATCGGAATACAGGTCAACACCTTTGATAAGGTGTATTTCTGCAAATACAATCAGGCTATGGAGGATTTCAGAAAATTTACAAAGCTTGAAAATCTTGTGTGTCACTACTCCGATGTCAGCGAGCCTGTTGCCAAAATTGTTTTCAGCATTGACAATGATGAAGATGTTGAAGGCCTTGCAGAAGGTCTCAGGTCACATCCGATGGCCCATGAATTCGATTTCATTCAATCTGAAAAAACACTGTATGAAATTCTGCCGAAGGGTAGCGGTAAAGGGGTAGCCATAGAGAATCTGTGCCGTTGTCTCGGAGTTGATATAAACAAATCATTTGCCATTGGTGACTACAACAACGATGTTCCAATGTTCCGGACTGCAAAATTCGGCATTGCCGTTGCAAATGCTTGCAGGGAGGCAATTGAGGCAGCAGATTATGTAACTGTCAGCAACGAAGAAAATGCAATTGCAAAGGTTATTTATGACATAGACTCGGGAATTTTCAAATTCTGAAATAATTGCAAAAACCAAAGACTGCGTTGAGCTCTGAAAAGCTTGGACGCAGTCTTTTTTTACAAACTTTTATGAAATTTATATTTAAAACCTGCCTTTAGTGTCGGGCGTTAAGGTTAGCCTTAGCAACCAACACTGAAGACGCCTCAAATGGTGAATTTTCGGTATCTTTTGCCTTGTCGTCCTTGAAAGGCGAGTAGCCTTCCTGCGTCC
>JAZNUS010000021.1:0-2214 GCA_045592485.1 Clostridia bacterium | reverse complement strand
GCCTATGCGAGTATAAATAACATCAAGTCTATTGGTATATTGGGAAATTTCGGACTTTCAAACATAGGTATCAATAAAAATGGTTGTTCGTATCACTTTAAAGGCAAGTACGAGGACTTAATAAAGTGGTATAAAAAACACTAATTACACAACACTTTGCAGAGGATTGATAAATTGCAATATGTTGAATAGAAAAGGGATATGAGAGAAAACAAAATCTCATATCTTTTTTTGTTCGTTAACTTCCTTTTGTAAGGTTTCGTATAATGCTTCAATATCAAGTTCAACTGCTTTTCTCTTTTGCTCTAAATCGTAAAGTGCTTCGTTCATGGTTTTCCCTCCTTCCGTTTTCTTCACAATAAATATGATTGATAATTATTGTGAACAGCCGTCAGCAGACCTTACGGGTTCAGTATGAACCGTAGTAAGTCATATTTCTGCGAAATAATATCGGTTCACACATACTGATATTTAGCAAGAGCAGAGATATGACCGAACAAAAAGCACCATTCAAATGCTTTGCAGTGAGGTTAACGACAACACACTTCCCTTCTTGTGTTGGCGTTTCTTTGCTCTCGTAAATAAGAGCAAAGGAGGATTTTTGATATGAGCAATTATGCGATAATGCGATTTCAAAAATACAAGGTGGGTTCTGTTGCGAATATAGAGCGACACCAAAAACACCGTGACCGTCTCCGTAATCGTGCCCACCCCGAAAGAGAAAGTGAAAATCGGACTTGGAAAAGAGGAGAAAAAACAATGACACGAACCATTAAAAAGGCTATCAAGGAACAGGAGAAGGCGACAGGGAGAAAAGTGCGAAAGGATGCGAATGTACTTTGTGAGCTGGTTCTGACTTTTTCACCTGAAATGGAAGGAAAAGTCAATTTGTCCGAATGGGTAAAGGCAAACTTTTCTTGGGTTCGTAATACCTTTGGAAAAGGCAAAATGATACGGGCTGACCTCAATCGAGATGAAGCAACAACTCACTTGCATTGCTTTGTAATAATGACTGATGACAATGGTAAGTTTAACTCGTCAAGGTTCTTTAACAAGAAGAAGCAAATAATTGAAATGCAGGACAGTTATGCCGAAGCAATGTCACCGTTTGGACTTGTTCGTGGTGAGAGTAAGGAACAGACAGGAGCAAGGCACAAAACTTTACACGAATGGAAAAAAGAAGAATGTGAAAGGTTAGAGGAGGAACTTGCAAAAATGGCAGACCATGTTCTCGAAGATGAAAAAGAAATTTCACCGAAGCATATAGACAGCGCTGTGTTTAATGATTTGGTATAAAAAGATATGAGGAAATAATTTCCGCATATCTTTTTTGATTGATAAAATTAGTCTTTGAAAAAATCTTCTAAAATCGCAAAACTTTGTTGAAATCGCCGAACCGGTTTTCCCTCATAACTTTTTTACACGAAATATCATCCTTTTTTCTCCTCATATCTAAAAAATCAGATAAATATTTTTCCTCATATCTTTTTTGAAATATGCTTTGTACAATCTGCTATTTTCACTTCGTTGTGAAATTTGACAGAGCATAAAATGTGTGATATAATGGACTCATCCAAAACGGATTAAAATTGAATATATGTGTAATAAGAGACCGTACCATAGGGCATGCAATCAATGAGCACCACTTTTGTCCGACGAGGCAAATGATTATGGCGAATCAATTACGAGCGAAGTGTTAATTGAGGGGCAAAAACGGGTAACACGAAAAAGCAACTTGGTTGCTGTATTTCATTGTTATCTTTATGCCCTTTTGTACCCAAAACGGTTTACAGACCTAACGATGAAATATTGTTAGGTCTTTTTTCTTACAAATTTCAACCAAGTGGCTGACATTTCCGTTTTTTCATGTTAAATTAAGAAAGGAGCAGGAAAATGCTAACAGTCACAAAAAAACAACTGAAAAATTTTGAATTACCCTCAATTGATTCTGCAACCATTACAAAGGAACAAGCAAGGGTGATTGCTGAAATTATATATTTTGTTTTGGAGAACTCAAACACACACGAGAATAATAATGTTGCTTAATTGAAAGGAGAAAATCATGGATAAGATTAAGTGTGTGCTGTATGCTCGATACAGCAGTAACAACCAAAGAGAAGTGAGTGCAGAAGAACAAATTCGTCATTGCAGATATTATGAAGTCGGAGGCCAAGCGGTCTTAGGAAGACAACATTCACACACAACTCCTTGGCT
>JAZNUS010000020.1:0-7257 GCA_045592485.1 Clostridia bacterium | reverse complement strand
TTGGTTAGTGGAGCGTTAGAAAGCAGTATTTTCAGTAGTTTGAACTATTTTCAAATTTGTATTTGAAATTACTTTCTTTGGGTTCCCCTCATCAGTCACCATACGGTGACAGCTTCCCCACCAAGGGGAAGCCTTTCGCTTTAGCCTCATTTGTTATTAGCTCGATAAATTCCAATTTAACTATTTTTATATATCCCCTACACCCCAATCATTGTTGCAATCCACGGAATTTGCGGTTTCAAATTGACAACAGTGTGCTTATGTGATAATATGTATAAAATAGAATGGATTTATATGTGACATAGAATAAAATTATATGCCCCATAAGATGAAATTATATGTTATAGCGAAAGGATGATATATATGGGTTTAACACTTACGGAAAAAATTCTCAAAGCCCACACAGTTGACGGCACCTTTGAGAAAGGAAAAGAAATCGGCATAAGAATTGACCAGACTCTCACCCAGGATGCCACAGGCACAATGGCATATCTTGAATTTGAAGCAATCGGTATTCCGAGAGTTAAAACCGAGCGTTCAGTTGCCTACATTGACCACAACACCCTTCAGTCGGGCTTTGAAAATGCTGACGACCACCGTTTCATCGGTTCAATTGCCAAAAAACACGGAATATATTTCTCCCGTCCCGGCAACGGCATCTGCCATCAGGTTCACCTGGAGCGCTTCGGCATTCCCGGAAAAACCCTCATCGGCTCCGACTCCCACACACCCACAGGCGGCGGTATCGGTATGATTGCAATCGGTGCAGGCGGTCTTGATGTTGCAGTTGCAATGGGCGGCGGTACATACTACATCACCTACCCCAACATCGTTAAGGTTAACCTCACCGGAAAGCTTGGCTCATGGTGTGCCGCAAAGGATGTTATCTTAGAGGTTCTCAGAAGAATGTCAGTTAAAGGCGGCGTTGGCAAGGTTATTGAATACACAGGCGAAGGTGTTAAAACCCTTTCTGTTCCCGAGCGTGCCACAATCACAAACATGGGTGCAGAGCTTGGTGCAACAACTTCAATCTTCCCCTCCGACGAAATTACAAAGCAGTTCCTTAAAGCTCAGAAAAGAGAAGATGTATGGGTAGAGCTTTCGGCAGACGAAGATGCAGTGTATGACGAAGTAATCGATATTGACCTTTCAAAAATTGAACCCATGGCGGCTTGTCCTCATATGCCCGACAATGTTAAAACCCTTTCCGAAATTGGAGAGATGAAAATAGACCAGGTGTGCATAGGCTCCTGCACAAACTCCTCTCTTCAGGATATGATGAAGGTTGCCCACATCTTAAAGGGCAAAACCGTTCACCCCGATGTTTCCCTTTCCATTGCCCCGGGTTCAAAGCAGGTACTCAATATGCTTGCCCAAAACGGTGCGCTGGCTGTTATGATTGATGCAGGTGCAAGAATCTTAGAGAGTGCATGCGGTCCATGCATCGGTATGGGACAGTCGCCAAACTCAAAGGGTATTTCACTTCGTACCTTCAACCGTAACTTCGAAGGCAGATCGGGCACAAAAGACGGTCAGATTTACCTTGTATCTCCTGAAGTTGCCGCATCATCTGCAATTATGGGCGTACTCACAGACCCAAGAAGCCTTGGCGAAATGCCCGAATTTAAAATGCCCGAAGAATTTATTATCAACGACAACATGATTGAGCTTCCCTGTGATGAAAAGGATATGGACAAGGTTGAAATCCTCCGCGGACCAAACATCAAGCCCTTCCCCAAAACCGAGCCTCTCGACGAGTCGGTTGAATGCAAATGTTCACTCAAGGTTGAAGACAACATCACCACAGACCACATTATGCCTGCAGGTGCAAAAATTCTTCCTCTCCGTTCAAACATTCCCGCAATCAGCGAGCATTGCTTCACTGTCTGCGACGAAAACTTCCCCAAGAGAGCAAAGGAAATGGGCAAGAGCATCATCGTTGGCGGTGCAAACTACGGTCAGGGTTCATCAAGAGAGCATGCCGCACTTGCTCCTCTCTATCTTGGAGTAAAAGCAGTGCTTGTTAAGTCCTTTGCCCGTATTCACCGTGCAAACCTCATCAATGCCGGAATCCTTCCTCTTCAGTTTGAAAATGAGGCTGATTATGACAAGATTTCCCTCGGTGATGAGCTTGTAATCAACAATCTCAGAGACTGCGTTGCAAACGGCAGACAGATTGTTATTGAGAACAAAACAAACGGTGCTTCCATTCCCTGTGTATGCGAGCTTACCGACCGCACAAGAGACATAATCCTTGCCGGCGGACTTCTCAGCTACACAAGAGAGAATATGTAAGGAGAACTTACAATGAATATTAATGATTTTTACTGTAAAGAGGGCGAAAAACCCCTTGACAATCTTGTGACTGACGGTGGGTTTTGCGGAATTTTCCGTACCATCGGTGTGATTGGTGATTCTCTTTCCTCAGGCGAATTTGAATCCTTCCATGAAGGCATAAGAGGCTGGCACGATTTCTATGACTATTCATGGGGACAGTATATTGCAAGAGAGGCAGGATGCAAGGTATATAATTTTTCAAGAGGCGGAATGACTGCCGAAGAATTTATAAAGAGCTTTTCGGCTCACTGCAAGGCTTTTGATTATGATAATCTTTGTCAGGCTTACATCATTGCCCTTGGCGTGAATGACATCAATGGCAAACTTGAAGTGGGGGAAGCAAAAAGTGCGTTTGAAAACGCAGTTATGCCCGAAGCTCCGACCATTATGGACTACTATGGAGCAATAATCAAAAACATCAAAAGAAAACAGCCCGATGCAAAAATCTTTTTGGTTACACTCCCCAACGACACCACATGGAAGGATGACAACAAAAAAGCAAAGCGTTCCTGCCTCAATGAGCAAATAAGAGAGCTTGCAAAGCTTTGCGAAAACACATATATCATTGACCTTGAAAAATATGCTCCCGAATACGATGAAAAATTCAAAAAGACATTTTTCCTTGGTCATATGACAGCCACAGGCTACATGCTCACCGCAAAAATGGTTATGTCCTACATTGACTACATAATCAGAAAATACCCAAAAGATTTTTCGCAGGTGGGATTCATCGGAACCCCCTACAAATATGAACTTGAATGAAAGGATGATATAAATGGCTAAAATACCCATGAAAACTCCCCTCGTTGAGATGGACGGAGACGAAATGACAAGAATCATATGGAAAATGATTAAGGATATTCTCCTTATTCCATATGTAGACCTCAAGACAGATTATTATGACCTTGGTCTTGAATACCGAAACGAAACACACGACCAGGTTACCTTTGATTCTGCAGAAGCAACAAAGAAATATGGCGTTGCAGTTAAATGTGCAACAATCACTCCCAATGCGGCAAGAATGACAGAATACAACCTCAAGGAAATGTGGAAATCTCCAAACGGCACCATAAGAGCAATCCTCGACGGTACTGTTTTCAGAACTCCCATCATTGTTAAGGGCATCACTCCCTACATCCCCACCTGGACAAAACCCATCACCATTGCCCGTCATGCTTACGGCGATGTTTACAAAAACACTGAAATGCAGGTGGCAGAAGGTTCAAAATGTGAGCTTGTGTGCACCGACAAAGACGGCAATGAAACCCGTCAGCTCATTCACGACTTCAACGGCACCGACGGTGTTATTCAGGGACTTCACAACACCGACAAATCAATTTCAAGCTTTGCAAGAAGCTGCTTTAATTTTGCACTGGACACAAAGCAGGACCTTTGGTTTGCAACAAAAGACACCATCAGCAAAAAGTATGACCACCGTTTCAAAGACATTTTTGCAGAAATCTTTGAAAATGAATACAAAGAAAAATTTGACGCCGCAGGAATTGAATATTTCTACACACTCATTGACGATGCAGTTGCAAGAGTTGTTCGCTCCGAGGGGGGTTACATCTGGGCTTGCAAAAATTACGACGGTGATGTTATGAGTGATATGGTTGCAACAGCCTACGGTTCACTCGCTATGATGACATCGGTTCTCGTTTCTCCCGAAGGCGTCTATGAATATGAGGCTGCTCATGGAACTGTTCAGCGTCACTACTACAAGCACCTCAAGGGTGAAACAACATCAACAAACTCCGTTGCAACACTCTTTGCATGGACAG
Organism: Clostridia bacterium; assembly: GCA_045592485.1. GTDB lineage: Bacteria > Bacillota > Clostridia > UMGS1810 > UMGS1810 > RGIG1828. The sequence goes on along the minus strand of JAZNUS010000020.1, from coordinate 3,139 downwards.
GCGCCCTCAGAAAAAGAGGCGAGCTTGACTCTCTTCCTGAGCTTTCCGAGTTTGCCGACAAGCTTGAAAAAGCTACAATTCAGACAATTGAAGAAGGCGTTATGACCGGAGACCTCTATCTTCTTTCAAACCTCGAAAACAAACAGAAGGTTGACACAGAAACCTTCCTTAAAGAGGTTGCAGTAAGACTTGAAAAGCTTCTTTAATAAAATTGATTCATATGTTAAAAGCTGTATGCCGGAGGTGGCATACAGCTTTTGTATTTCCATATATTGTGGGTTGATATCCGGGGGTATATACTGTAAGATATATCTCGAGACAGGACAAAATAACAAAGCTTTCGACAAAGCTTTTTTGACCTGATGTGCAAATTTTAAAAGGAGGAAACTTTTTATGTACAAGTTTAAAAAGCTTATCTCATCAGCAGCGGCTGTATCTCTTGCCGCTTCAATGTTTGCATCAGTATCCTTTGCATCAATTCCTTCTGACGCCATAGGCACTGACATCGAAACCGAAGCAACCGTTCTGGGTGCTCTGGAAATTATGGTTGGTGATGCAGGAAGTGGCACATTCAGACCCAATGACCCCATAAAAAGATCGGAGGTTACAAAAGTGGGAGTTGCCCTGATGGGACTTTCCGATGTTGCTCAGTCCTCTAAAGACATAAGCATCTACCCCGATGTTGACAAGGACCACTGGGCAAGAGGATTCATTAATGTGGCAAGCGGTCAGAAGCTTGTTATCGGTGATGACACCGGCGACTTCAGACCCGATGACCAGATAAAATACAGCGAGGCAGTGGCAATAATCGTAAGAGCCCTTGGCTACGAGCCAAAAGCTGCAGCCGCAGGGGGCTACCCCTCGGGCTATATGAGCACGGCATCGTCAATCGGACTTACCAAGGGAGTGCCCGGCAGTGCAAGCGAGCTTATTGAAAGAGGCGATGTTGCAAAGCTTGCCTACAATGCACTCACAATCAATCTTATGGAGCAGACAGGCTTTGGCGACAAGGTTGACTATCAGGTGAGCGACAAAACTCTTCTTGCCGACAAGCTGAACGGTGAACTTGTCGTGGGCAAGGTCGAAGCAATTGGCTCTTCGGCTCTCAGAGGCGAAGATGCCGTTGAAAAGGATGAAATTAAAATTGGCGGCAGAGTTTTTAAAGCAGGCAGTGCCGACATAAGAAGCATTCTCGGCTTCACCGTTGATGCCTATGTTACTGCCAAGGCAGGTTCAAAAGCTCAGACACTTCTGGCGGCTGTTCCCACAGCAGGCGAAAACAGTGTGCTTACAGTTGATGCCGAATCGATATATAAAATTGAAGACTCAATTCTTCACTACTACGAAGATGAAGAAAACAGTTCTAAAACCCTTAAGGCTTCAATTGACGGCGAAGCATTCTATATGTACAACGGAAAAGCATCAACCAAGGACAAGTTTAAAGCCATTGACTCAGGCTCAATTGTTCTCCTTGATTCCGACTCCAACAAAAAATATGATGTTGTATTCATAAATGAAACTCAGAACTATGTTGTTGATGGGGTTTATCCCTCAACACACAAAATCACCGACAAATACGGCAACGGTACTCTTGAGCTTGACACCGAGGACGAAACCAAAACCGTAATCCTTGAAAAAGGAAGCGAAAAAATCACCGTTAAAGACCTTAGGGAATGGGATGTTCTCACAGTTACAAAGAGCGAGGATTCAAGCCTTATCTATGCAACTGCAGTTCAGAAAAGCATCAGCGGCAAGGTGACCGAAACCGACGGCAAATATGTTTATATCGGCGGCGAAAAATATAAAACCGCATCCAACTACAAGGAACCCATACGCCTTGGTGACGAGGGTACCTTCTACCTTGACTACGAGGGCAGAATTGCCGCAGTCAACGGAAAAACTGCAAAAAGCTCCAACTATGCCTACCTCATAAAAGCCTCCCTTTCAACAGGCATGGATTCAGGACTCAAGCTCAAGGTGTTTACAAAAGAGGGCGAAACCAAAATTGTTGATGCCTCAGACAAAATCAGAGTAAACTCCTCATCGGCCCTCACACCTCAGGAAGCACTTACCAAAATCGGTGACAGCGGAAAGCTTATAACCTTTGAAACCAACTCAAAAGGACTTGTAACAAGGGTTAACACCTTCAGCGATTCGGAAAGCATTAACGAAAATGAATTTACAAGAAATGTATCTGAGGAAAATGTTGTTTACAGAGCATCATCTTCAAAGCTTGTAACATCGGCTATGAACATTACCGTCAGCGACAAAACCCTCATTTTCGACCTCCCTGAGGGCGGCAAGGAATCGGAATATTCCATGAGAGACAAAAGCATTTTCACAGACGGCGGTCTCTACAATGTTCAGATTTTTGATGTGACCGAGGACTACAGAGCAGGGGTAATCATCGTTACCAACTCTCAGGCAAAGCCCGACGAAGCATCATCCGTGGCAGTTGTTGACTCCATCACATCAGTAACAGGAAAAGACGGCGAGCCTGTTCACAAGCTCTATGCGTTTTCAGAGGGCAAGGAAATTGCGATTGTTTCTGAAACAGACAAGGTGTTTGTGAAAGAGGGCGGAAAGCTTCTCGGTCAGGGGGATATAATTCAGTTCAGAACAAACTCAAAAGGCAATGCGGATGCAATTGAGCTTCTCTTTGATGCATCTAAAAAAGATGAAGAGTTCAAAAACAACCTTTCCGACGACCATGTGACAATTTACGGAAAAGTGACAAAGAAATTTTCAGATTCCGTAAACATTCAGGTTGGTGACGGCAAAGCAGAAAACTACTCTGTTGGCGATGCAAGGGTTTATGTGTTTGACACCAAGATTTCCAAAAACAAGCTCACACTTGGCGATGCCTCAGACCTTGATGTGTATGAAAACAACGGTTCAAGAGTCTTTGTGAGAATTTACAAGGACAGCGTTAAAGAATTTGTTGTTGTAAAATAAGCATGTAGTAACGAATCCTGAACTTTATATAAATTAAATATTAATAAAATATAACTCTCCAATAATCTGCAAATCAGATAACAGAACCGACGGCAGGCAAGCCGTCGGTTTTTGTGATAAATTGGAATTTATCGAGCTAATAACAAATGAGGCTAAAGCGAAAGGCTTCCCCTTGGTGGGGAAG
>JAZNUS010000019.1:0-6512 GCA_045592485.1 Clostridia bacterium | reverse complement strand
ATGATGCTGTAGGCACTGTCGTTTTCGTTTGTACCAAAACCGATGAATCCGCCTTCGTACTTAATTGAGAACTCGTTCCAGAGTACATCAACATTGGTATAATCCGAAGGATGGTCAGCTGCTCTCATTCTTGAACGCAAGAAGTAGTTGCTTCCGCCCGATGTGGGAATGTTTGCCTGCATAACTTTTCCGGCTTTTTCTGCAACCGTAGCCGCTGTCATATTCCAGGGATTTGCTCCCCATTCATGAGAGATTGCTGTGCCGTCACTGTTTTTTCCACCGCTGAACTCGCCGGTACTCCAATCTGTCCAGTTTTCAAAGCTGATGTCAAAATAGCTTTTGGTTTCGGGGGCAATGATTGCTTTTACCAAGCTGTAGCATTTGAAGCCAATGCCGTTTGGCGCATTTACATAAAGTGTTGCACCAACTGCAATGTCACTGTCTCCCAAAAGCACACCATCTTTAACAAAGGCAAGGGTGCAGCCATCTGCTGTGATAAGCTCTTTTACAACTGCAACTGTTGCAGTTGAGCCAATCTTTATCTGGTCTTCGAATACTTCAGCTGATTCATCAAAGACAACATTAACATCAAAAGCTTTCTCAGCACGCTTGTCAAGAGCTGCTGTTTCATATACCTTGACATTGTCAAAATATGCTACACTGCCCTCGTTTTCTGCCTGGTCAAAGTAAAGCTTGTTATATACCCAGTTAGCACCGGGTACGATTGAAGGAATGGTTATGCCTTCAGAAACCTTTTCGCCGTTTACCCAGATATAGGTGGGAACACCATAGGTCGCATTGGAATCTGTAAAGTCTGCGGCAACTGCAATGTGATACCACCTGCCAAGCTCGAGCTGGACTCCGGGAACAATTGTTCCTGCTTCAAAATTGCCACCGCCAACTTCGTTGTAGCCCCAGCGTGCGCCAAGTGCAAGCTGACCGTTTTTATTGATGCTTATGATGCTGTAGGCACTGTCGTTTTCGTTTGTACCAAAGCCGATGAATCCGCCTTCGTACTTGATTGAAAACTCGTTCCAGAGTACATCAACATTGGTATAATCCGAAGGATGGTCAGCAGCTCTCATTCTTGAACGCAAGAAGTAGTTGCTTCCGCCCGATGTGGGAATGTTTGCCTGCATAACTTTTCCGGCTTTTTCTGCAACCGTAGCCGGTGTCATATTCCAGGGATTTGCTCCCCATTCATGAGAAATTGCTGTACCGTCACTGTTATTTCCGCCGTTGAACTTGTTGTCACCCCAATTTGTCCAGTTTTCAAAGTTGATGTCAAAATAGCTCTTGGTTACAGGTTCAATTTCGGAAACCTCGCCGTCAACCACAGCCTCGTAGCTCCAAAAACCTATGCCGTTTGTGGAGGTGATATTAATAATGTCTCCGCTGTTTATTGCAGCATTGGAAGCAAGTAGGCTACCGTCTCTGGTGATTGCAACGCCATAGGGATTGAAAGCTGCTGTAATATCTGATACTCTTTTTCCTGCGGTAATGGAAATATTTCCATTTTCTGCAAAATACCCATCAGGATAGGAAACAGCAAAATCGTCGGCTGCATGATTGTCAAGCTCATAGGTAGCATAGCCTTTGAGATTGTCTAAATATACTGTTGAAGTTCCGCTTGAGGGTTTTTCAACATAGAGTCTGTAATATTTAAAGTGTTCCACATTATCCTGAGCTGTTTTAAATGCACTGCTATAGTCAGTACCGTTTATAATCTTTTTGCCGTTTACCCATGCATAAAGGAGTCCGCCGTCGCCCTCGGGAGCCTTTGAGCAATCCATTGCCCATACAATGTGATACCATTTTCCGAGTTCAAGCTGATACATATCCGGCTTGTCGGTTTTGTATGGTTCTGAGCGGGCATTTTCGTCAAAGCGTCTCACTGCACCGTCGCTGCTTATACATATGGGAGATACACCTCTGTCGTGGTCATATCCGACAGCGGTAAAGCCGCCTTCGAATTTTACGGAAAATTCTGCCCATATAACCTTGTCAGTGGGGAATGCCTGATAGTCAGAGTTCATAGACTTATACAAATGTACATAATTCGACATGGAGCTGTTCATTGTAAACTTCAGGCCCTTACTTGTTCTGGCACTGTCGGTTACAACAGCGGCACCCGACTCTGACACAGCCGAATTCCATTCGCTGCCCGAATTTGTTCCGTCAGCATTTTTAAGGTCGGTATAAGATGTCCAGTTGTCAAAGTTAATATCAAAGAAGCTTGTGGTGATCCATTTAGCAGTGAGCCATACACTATTATCGGGCATAGCGAAACTCTGAGTCGGATTTGACGGATCTGCCAAATCTATGCCTTCTGCAACCCAGCCGGCAAATTTAGCATCTGCTCTTTCTCCGGCATTAACTGTAACGGTTGAGCCAAGAGCATATTCACCTTCACCGCTATTGTCACTGTAGCTGTCTTTTACAAAAACTCCATTACCCTTGAGTGTCCAGGAGGACATGAGGGTGAAGGCCTCGGTGGTAACTGTGTCACCATCGGTATATGGCACAAATTCAACTGCCATATTTACACTTGTAACAGAGCTTGAATGTACGGTGAGCTTTCTTGTACCTTCTCTGCTTTCCTGGTTTGCAGGATTCGGAGAAGTGGAAAGGGGATTAGGCTCACGAACTTCGAAGCTTAAAGATGAATCACTTGAAACAAGGCTTGCTTTTACCTTGTCCCCGCCAATGGTGAGAATTGCACCTTTGCCGCCGTCTGTTATTTCAATTTCGGCTTCAGTGTGCATAAACCAATAGAAGGGCTTGGAGCTGCTTGTTGTAAGCTCGTCCTGAACAGTAATCTTATTTAATCCTCTGTCTAATTTTATACCTCTGTGCCACTTCGTTGCACCATAGTCATCGAGCTGGTCGGTAAGGTCATATACTGCCATTCCCATACGGTCATTTGAAAGAGATTTTATCAAATAGCCGCATGCGTCAGAATCGTGACCGGAATCGGAGGTTTCACTGATAATAACAGTGTTGTGTCCTTCGGGACGGCATACATAATAATCGGTATAGTTGTAGTTTGAATCGCTGTAGGTCTGACTTTCTGCACCATAGTCAAGTGCCCAGCGTTTTCCGTTCATATCGAACACAAAGGTTCCGTCAAAATCCTGCATTGCATCGGTTGCCTTTTTACGGTAGCCGGCATACATTGATACCCAGGTATCTGTTACATCGGTACCCGATCTTAAAACAGAAACATTTGTTGCACCTCTTGAATGATAGTCAAGGGGAAGCTCAGATGAGCTGTAGTCTACTCCGTCATACCAGATTATGTCTTTAAAGGTTGGTGTTGTTGTGTTGGTGCTGAACAACTGATGATTAACTCTGTGATTTATAAGATCTTCTCTGCCGGTAAGTTCTCCGAAAAGAATAAATTCGGGGGAATTAACATACAATTCGGTGGCAGAGTCAAAGTTAAATGCACCCATGGAGCCTTCAATCTGAGCCTGCCAGTCAAAGGTAGTATTAAATCCGGGAGAATCGGAAAGACCATAGTCTGTGCCAAGAGCTGTACGCATTGTGCCTATTGTGTTTCCTATAAAGTTCATTGCAAATTCCCAATATTCGGGACCGTCAAGGAAGCCGCCGTCGGGAAGATAGGAATCGGCAAGGTCCTTAAAGCGTTTCATACCTTCTGTTACAACTGTTCCTGCATCGGTAAAGCTTCCAAGGTCCTCATCGCCTATGGCAAGGGCTGCCATAATTGTGCCGCCTGTACAAATGGCTATCCAGTTGTTGGGATATGCATCTGTAGATTTTGAGCTCCACTTGAAGGATCTTGATCTGGTGGAAACTTCATTGTAGTCCTCCATAACAGGTTTAAGAGCATAATTTACAAGTGCGTTTTTAACTGTTGTTCTCTGGTCAGCTGTGAATTTATCATAGCACCAGTCATAACCAAGAGCCACGGCTGCAGCCATGTGACCAACATCAAGGAAGTGGTAGGGGTGCCAGTCGGAGAATGCACAGACTGTCATTACAGCTTCCACAACCTTGTCGGAATATTTTGAATCGCCTGTCATAAGATATGCAAAGCCGATATTTTCAACATCCTCCAGAACTCTTTCGCTCACATCTACAAGTCTGTCGCCGACAATTTCATACTCTATCGGATCGCTTGACATTCTGGATATATATCTGTCAGCATTGGAAATTATAGTTTTTGCCCATGCTGCATATGGAGGGTGATTTATTTTCTCCCTGAGCACATCTACAGTCATGTCATCTGAGAAAAAGAGTCTCGGATGCTCATTTGATGGGTTGTTAGATTTTAGCTGTGCTATAACCGCATCAGGAGTTGGGGCTGATTCGTACACAACATCTCTGAGTTGTGCCGCAACAGCTGCAAGCTCTTTTCTGTCATTCCAGTTAATTTCTTTTTCAGCGCCTGCAAAAAAGAGTCCGCAAGCCTCTGATTTATAGCTTATTCCAAGGTCTTCGCACACAACTGCTGCGGGAACATAAAGGTGGCCGTTTTCGGAATATATGCCATCACTTGAAGACAGGGAAGATGTTTTACCGTTATATGTAAATTCTGCTCCCGAATCTGTTTGTGTGAAGGACAGGCCTAAGGAATTTGCCAAAAAAGCAGCAGGTGCCATAAACACACCGCGGCGCAGCTTTGGTGTTACGCTTTCGTTGGTGCTGTCTATGAGACTAAGACTTCCGTCAACTCTTGCCCTGGGGCTTCCTTCATACATAATTACACCGTAATCCAGGGCTCTGTATGCCTCTATCTCATAAATTTCATACTGAGAGGTTGAGTTAGATCTTTTGGCATCACTGTTATACTTAAAGGTGATTTTAAGAGTGTCACCGCTATAGTTTCCGCCAAAGTCAAAATATGTGGCTGCCTCTGAATTGCCCGAACCGGGATATCTTAAGTATCCGGTTGTAATTGTCTGCAGATTGGAGGATGTACCAAGCTGCACAGTTACTACATCTGTTGTGCAAGGTGTTTTGGCATCTACCAATCTTTCCAGAATCTGAATGCCGGTCAGAGTCTGAACAGAGGGAAGGGTAATTGTAACTACCAAATCCTTTCTGTCCGGTGGAATAATTGAGTTTGTTTTTGTTTTGAAATATGTGCTGTTTGATCCGTCGATCATTTTCGATGCTGAATAATCTGTGCCTGATTCAGTAAGGCCTGCTGATATTGACACTCCGGATTGAGTCAAAACATTCAAGCTGTCTGCCTCAGCCTCTATGGGCAGAGCAAAGAGCAAGGATGACAGCATTGATACTGCAAGCACTAATGATAACAGTCTTTTTTTCATCATAATCTCCCATTCTTATAAATTTATTTATTTTCAAGGCTTTTGCACCTTTCAAATACAGATTTTTAAGTTTTGTATTTTTGCTTTTGGAAACAAAATTCTTCCTTTCAAAAAGAAAAAATACAAACCCTTTCCAATTCACCTCATCTGCCCGGGGAAGACCCCGGGCAAGATGAGAAGAATTTGTAAAATATTCGGTTTCTTTATTTAAAATATCTGATTATTTTATAATGTCTGCCGATGCCATGAGAGGTGTTATATTATCGGAGCCATCCCAAACAAATGCTTTATATGTGTAGTTTTCGTTATAAATAGCATCTGTTTCTGCACATCCCAAAAGATTTGCTCCCTTTTTAATTGTTACATCTGCAAATTCTGTAACATTAATCAGTTCATCGCCATCGTATGCTGCAACAAAGAACTTACCGGTGATTTCTTCATCGCCTGCATTGCAGCAGTTGATGTAGTAACGGGTGATTCTGTTGTCTGCATAATGATACCAGAGACCTACTTCGGGAACAAAGCCTGTTTCTGCAACATCCTCAGCATATGTACCTTTAGCTGCAAGCTCAAAAATCTGATAGTCAGATTCTTCAGGTCTGTTGGTTGCTGCTTTGAAGGTGTAAACAATTGTGTCGCCTTCTGTGGGAGTGATGTCATATGTGGTATCAACTGCAGTTCCGCCTTCGCTGCCCTTGTTTACGGGCTGATTGTCTACAACAGTTGTGAGAACACCATTTTTGCCGATTTCAACAGTAACTGTAAGACCCTGGTCGCCCATCCATCTTTCTGTAACGGTTACAGATGAAATTTCATATACTGCATTAAGAGCTGCAACCACCTTAAGGCCTTCCAGTTCTTCGGCAACCTTAAGGGATTTATACATGCTGTCATCAACTTTTGAACCGTCTGCCATTACTCTTACAGGGTGGTATTCTTCATTTCTGGTGCTGATGCTTGCCTCAATGCTATTGAGAGCCTCTGTCATTACATTTATTTCTTCTTTTATAACAACACCATTGCCGATTTCTGCAGTTTCATATATTTCAATATCGTCAATATATGCAATACTTTCAGTGCTTGGTGCCTGGTCAAAAAAGAGTTTAGTATAATCCCAACCATAACCGGGTCTGATGTCGGAGATGCGTACTCCGCTGGAGATTAATTCACCGTTTAACCAAACATATACGGGAACACCTGAGCTTCCGG
>JAZNUS010000018.1:0-36945 GCA_045592485.1 Clostridia bacterium | reverse complement strand
GTTATTAAATAAGCCGTTGACTTTGACTGGCTCAGAACATCCGGACGGAAAATTGTCCTTTAAAGATAAGTATATTATGTGGGATAATAAATCAAAGGAAACAGCGGTAAATTTAAAAGATCACATTCAGCAGTTTGAAAGATACATAAAAACATCAGATAAAGATGTAACTGTGTTTATGGTTATTGCACCTGATTTCACACCTCAAAGCGTACAAGAATGTGTTGATTTTTCTTTGAACAATGACACACAAATTCTATTGATTACTGCTGAAGAATTAAAGACAGTGGCAGAAACATGGACAAAGAAACATCCCGGGGAAATATTTAATTTAGGGTATTTCAAGCAGAATGGTAGATTTGATATAAAACTACTAAATTTATGAGAAGAGAAGAGCGACATCCAAACCATTCGACTCTTCCATAGAAACAGAACGGTTTAGATAACAATCTATATCGTTCTGTTTTTTTATTGATTGAAAACAGATGCATTTTATGATAACATATAACCATAAAATCTTTTAAACCAACAAAAACTATGAATTATGCTGTTCATTTTTGTTCTTTTTTTATTTATACTTAAAGTATAAAATAAAAGGAGGGTTCATTATGAACACAGACAAAATATTAGCAGAGGCAATTGCAAAGGACTATGTGCCAAAGGATAATTCAAAAATAGTTGCGCTTAAAAAGCTCGATAACAAAGCAAAACTTCCGGCAACAATATTTACCTACACTTTTGGTATCATATCTTCACTTATTGTCGGTACGGGTATGAGCCTTGCAATGCAGGCGATAGGAAGTGGAACAGCGGCGATAGTTGCAGGAATTATCATAGGAATTATAGGTTTTGTTCTTTGCGGAATCAACTATCCGATTTATAAAAAAATGATTGAAAAAGGCAAAGCAAAATATGCTTATGAGATTGTTGAACTTGCTCAGGAAATCAGCGAAGGAAAATAATTTTTTGTAAGGAGAGATAGCGTTGAATAAGTCTGAAAGCAAATATTTTAATACGGCTAAAAGGATGAATAAGGCGCTTATATCCATTCTTGAAGAAAAATCATTTGAGTATGTAACAGTCAGTGAAATCTGCAAAAAAGCGGGAGTTAATCGTTCTACATTCTATTTACATTATGAAAATGCGGTTGATTTACTAAACGAAACTGCGAGATATTTACTTGATGATTTTAGTGCGTGTTTTAATATTGATACAAAAAATATATCGTGTAAATTCAGGGAAGCGCCACTTAACGAGTTGAATTTTATTTCCGATGAGTATTTACATCCATATCTTTCATATATAAAAGACAACAGGCGTGTTTTTGAAACTGTTCTGTCCCATGCAGATTCTTTTAGGTTTAATGATATATTTCAAAGGCTCTATGAAAATGTTTTTAATCCTATATTAGAACGGTTCGATTATCCGTCCAATGACAGAAAATATGCTATGATGTTTTATCTTAATGGAATAACTGCCATTGTAACAGAGTGGTTAAAAGATGGATGCGAAAAGACAATAGCAGAAGTATCAAAAATTATTTACGAATGTATATTAGGGGTGAAAAAAGAGGGCATCTAAACCATTTGGCTCTTCCAAAAAAACAGACCACAATGTGTGGCCTGTTTTTTTTGACTGCTCATACACGGCATAAGCCAAAAGCACAGTTAATCCAGACGCATTAGCGAGCATTTTGGTGATAATAAGAGTGATTTTTGTATTTTAAAATCGGAGTTCGGATAATTTTCCGACGGCTAGCCGTCGGAGATTCAAACGAAGCACACTCTGCAAGTGTGAAAAATCATGTCTTTTAGGATTGTCAAGTTTGCAAGGGTTCAGACCTAAAACCATTGACAAATTATAAAACATCATTTATAATAGAACTTGTACGAAACACAATATGAGGAGTTGATGAATTGTGATTAACGGGATTATTGAAAGACACAACAAACTAACCCCTTTAACCGAAACAGAAATCAAGATTATAAGGTGCGCCACAAGGCTGTTTTTGGAAAAAGGCTTCTCGGCATCAACACATCGAATGATTGCTAAAGAGTCGGGTTTTGGTTTGGGAACTGTAACATATCATTACAGAGCAAAAGAAGATATGCTTCGCTTACTTATTGAGGAGCTTATGGATTATCACCTGGACACTTTGGAAGAAGCGGCAGAAACAACAAAAGATAATCTATATGCTTATGCTTTGGAAATCACCATACAAATTGCTCTCTGTGAGAATGACAAAAAAGCCTGGGACTTGTATCACTCAGCATACAACCACCCCGAAACCTATGCTTATATCAAAGATTGGGCATCAAAAAAGAATTATGAATTACTCGGAGATAAGACACCTGATTTAACAGAAGCAGATTATAGGAAAATCGAAAACATTACAAGCGGAATTGAATTGGCTGCTTTTATGTCCCCCTGTAGCAGGTATTTCACACTTGAAGACAAAATCAGCTTGAGTCTTGATACAATGATGAAAGCATATAATATTTCTGAAAAAGACAGAAAGCAAACTATTGAAAAAGTATTAAAGCTTGATTATGAACAAACAGCAAAAGAACTGTTTGATAAGTTTGTGAAAAGGCTTGACAATGATGTGGAAAAAGGTTAATAAAAACTTACTTATTACTTGTTTTGAAAGGATTTGATTTTATGAAAACATTATTAAACAAATTAACAGCGTGGCTGGTGGCGGCAGTTATGCTGTTAACATTACTTCCGGTAACCGGTCTTGCAGAAGATCCGGGCGATTTGAATATGGACACAACTGCCGGTGACAGAATTATAACTGTCACATGGGATGAACTCGATGGAAAAGATGTGAGCTATGTTGTCTTTTCATCTGATGCTGACGGCGAAAATTACATCGAGCATAAGGATGAATACCAATCCGAAGACGGTAAATATACTTATGTAATAGAAGGTCTTGAAAATAATAAGACTTATACAGTGGGGGTTGAAGCTGCATCTGAAAGCTTTGAATACGGCACTATGAGTGCAATGGCAGAAGAAACACCCTACAGCAAAGATGCAACTGTTCCGGATGCACCGGTAATAACCGGGCTTGTCGAAGCAGAAAAAACCATTACAGTTTCTTGGGAAGCACCTGAAAATGACGGCGGGGCTAAAATCATCGGCTATGAAATAGAGTGCTGGCCCGAAGGTTCGGAGGATGGAAACGGCGGAATGACTATAGGTGTAGATGAGGATATTTTTTCCTACACTATTGATGAGCTTCCCGATGAAAATGTAAGTTACGATATTAAAATCTGCGCTTTAAACCCCGTTGGCAGAGGAAAATACGGAGTTTTCGGAACTGCTCCCGAAATTACGGGAATATCATTCAAAACAGACAGCACAGCATACTGTGCAGAAACAAATACATTCACCGTATCACAAACCGAACCTTTTGTCGTATATCTCACAGGTGTTAATTTTGCCGGCATTGATAAAAGCTTTATGGAGGATGTTCATTTTGGTTTTGTAATGTCTGTTGAAAAATCGAAGAAGGCTCTTGGCGCATCTCTTTCTGAATTTGAAAAAGCAGGCATAACAGCAGTTGTTGACAGCAATGAAAATAAGATAATCCTCATTTTTGATTATTCTGCGATAGCCGGTTTTCTTGGCGGCGAGAGTGCTTTTGAGGGGATTGGCTATGGTGATATAAATTCTTTCAATGAAGCTAATGTAAAGGCAGTGAATATTACTGTCCAAAAGCCGGAGTTGATTTCAATGAAAGAATTTGAGGATGTTCACGCTGTAAACCATTGGGCAAAAGAAAGTATTGATTATGTTTATGAAAACGGTTTGATGAACGGAACAAACGAAACACACTTTGCTCCCGATATGCCGCTAACAAGGGCGATGCTTGTTACAATTCTTTACAGACTTGAAGGAGAGCCGACAGTGTCGGGAATAACCAGCTATGACGACCTGGAAGAAGGACAATACTACCTTGACGCAGTATGCTGGGCACAGGTAAATTGTATTGCAAACGGCATCAGCGATACCCGGTTTGCACCAAATGATAATATCACCCGTGAACAGATTGCTGCTATTATGCATCGCTATGCAAGGTATAAGGAATATGATGTAAGTGTAGGCGAAAATACAAATATTCTTTCTTATGATGATTATGGTACTGTTTCGGAATATGCAATATCTTCTATGCAGTGGGCCTCGGGTTCGGGTCTTATGAAAGGAAAAACAGCATCAACTCTCAATCCGAAAGATAACGCAACGAGAGCTGAAGCTGCGGCAATTCTGGAAAGGTTTATAAATTCAGATTCCGAATAACGGAGCACGAAAGTGCAGCAATTGTATTTGTGAAGTCTGGAGCTGTCAGGTGAGTTTATATAAATCCTTAGCCTTAGCAACCGCCTTTAGTGTTGGTTGCTAAGGCTATGTTATTTGATTTTTGCGAGAAACGTTTAGATGAAGTGATTTCAAAAGATGTTTAGTCAAACGAAACCATTTGCCCTTTGACAATGTATATTGTTTTTATTTCATATTTTTACAACATTCAATTGCGGTAGAAATAAAACTGTTTACAATTTCGTTTTCCGCACCGTTATTTTGGGGTTGAATGTATAATGTTCGAAAAGAGAGAGGACTTCGAAGCGCAAAAAAGAGGACATCTTCTTTTTTGTAAGGGAAATCTTTTACAAACAAATCCGAGACAAGAAGTGCGCCGATGCCTTCGAGCATAAGCTTATACCGTAGCTCAAAGGTCATTGCGGTTGTAATTACATACGGAGATACTCTGTGATTTTCTATAATTTGAGCCAATCGTTTGTCGGTATCGGAAGAAGTACCCGTTTTTATAAACATAACATCATGAAAAACGGAAGTATCGGTTATTTCCTGATCAGGAGCAATGCTGTGGGCAGATATTTGCTCATGTGGTACGGCAAGATGTGACAGCTTGTCTGCACAGGGGTGATTTTTGTGAAGCGCAATTATCAGTCGTTCCTCAAGCAAAGGAATGGCATCGTACCCTTTGGGATTGGCTTCAAAACAAAAAACCAAATCCGAAGGTTTATTCTGCGTGCCTTCGCGCGATGGACTGATGTCAATTGTGACATTTATATTGGGGTATCTGCGGTAAAATTCGCCGCATATAGTTGGCAGGAGTCTGCGTGCAGAGGACATTCGTCCGCGAATCGTCAGGCTCCCGCAGCTCATATCATTAACGGCGCGAATCCTTTGCTCAAATGTGGTTTCGCGCTCAATTAATTCTTCAATATAATCCATGTAGATATTGCCGCGCAGGGTTAACTTGATTGGTGAGGTGGAACGGTCGAAAATCTTGAATCCAAGCTCTTTTTCAAGCTTTGCAATGGTTGCGCTTAATGCAGGTTGTGAAATAAACAATGCCTTTGCCGCAGAAGAAAAGCTCTTTTTCTTCCAAATCATGTGAGCGTATTTTGCTGAAAGTTCCATATTTTTATTCTCCTTATAAACAAAAGGTTATCAAATTCATAATAAAATATATATTTGATTATATCACGGTATTGTGATATAATCAAGATATAATAAATTTATAAGGAATGGTTATATGAAATTACGAAATCTGATTTGTATAATGATGATAATCTTCATGCTAAGCATAACGGGATATGCCGCGCCTGTTGAAAACAATGAAGCAAATTTAACTTTGACGGAATTGGAGGATACCACAGTGAAAAAAACATATTCTGTTTTGTTTATCGGCAACAGTTATACATTCTATAACGATATGCCTACCGCCATTTTTGAAAAGATTGCCGAAGCGGAGGGTTATGAGGTAGAGGTTACTGCCATCACCAAGGGTGCGCATAAGCTCTCCCAGTTTGCTGACCCGAAAGATGAATATGGCGCAAAGGTTGAAAAGGCATTGACAGGAACCAAGACATATGATTTTGTAATCCTTCAGGAGCAGAGCGTTCGTCCTGCAGGTTCAAACGCACCCGACTTTTACGCAGCTGTCCGAAACCTTGCACAAAGGATAAGGGCGACCGGAGCAACCCCTGTTTTATATTCTACATGGGGGCGCAAGATTGGAAGTTCTACTCTGGAGTCTAATGGCTGGACAAATGAAAGTATGACATGGAAACTTGCGGCGGGATATCAGGCGATAGGTGATGAGCTCGGTATTCCCGTTGCACATGCAGGACTTGCTTTTTATGATGTTTACACCAATCAAAGCAGCATCGAGCTCTACAATGAAGATAAATCGCATCCGTCATATGCCGGAAGCTATCTTGCCGCGGCATGTTTATTTGCGAAAATTTTTAATGTAAACCCGGCGACGGTATCTTTTACCGGAGATTTATCGGAACCCAATGCAGACATTCTCTGCGAAGCCGCAAGAAAAGCCGTTTTTGAAACTCCGGCTATTCCGGATGAATATAAGACGGCATCAAGGTATGCAATTATAAAGGGCGGCACAGACGGTAATAAAGCGACAGCGGAAATTGCGTTCGCTGCTGCGGGAACATATACGGTGATTTTTGCAGATTACAATGGCGGAAAACTTGTTGATGTTGATATCGTTGATGTTGAAATCGACAGAGCAAAAACACTTACCGTTACATCTGAAAAGGACATCGCTATTGGTTCGGGCGACAGAATTATGCTTTGGAACAGTATGGAGAGTATTTGTCCGGTTTGTGTGGATCTGAAAATTGAATAATGGCCGAAGGGTCTGAAAATGGGCTGCAGGAAAATCAATATCAATTCTTAATTTAATGATGTTGATTTTCCTGCAGCTCATTCTTGCTTTTAAATATTCCAACTTGATTTTTTGGAGTTATTAACACCGTTTTTTGAATACACGATTGAAGTAAAGTCCGTCAAAAACCTGTTCTTGTGTTTGTTTTGACTTTTAATCGCAACTATGTTATAATTATGTTATTTTAGAGGTTTATGACAGTTTGCGGAGGTAAATATGCGTATTCGGATTTTTGCTGTACTGTGTTTTTTAATTATTCTATGTACGGGCACAACTGTATGCACCGCCTTTTATGCGGATGAGGTTATTGAGGTAACCGATGTGGGGCAAATGCAGTCCTTGCATCCCTACGAAAGCAACACGGATATTGCGTGGGTCTACACTCATCCCGAAAATGCAACATATCTGGAGGTAACCTTTTCAGAGGAGACCTATACAGAGGATAGATATGACGCAATTTACATTTATGACGGATATGACAATCGTATCGGAGAGTTTTCGGGAGACGACCTTGCCGGAAAAACTTTAATGGTTGGCGGAAGCCGTGTTGCAATACGGTTAATCAGCGACTCAGGTGTAAATAAATACGGCTTTGCAGTCACATCAATCACGGGAGCTGTGGAAACGGGTCCTGTAACAAAGCTTGGGTTTTCAAATGTTGAAAATGACAGCCTTATTTTAACATTCCCGCCGATTTACGGTGCAACCTCAATAGAAGCACAGGTTTCAACCGATGGCAAAACATGGCAGAGTGCACAGCTTGAATGCGACATATATGAAGGCGAAACAAATGCATGGGTCACTTCACTGAAGGCAGATACGGAATATTATTTCCGCCTGAGTGTTAAAGGTGGCGACAGAGAAGGATTTTCCAATGTTGTAAGCACTCGTACAAGAGGGGATTATGTTGTGGAAAACGGATGCATAACCGACTACGACGGTTATGAAACAGAGCTTGATATTCCGTCTGTTGTTAGCGGAGAGAAGATAACGGCTATAGGAGACAGTGCATTCAAATATTCTGAGATAATAAGTGTGACGATTCCCGAGGGCGTTATTTCGCTGGGTGATGATGCTTTTTCAAGCTGTGAAAATCTTGAAAAGGTAACCTTGCCCGAGAGCCTTACCGAAATAGGGGAAAGTGCTTTTTCGGGCTGTGGCGCTCTTGGTGAGATAAGGATTCCTGATGGAGCTGTTTCGTTGGGGGATGGTGTTTTTTCAAACTGTGACAATCTCGAAAGAGTAACCTTGCCCGAGAACCTTACCGAAATAGGGGAAAGTGTTTTTTTATACTGTGATAGCCTTGAAACGATAACACTACCCGGCACTCTCACAAAAATAGATTCGGATGCATTTTCAAACTGTACAAAGCTTAAGGAAATAATAATTCCCGACAGTGTTGTCAGTGTGGGGGAAGGTGCTTTCGAGGGTTGCACTTCTCTTAAAAAAATCACCCTCGGAATAAACCTGGGACAAATTGGAGAAGATGCTTTTTCTTCCTGCCCCGCAATAGAAGAAATCAACTGGAACTGTAAAAAAGCGGACAATTCCTATAAAAAGATATTCAAAGGTTCGGGAAGCGAAGAGAACGGTGTCAGCGTTAAGCTGGGAGATTCTGTTGAAGAGTTGCCCCATCATATTTTCCAAAACCTTGAGGGAAATGAGATAGGTGCATATATTGATGAGCTTGACCTTGGAAACAGCATAAAAAAGGTTGGCTGGAATGCTTTTCAAAATGCCGTTCGTCTCAAAGAGCTTACAATTCCCGCAAGTCTTGAAAGCATCTGGGAATATGCCTTTAACGGTCTTGCTTCACTGGAAAATCTCTATATAAATTCAAATGTCAAAAATCCGGGATCATACAGCTACGGTATTTTTAAAGGTTCCGGCTCTGCATCGCCGTCGGGACTTACAGTGCATTTCGGTGATACTGTTACAGAAATAGGAGCATATATTTTCAAAAATTGCGAGGATGTAAGGCAGATTGTTATATCCGATTCGGTGAAAACAGTGGGTGAAGGTGCATTTTCGGGCTGTACACGCCTTGAGTCTGTTTCAGGCGGAGCAGGAATTGAGACCATAGGAAAGGTATCCTTCCGCTCCTGTTCTGCACTTGGCGAAATGAGCGGAATGAAGAGTGTAAAAACAATATGTGAACAGGCATTCAGTAATTGTGTTTCTTTGAAGACATTTCCGTTTTCTTCATCAGTCACTTCCATAGAAACCAAGGCCTTTGAGGGTTGTACGGCAATTAAAAAGCTTACTTTGGGCAAAAACCCCACCGCAATCGGAAATTCTGCATTTTCCGGATGCACAGGTATTGAGACCATTCATATAAGCGGAGAGCTTCCCGACTTTAAATCGGATAATAATATATTCTATCTTTGCGGAACCCAAAGCAAGGGAATAAAGGTTGTGTTTGCAGAAAATGTCAGTCATGTTCCGGCATATTTGTTTGCGGGAAACCGTTCAGGTGATTTTTGCCCAAACATAATCTCGGTGCACATAGGAAGTAATGTGAAATCAATAGGCAAAAATGCCTTTTACTGGAACCGGAAATTAAAGGAACTGACGGGTGGAAGCACCCTCGAAACAATCGGTGAATCTGCTTTTTCCTACTGTGATGCCCTTGTGTCAGTGGAATTTTTCCCAATGCTTAAAACATTAGAAGCAGGTGCTTTTTCCAACTGCAATGCTCTTTCGGAATTCACATTTTCCGAAACCGTAAGAACCATTGGAGGTTATGCCTTCGGATATACGGCACTTAAGGAAATCATCATTCCCGAGGGTGTGGAGGTTATCGGTTCGTGGGCTTTTGAATGGTGCAAAAGTGCCGAGGTAATATCTGTTCCCTCTACTGCTTCGTTTGTTTCAGGGGGATTTACGGCATTTTCGGCATGCAATTCCTTAAAAAAGCTTTACTGGAACACAAACAATTCGGGCAAGGTGGATTTCAATGGACAAAACGGCGTTGAAACAGAGGGCTTTGAGCTTATAATTGGAGACAGTGTTGAGACAGTTCCATCAAATGTCTTTTCTGGCTCAGATGTAAGAAAGGTTATTCTGGGTGCCAACACAGTCCGGGTAGGCGAGCGTGCTTTTTCCGGTTGTGATAAGCTTAAAGAAGTGATTCTTTCTCCGTCGGTAAAATACATAGACAGAGAAGCTTTTTCCGGATGCGGTATAGAAAAAATTAATCTCGACAATGTGTTTGTTATAGGGGAAAATGCTTTCATGGATTGCCCCGGTATTACGGATATCAAGCTTTCCTCTGCAATAAAGATTGATGCATATGCTTTTTACAAATTTGCAGGTCAGAGCCTTTATGCACCCGAGGCACGATATATCGGGAATGGAGCCTTTTATGGTGCTTTGTCTCTTAAGTCTGCGAATCTGCCAAAAGCAGAATACATAGGCTACGATGCCTTCAGAGACTGTTCATCTCTCGAAACGGTCACTCTCTCCCGGAGTCTTGCCGCTCTGGGGAATTATGCATTTTATAATTGTGCACTCAAGCAGGCTATGGTTTATTCGGAGAAAGCAAGGAACACAGCTGCTTTTTATGGCAATTCCGAAGGCTTCATTCTTAATTACTATTCCGAAAGATACAATGATATAGTTCTCAATGATAAAATTGATAACTATCCGGGTCTTATCGGTCAGACAGTAAGACCTGAAAAAATTACAATTACAGGACCTCAAAGAGCTGTGCCGGGCGAGGTCTTTGCTCTAAGCAAGGACTATGAACCCAAAAGCGCCAATGATACGACAACCTCGTGGACCTCAAGCAAGCCGGAGGTGGCTACGGTTGTAAACGGTATTGTGACCTGCCTTGGTGTGGGAAATACAATTATTTGCGCAACTGCTCCAAACGGTGCAGAAGCCTTTCACTTTTTAACAGTAACAGAGGCTGACCTTGAGATACTCTGCGACAGCTCTCCTCTGGTGGCAGAGCTTGAAAAAACCATTACTGTGTATGCATCCTTTGAGTCAGAAGCCTACGCTCCCGACCTTGCAAGGTGGGAAACTGACGATGACGGAGTTGCTGTAGTGGAAACCACAGGCTATACGGAGGTTTCCCACGGAAAATATACCCTTTATGCAGTCATAAGGGCAAAAAGTGTGGGAATTACGGATATTCGTGTTATCGTAAATGAAATATACAGTGAGGCTTCTCTTCAGGTGGGGATTAACCCCGACCGGAAATGCACCTTTATTGCAGTTGACAACAAGCGAAACCCCATTGAAGGAGCAACCATCAAAATTGGTGATTATGAAATTGCAACAGACCATAACGGCGAGGCATCTTTTGTTAAATCCCTGTTTTCGGGAAAGGTGTTTGTTGATGTTGAAATCAGCTGTGACGGTTACGCTGAGAGAACAACCGAAGTTGCGGTTTATGAAAATGCTCCCACATATATCATTCTTGAAAAAATCAAGGACGACCCATTTTTCACAGATATACTTATAAGAGTCGGAAAAGACGGCGACACTCACTCGAGAAATCTTATGGACCCCAACACGAGCCTTGTGTATGTCAGCGGATGGAAATACAGCACCCCAAGCACAATTACAGCAATTGCTTATTGGGGAGATAATCAGCAGGGGCAGATAAAGCTTGTTTCGGAAAGGACTGGAGATTCCTTCGAGCTTGAAAACAATGCAATAACCTTTAATCCCTCGGCAAGCTTCCGTGTTGGCGACACATTCCGTCTGGAAGCCACAGCTCTGGCTCCCGACGGAACCATAACCAAAACGGTGCACAAGCTTCCCATACGGATAATTGAATACAATGACAACATATTCCCGCCAATAAACGGAACCCTGGATTTGAGTCATCTTCCGGGCTTTGACGGTGTTGTATTTGAACCCAACATAGGCATATTCAGTGCTGAGCTTGAATTTGACGATAAAGACGGCGTGTTCTCCCTGAAGGTGCCTGTTATAAAGAAGGAAATACCGATTTTCAAGGATGCAGAGCTGGAAATCACTCTGTCAGGTGATTTAAAATATCCTCTTCTCAATCCCATAAATCCAAGCTTCACCGGCGGCATATCCCTTAGTGCCGAAGTTGAGGAAATCTATGACAAACCGCTTGGAAATGCTGTGGTTATGGTTGGCTATGTGCCTGTGCCCATTACAGGCGGTCTCAAGATTGGTGCAGGAATAGACAGCTCGGTGGAGGTGACAGGTCTTATGAATGACCCACACTACCACGGTGAAATTTCGCCCAATGTCACACTTGATGTGTCGGGCGGTATAGGTTCCGATTTCGATGAAGTGGGAATGAGCTCAAGACTTTTCCTGGAAACAAAACCGGATTTCACATTTGAATTTAATGACAGCTGGAAGCCTGTCTTCAACCCATCCCTTGAAATAAACTTCGGTTGCCGTGCTGAAGGGAAGATTTTCAGCTCTGAGGCATCCTATTCATATAACATCTTTAACCTCACCTATGAGGACGGCAAATGGGCAGGAGACCTTTTTGATTCCAATGTGAATATTGAAGCTGACGGAACCTTTGGAGAGTTTGAACTGCATAGTGCTCAGCTGTCTGAATGGTCCATGCTCGACAGAAGTTATATTTCGGACGACACCGGCTTTTGCGCAAACGAAGCAATCGGTCTTTTTGACATAGAAACCACCAACCGAAATGAAACTCTCATTTATAATGACATCATATCTTCGTCGGAGGCACTTCTTGGCTATGTAAACGGCAAGAAAACACTTATTTATACCTGTGATGACACTCAAAGAGATATCCAAAACGGATTGAAGCTTGTCTATACTGTTGAGAATGAGGACGGCACCTGGTCTGAGCCTCAGAGTGTATGGGACGACCTGACCGCCGACAGCGCACCTGCAATTGACAAAAACTTTGTAATATGGGAAAATGTCAACTCTGTTCTCGGAGAGGATACGGACATCACAGAATATCTCGGAAAAACAGAAATAGCTGTGTCGCGTTTCAATGAGGATCTGAGCACAGACACCTGGTGTCTTACAGAAAATGCAATTTATGATTCGGCACCGGATATTGCTGTTTTCGACGGCGGTGCTATGGCTGTGTGGGTAACCAACGATGCAAACGACATAACCAGACGCACAGGAACAAACACTGTTATGTATTCGCTTTTTGAGGGCAATGGGTGGTCGCAGCCCCGGTCGGTGTGCACTGCAGGTCAGATAGGCACAGTGCGCGCAGAGGCATGCGGAGCTTCAAAATATATATTCTACACAGACGGCAAAGTGCTAAAAGCCTATTGTGTGAACACAGGCACCGAAGAGGTTGTCTGTGATGATGTGGTAAGATTTGCAACAGCTACCGACAAAACAACTGCTGTTTCATACTTTGATTCCTCAAACAATCTTATGTTTACCGATGATTTTGAAAACATTAAGCCTTCTGCAATAGACGCTGTGGTATCCTCGGTAAACCATGCATCGGCACCGCAGATTGTATCCGGTGATGGTGAAACCTACATTGTGTGGAGCTCAAGAAAGAACGGTCACGACACCCTTGAAGGTGTGCGAAAGGAAAATGGTGCCTGGACCGATGTTATAACCTTTGCATCGGGGGAAAAGGATGTGCTGAATCCGTCTCTTGTTGTAAATGACGACAACACATTCGGCATGGCATACTACTCAAGGCTCATTGATGTAAACAGCTCGGGAAGCAGCAGTGTCAGAGATTGTGCTTTGTATGTGTGCGACATAACTCCGTCGTATAACCTTGCAATTTCCAACAAGGTTGAATATGACGAGGACAAGTTCAGACAAAACGGCACTGTTGAGTTTGCTATGGAAATTACAAATATCGGTGAGCTTAATGCCGACGGATTTGAAGTGATCGTGTCGGAGGGCGGCGAGCCTGTGGCTTCGTTTACAGAGAATACTGTTCTTAAGGCAGGAGCTAAACGCCGGTTTAGTGCATCCTTTGCTCATGTGGGTGCAAAGGATATTAGCAGCGAATACGAAATCAGGGTTGTGCCTCTTGGTGTTACAGACTTTGACACATCAGACAACACTGCCTCCTTTAGTGCAGGAATCACCGACATGGCAGTGAGGAGTGCATATTTTACAACCGAATTTGACAAAACATATATCAATATCATAGTTGCAAACGAAGGTACAACCCAGCTGACCGGAGCACTTGTAAGAGTTAATGCGCAGGATGCCTCGGGCAGAGAAATCTGCATACTTCCTGTGGGTGAGGTAGGCTGTGGTGAGGTGAAAATGCTCAGGGCAGATGTCACGGGTGAGAGCACAAGACAGCTCTATGTGTCAGCTTTTGCCACAGGCGATGCAAACAGATACAATGATTCTGCAATAGCATACAGAACTGAGGGCTTAAGTGACGGTACACCTTCGGTACAAAAAGAGTTCATAACAAATTCCGTTCCCGTAAACGGTGACGAAATAGCCATAACTCAGCTGACGAGTGAAGACATAACCTCTCTCGGATTTGATATAACCAACGAAAAGGAATCCCTCGAGGCAATGGTGGGTATTGTATATGTTTCAGACGGTGAAATATGCGGATTTACAATGGATAGCTTTACCCTTGCCAACGGAACATCGAGAGTGCTGTTTGAATCGGTGAAGCTTTCGTCGGAGACAGATTCGGTAAAGGTGCTCATTTGGGACAAAGAGAACCTCAAGCCCCTTATTGTGCCAAAGGAATATGAATTGCAGAAGCCGGAGGGGAATAATTTCAGCGAAGATGAAAGCAACTAAGTTTGCCCTTGCAGGCAATTGAAGTTACCTGAATGTAGTGAAGTTTACTTCGTAAGTGGAGTTTCACCTACGATGAAGTGGTAAACTCAACTTCACTTTGAACTTTTGTTCAAAACTTCACAAAAATCGACAGCCTCCTTTTTTCTGCACAGGAAATTTTTCTTATACAGTAAGAATAGCCTTAACAACCAACACTGAAAACCGCCTTCAGTGTTGGTCGTTAAGGCTACTTGCTCTCCCAACAGGACTTGATTCGGGTTCGGGACCTATCATGTACAACTTTCGTTTGTCTTAAAAATACAATTAAGAATTATATGTTTGATTTACTGTTCAATAAGGCCGATTATCTGGGTGATAAACTTACTTTTGTCTTTGTGCTGGGGAGGTCCTTCAAGATAAAGGCTTCTGAACACTCCTGACAGCTTTATGTTATTTTCCCTTGCATATTCAATCAGCTTCTCACGAACAGAGGGAATGTCTTCATATGCTCCGTGATGAAATACCGAAATTGCTTTAAGTGATGGAATTGTTTTTATATATTCGCCTTTGCTTTCGGAGGGCACTGCGACACAATATGAAATCTCCGACGGTGCACTGCAGAGGTACTCGGTAAAATACATTCGTCGAGTTGTATCGGTTCCGTATGTTTTCGTGGCTTCAAGTGCTGTATCTCTCAAAAGATTTGTTTTGTCTGCAATAGAGGTTGAGTTATACACACGGCAGTAAACAGTCTGCGGCTCAATGGTTATTTCTTTGATGGCATCTCCGTAACTTTTTGATCTTTCTTTCAGCTTTTCTATTGTGAGAATGAGTTCAACCTTCATTTTTTCAAGCCTGTCTATCATCGGCTGTAAATCAGATAAACCATAAAAATATTCGTAAATCTCATCAAGAGAAAGACCAAGATTCTGAAACACGCGAATTGTACGAATTTGAGTGAAGGTGTCAATAGTGTAGTATCTGTTTCCTGTTTCACCGTCTTTTTTGTCGGGTCTGATAAGCTTTTTCGCCTCATAATTCAATATTGTTTTTCTTGTAATTCCAATACCTTTTGCTACCTCTCCAATGGAAAACAAATCCTTGTACCTCATAATTAACTCCTCATTTTAAAAACTTGATTTTAAAAACCCCACAAAATATTTTTAAATAATGTCAAAAAGCTCTTGCATCGTACCTTGGGGTACGGTGTATAATCAGTATATCATATTGCGCTTTTAATTGCAAATTAAATTTTTTAGGAAAGAGGGATTCAGCATGAAAAAAATTTTAAGCATCCTTTTGTGTATAAGTATGCTTATACCACTTGTGGCAAGTGTGCCGATGAGTGTGGGGGCTTCGGAAAATTCCGATACAAACCGGAATGCCCTTGAGCTCTTCGGGTTTCCCCTTGACCCGGATTCTTATGACACAAAGGCATTGAAGGCAGGCACATATCCGGTGTCGCCGAAATACGACTTGTTTGTTGATGTTTGTACCGGAAAAAATATGTATCCCGCTACAAAGTTTACAAACGCCAACGGTAATATGTACACGCGCTTCGCCGATGAACCGGTTAAGTACAAAAATATGGAAGCGGTACATTACTCCGCATCAACCGGATTTTCTGCTTCGGGAACAGGTGTTAATGATCATATTGCAAAGGTATATTTCCCATACAACAATAGAGGCGCAAATATATGCATGTCTATATATGATGCAAACGGCAACTCTGTTGTTAATGAATTTCAAACAGGCGGTTTTGTTAATACTGATGAAAATATTGAAATGTGGGAGGTTGAAGGTCTTTTGTCGGTCACAGCAGGCGATTTTGACGGTGACGGAATAGACGAAATTGCAGTTTACACTCCGAACAGCGCTGAAGATCGACCATATGGCCAGTTTTCTATTTCGGTTGGAATATTTGAGTTTGATGCGAAAACCAAAACACTTTCAACCAAACAGTATATCGACCTTCCTTCAAAATTAACTGCAAACGAAGTATGTGAATGGGAATACTGCAGAGACTACAATAAAAACGATAATAAAGAGTTTTACTGTCATCCTTATGTTGCTTTCTGCGCAGATGACTTTAACAAGGATGGCATAGACGACCTTGCTGCCATTTTGAACTTCTCCACATGGTACAGAGGTGCCAATTCAAACGACACATACACCACTAAACAGATACTCAATCATAACACCAACTTTGCATCCGTTCTTGAATGCTACGAGGGTACACAGGGCGGAAATCTTAAGCAGGTTATAAGACACAGGGTTCTTGCAACAACTCCTTTGAAGGGTGGTTCTGCCAAAGACACCAACGCAGAACACCGTTACATTCTCCGTAATGCCAATATTACAGTTGGCGATGTTACTCAGGAAGGCAGTCAGGAAATTATTATTGCCGGTAACTACACAAGAGTTGGTGTAAAAAATACAACCGATGACACCACCAAAGTCGGTTCAAACCGTATGGTGGAGGTAGACGGAAACCATGCTCTTTGTCACATTGTGGGTTACACCACCTATGAGAACCTGAAAAACCATAATACCTATGACTTGAATTCTGAGTATCACTGGACAGTACAGCGTGATGGCAACAACTGGACATACTGGTATAATGAAGATAAAACTGATTCAGGTCCGATTACAACCTCACTTGAAGCTTTCAAATATTACGGCACAGGTAAGCACGACATGATTTTTGTCGGCGGTCAGCTCTTTGAATATAATGACGAAGAGGGGAAGCTTAAGTTCTGGTCTGACTATAACGGTGACGGAAAGCTTTATCACGGCAGTAACGGAAAATATAGAGAGACCAGTGTTGTCTGGATTGGCGGTGCAGTCTCCGGAAACTTCGCAGAAGATAAATTCGGCAGAGAAACCCTTGTATTTCCCTTCTATTACAAGGTGAGTGGTGAAGAAAAGCTCAGCTGCAAACTTCTGACATATGGTGAGTCAACAGCCGGCACTAAAAACGGTGGTTATGCCGGAGGGGTTTCGCAAACAAGATATGCGTTTGAAGATAAAGGGCAAAGACTGGTTTCTATGGCGCTTCTTGACGGTGGCGGAAAGACTTCTTATATCACCTATCCCGGTAATGACACCGAGGTATATTACAGCGATGTTGAGGTTCTGTCAATTATGCAGGCACCTCCCCTTTATGAAGAGCTTGAAGACGGAGACTACATAGGAAACTCTGCAACAAGCTTTGAAAAATCCGAAAGCACCGGCAGCGGTACAACCAATTCGGGTTCCTTTTCAATCGGTCCCGTAGTAGGCATGGAATACAAGGCCAATTTCCTCGGTATAATTCCCTGCGGCGGTGCAGAATACGAAATCAGTCTTACCGCCTCGGTATCTCACGAGAAGAGCACTGAAAAAACTTATTCCTATGCCACCGGCTTTGAAACAACCGGCACAACAGATGCGGTAACCGTGTTTACCATACCCTATGTGCGCTATAACTGTCAGATGTATATGCCGGAATACAAACTGCCCACAGAAAGTGATTACAAAGTACTTTGTGCTTTCAGAGATGAACTTACAAGTAATCTTGAGAAGTGTCTGAAAACCGGAGAAGAACAGATAAACGGTACCTATGTAAAGGGTTGCAAGTATTATGAATACAAATACTCTTCATTTGTGTCTTCCGACAACTATCAGGACCAGCTTGGTGTTCTTAAAAAAGTTACTGAAGAAATAAAATTCATCGAAGATGGCATCGCTTCATTTGGAAAAGGCGGAACAGGCAAATGGGGCGAAACCGTAATGAGTGCCATCGTGCCCTACACCTACAGTGTTCCCCAGACTCCGCTCCTTGCAACTGTTGATGTTGGAACTTATGACTCCATAGCGGAATTTACGCCGGGACTTGAAAAGATTTACGGCAATGTATTTGCCGATCATTATCGTGCAGGTGACCCCAATACATATGCAAAATCTGTTGGCGAGCTTAATGCTGACGGTAAGGTTATCGAGGGAAAACAGACAACAGGTGCACAAACAGGCGGATTCCTGACAAACAGCACACTCTCCGCCCCCGGAACTTCTCAGTCTCAGACCATCTCTATTGAAGAAGCCGAATCTTCTGCTATCGGTTGGGGTATTGCAGTTGAAAATACTTCCCTTGCTCAGGCATCTGTTGTGAAGGTCGGATTTACAGCTTCGCTTGAACACAGTACCAGCTATGTGACCACTTCAACAAAAGGATACGAATATTCCGGCACCCAGGTGGCATTCCCGGACTTTGCAACAGACAAATACGGCTACGACTGGAAGCTTGTTTCCTATAATGCGAAGCTCAATGGCACAAAGGTTCCGGTTGTCGGATATGTTGTGAAAAATGTAAAAACACCTCCGTCAATTGCACAGAATATTGAAGTTAAAGACATTACGGAAAATTCTGCAACCATTACCTGGGAAGACGGCGACAGAGCAGCAGACTTCTATACACTCAGCAGGGTTATTGATGTAAACGGCAAAAAGTATTTACAACCCATAGCAACCAATGTAGTATCAGAAACCGGATACTATGCCTATACCGTCAAAGGTCTCAGTGCTAATGAGGTCAGTCATTATGTGCTTGAATCCCACAACAATGACGGCAACTACAGTGTGCCTACACAGCAGGATATTACAATAACAACCTTCCCCAAAAATTTCAGTGCATCAATTGAGGTGGCGGGTATGGAGGACGGTGTAATTTACCGGAACGGAAAGGCGTTTACTCTGACATCAACAGTCACCGGTAACGAAGATTATGTAACCCTCTACCAGTGGCAACTTGACAAGGGCAAAGGCTGGGAAAATGTTCAGGGTCAGATTTACAAGGATTTCAAATTCACAATTTCTCCTCTTGACAACGGCAAAAAGGTGAGATGCAGAGCGTTGATTGTCTTTGGCGGTGATTCGGGTTATACCCTCTATTCCGAACCGA
The DNA here is from genome assembly GCA_045592485.1 of Clostridia bacterium. GTDB lineage: Bacteria > Bacillota > Clostridia > UMGS1810 > UMGS1810 > RGIG1828. Next base: position 17,569 of record JAZNUS010000018.1, on the reverse strand, counting down.
TTGTTATGAATTGTGCAAGGTCTGACGGTGACTATCAGGTTGACTGGGTGGACGATAAGATTGTTATTACCTCAGAAGAAGGCGCCGAAGATGTGATGGCATTTGTGAGAGTTCTCGACTCCGAAGGAAAGATGGTCGCTGTTGTTTCGGTAGAAAAAGAAGCGGATTTGTCGGAATATATTGGAAAGAATTACGATTTAAGACTTTTCATATTGAAAAACACAAATATCGCTCCCGCATCAAAGCCATTTGAAAGATAATTAACAAAATAAAAACACTTTCGTCTGATTGAATCATTAATTATACGGGAGTGTTTTTTGCTGTACAGAAATAAATTCTGAGATTTATTTGCATTAATACATATTAAGCAGATAATGAGTGTTAATATAAAACAATTGCCCAAGTGTAAAAAATAATTGGCAAATATATATTCGGACTGTATTCTTCGCCTGATTCTTTGCCATACTATGCAAAGAGGTGAACCTATGGAAGCAGTATGGAATAAGATTGACAAGCCGGAGTTTGATTCTCTTGAGGGCGATGTGAAAACAGATGTTCTGATTATTGGCGGAGGCATATGCGGCATACTTTGTGCATATATGCTCAAAAAATCCGGAGCAGACTCCATTGTGGCTGAAGGAAACAAAATCTGTTCGGGAGTTACAAACGGCACCACGGCAAAGCTTACGGTTCAGCATGGTCTGATTTATGACAAGCTCATAAAGAAATACGGTTCCGAAGCTGCAAGGCTGTACTATGAAAGTCAGAAGACAGCCTTTGATATGCTGGCGGAAATATCACGGGAGACCGGTGGAGATTTTGAAAAATGCAATTCATTTGTTTATTCACTCAATGACAGGAAAGCTATAGAGGACGAAGCAAAGGCACTGAGCCGTATCGGTTGTGATGCGCTCTTTTGCGAAAACACCGAGCTGCCTTTTTCTGTTGCCGGAGCTGTGGGCATTGAGAATCAGGCTAAAATCCATCCTCTGAAAACGGCTTACGGAATTGCAAAACAACTGAACATATATGAAAACACAAAAATAACAAAAATAAAAAACAATACTGCAATTTCAGACAAGGGCACAATCAGAGCGGGGAAAATTATTGTTGCAACCCATTTCCCCTTTATCAACAGACACGGAGGATATTTTCTGAAGCTCTATCAGCACAGGTCCTATGTGCTGGCACTAAAAAATGCACAGGATATAAAGGATATGTATGTTGATGAAGCTCGGGGCGGACTGTCCTTCAGAAGCTATAATGACCTGTTGCTTCTTGGAGGCGGAAGCCACCGCACAGGGGGCGAGGGCGGAAACTGGGAAGAACTGCGGAGGTTTGCAAAGAAACATTATCCCGAAGCACAGGAGGCAGGGCGATGGGCAACTCAAGACTGTATGACTCTTGATTCCGTCCCCTACATCGGAAGATATTCAAAGCAGACTTCCGATTTGTATGTGGCAACGGGGTTCAACAAATGGGGTATGACATCGTCAATGGTGTCGGCAATGATTCTGACGGATATGATATGCAATGGCAAAAATAAATATGAGGAAGTTTATAACCCCGACAGAACAATGCTTCACCCTCAGCTTGCAATTAATATGATGGAATCCGTAAAAGGTCTGCTTACCCCCAAAGCACCACGCTGTCCTCACATGGGCTGTGCTTTGAAATACAACAAACAGGAGCATTCCTGGGATTGTCCATGTCATGGCTCGCGGTTTGACAGAAACGGCAAGGTGACGGATAATCCGTCATTAGGGGATATGTATAAATAAAAATTTACCATATGTTGTGGGTGCATTTTTCTGCATCTACAACATATGTTTTTTGTGATTGTTTTACAGGGTTTTGTTGTGCAAATTGTACACTTTTTACGAAGTTTTCGGTTAATTTGGTTAAAATAAACGAAAAACTTTAGCAAAGTGCAGTGCTAAAGAGGCTTTCAGAGGTGTTTTAATTACAAAAATATCGTCAGAATTACCATTTTTGAACCTGCAAAAATTCTTATCTGTTGTTAAAAACTAACGAAATTTTCAAAAAGGGGTTAAAGACGGTTTTTTAGGTAAAAATTACTCTTGAAAAAAGTGCTCAAATGTACTAAAATAGCCTATGTGTGGCATGACAGACGATGAAGTGGGAGGTTACCGACTGCAGCTTCTGCAGTCAATTTCCATGGAGAATGTCCGGGTCCAGAATCCGGGCGGCAAGGTCACAGTGAATACCTACTCGTATTATGCCCCGGTATCCTTGTGCCGGGTTTTAATATGAAAGGGTATGATACACACGGGTGTGTGTAACTGTTTTTATGACTGCCGATATGGCACCGAAAATCAAAAAATGTTAGGAGGTACTATCAATGGCTAAAAGTCAGAAAATCAGAATCAAGCTCAAAGCTTACGATCACCAGTTAATCGATCAGTCCGCAAAAAAAATTGTTGAGACTGCTGAAAGAACAGGTGCAAAGGTTGCAGGTCCCATCCCTCTGCCGACTAAGAAAGAAGTTGTGACAATCTTAAGAGCCGTTCACAAGTACAAGGACAGCCGTGAACAGTTCGAAATGAGAACTCACAAAAGACTTATCGACATTTTGGAGCCTACTCCCAAGACCATCGATACTTTGCTTAAGATTTCTCTCCCCGCAGGTGTAGATATCGAAATCAAGCAGGTTTGATGAAGATGAGCAGAAGAATTTGATTCTGCCATGGTGCTGCCCCTCATCCTAAGGCAGCAGGTCATGTTGGAGCACCTTAAGCTTCAACCAATAACCAATATAGGAGGAAAAAAGAAATGCAAAAAGCAATTATAGGTAAGAAACTCGGAATGACTCAGCTTTTTACAGAAGACGGCACAGTAATTCCCGTTACAGTTATTGAAGCCGGACCGGTTGCAGTTGTTCAGAAAAAGACAGTTGAAAACGATGGCTACAGTGCAATTCAGGTAGGTTTCGGTGACTGCAGCGACAAAAATGTTACCAAACCCCTCAAAGGTCACTTCGCAAAAGCCGGAGTTGCAAGCAAAAAACATCTCAGAGAATTCAGACTTGAAGATGATTCCGCTTACAATGTGGGCGACGAAATCAAAGCAGATGTTTTCGCAGAAGGTGACAAGGTTGATGTAACAGGCATCAGCAAAGGTCACGGTTTTGCCGGTACAGTAAAAAGATGGGGAACCCACAGAGGTCCTATGACACATGGTTCCGGTTACCACAGAGGTGTTGGTTCCATGGGTGCCTGCTCCACTCCGTCCAGAGTTATGAAGAACAAGAGACTCCCCGGACACATGGGTGTTGAACAGGTTACAGTTCAGAACTTAGATGTTGTTAAGGTTGACGCTGAAAAGAATATTATTCTTGTTAAGGGCGCTGTTCCCGGTCCCAAAGGCGGCATCGTAACAATCAAAGATACAATTAAAGCATAAGTGAATTCTAAGAAAGGAGGACTAACTAATGCCTAAATTAGCTTTATACAATATGGAAGGAAGCGAAGTTGGCAAGATCGATCTTGCTGATGCAGTTTTCGCACAGGAAGTAAACAAGGTTGCAATTCACCAGGTTATCGTGAACTACCTTGCAAATCAGAGACAGGGCACACAGAGTACCAAAACCCGTTCGGAAGTTCGCGGCGGCGGTATCAAACCCTGGAGACAGAAGGGTACAGGCCGTGCAAGACAGGGTTCAATCCGCGCTACACAGTGGATTAAAGGCGGTATCGCTCTCGGTCCCAAGCCCAGAGATTACAGATATTCTGTAAACAAGAAGCTCAAAAAACTCGCTATGATTTCTGCACTCAGTGCTAAATGTGCTGACAACGAAATCATCGTAGTTGACAATATTGCTCTTGAAGAAATCAAGACAAAGAAAATAGCAGAAATGCTCAAAAACCTTAAGGTTGAGTCCAAGGCTCTCATCGTTACAAACGAGAAAAACGACAACGTTGTTAAGTCTGCCAAGAACATTGCCGGTGTTACCACAACATTCATGGGCAGCCTCAACGTATATGACATTCTCAGCCACGACGTTATGGTTGTAACAAAAGACGCCGTTTCCAAGATTGAGGAGGTGTACGCATAATGACAAATCATGACATCATTATTAAACCTATCGTTTCAGAAAAAAGTATGGATCAGTTAGCAGACAGAAAGTACACCTTCAAGGTAGCCATCGGTGCTAACAAAATCGAAATCAAGAATGCTGTAGAAGAAATCTTCGGCGTAAAAGTTGAAAAGGTTACTACAGTAAGAGTTCTTGGTAAAATCAAAAGAATGGGTGCTAACTCCGGTAAAAGAGCTGATTGGAAAAAAGCAATCGTTAAGCTTACCGCAGACAGCAAAACAATCGAATTCTTCGATGGCATGGCGTAATGCATAATAATAGTTAGGAGAGTGAAAAGGAATGGCAATAAAAAAATATAATCCTACTTCTCCCGCTCGCAGATTTATGACTGTTTCAACTTTTGAAGAAATTTCAAAGGTTGCTCCCGAAAAATCTTTGCTGGAACCCTTAAAGAAACACTCCGGCAGAAACTCTTACGGTAGAATCACAGTTCGTCACAGAGGCGGCGGAAACAGAAGAAAATACAGAGTTATAGATTTCAAGAGACTCAAAGACAACATGAACGCAACTGTTCTCACAATCGAATACGATCCCAACAGAACAGCAAACATTGCGCTCATTCAGTATGAAGACGGTGAAAAAGCATACATCATTGCTCCCCACGGTCTCAAGGTTGGCGATGTTGTAAGATCCGGTGCTGATGCCGACATCAAACCCGGTAATGCACTCCCCATCAAAGCAATCCCCGTTGGTACACTTATTCACAACATTGAGCTCTTCCCCGGAAGAGGCGCACAGCTCGTAAGAAGCGCAGGAAACTCCGCACAGCTCATGGCTAAAGAAGGAGATTTCGCTCAGGTAAGACTTCCCTCCGGTGAAGTTAGAATGGTTCGTATCGACTGCAAAGCTACAATCGGACAGGTTGGCAACATCGATTATGAAAACATTTCAATCGGTAAAGCCGGCAGAAAAAGACATATGGGTTGGAGACCTACCGTTCGTGGTGTTGTTATGAACCCCTGTGATCACCCCCACGGTGGTGGTGAAGGTAAGTCACCTGTTGGTATGCCCAGTCCTGTTACTCCTTGGGGTAAACCGACACTCGGTTACAAAACCAGAAAGAAAAACAAACATTCCGACAAATATATTGTTAAGAGAAGAAACGGCAAATAATAATATCATTATTATATGTCCAATTTTGAGAGGAGGTTTATCAATTGGGTAGATCAGTTAAAAAAGGACCTTTCGTTGAAGAAAGACTTATCAAAAGAATTATAGATATGAACAATGCCGGTGAAAAAAGAGTTGTTAAAACTTGGTCAAGATCATCGACAATATTCCCCGAAATGGTTGGTCACACAATCGCAGTACATGACGGAAGAAAGCATGTTCCGGTATATGTGAGCGAAGATATGGTTGGTCACAAGCTCGGTGAATTTGCTCCCACAAGAACCTACAAAGGCCACGCAGGAGCTAAAACCACAAATGCAAGATAATTAATTCTAAGTTCTATTGAGAGGAGGATTCACGAATGGAACACAATGTTACAGAAGCAAGAGCAAAGCTTAGCTATGCTCGTATATCTTCAAGAAAAGTAAAAATTGTTATAGATTTAATCAGAAATAAAAATGTAGCTGAGGCACTTGCAATCTTAAAGTTCACTCCCAAAGCTGCTGCTGAAATCGTAGAAAAGCTTCTCAAATCTGCTATTGCAAATGCTGAGAACAACTTCGGTATGGATGCAGAAAAACTTTATGTTGCAGAAATCTTTGCTAACCAGGGCCCCACTCTTAAGAGAGTAAGACCCAGAGCACAGGGCAGAGCTTTCAGAATCAGAAAGAGAACCAGCCACATTACGGTTGTATTGAAAGAAAAGGAATAATTTGTAGAGGAGGAAAGAATCTTGGGTCAGAAAGTACATCCACACGGATTAAGAGTTGGCGTAATTAAAGATTGGGATTCCAAATGGTACGCTGACAAGAAAAACTTCGGCGATAATCTTGTAGAAGATTATAAGATAAGAGAATATCTCAAAAAATCACTTTTCTCAGCAGGCATTGCCAAGATTGAAATAGAAAGAAACGACAACAAAGTAAGAATTCACATTCACACAGCAAAACCCGGTATCCTCATTGGTAAGGGCGGCGCAGAAAAAGATAAGATCAAGGCATCTGTTGAAAAGCTTATTGGTAAAAATGTCATCATCGACATTGTAGAAGTTAAAAATGCAGAGGTTAATGCACAGCTCGTTGCTGAAAACATTGCTGCACAGTTAGAGCGTCGTATTTCTTTCAGACGCGCTATGAAGCAGGTTATGCAGAGAGCAATGAAAATGGGTGCAAAGGGTATCAAGACCTGCTGTAGCGGTCGTCTCGGCGGTGCAGAAATTGCAAGAGCTGAACACTACCACGAAGGTACTATTCCCCTTCAGACACTCAGAGCTGACATTGATTACGGTTTTTATGAAGCAGACACAACATACGGTAAAATCGGTGTTAAAGTTTGGATTTACAAAGGTGAAGTTTTAAACGCTGCCAAAAAGACCGAGGAAAAGAAGAGTAGAGGAGGCAGATAATCATGTTGTTACCTAAAAGAGTTAAATACAGACGCGTAATGAGAGGTCGTATGACCGGTAAAGCAACACGCGGCAACAAGGTTACTTACGGTGATTTCGGCATCCAGGCTTTAGAGCCCGCTTGGATTACCTCAAACCAGATTGAAGCTGCCCGTGTAGCTATGACTGGTTATATAAAAAGAGGCGGTCAGGTTTGGATTAAAATATTCCCTGACAAACCTGTAACAGAAAAACCTGCTGAAACCCGAATGGGTTCCGGTAAAGGTTCTCCTGAATACTGGGTTGCAGTTGTTAAGCCCGGCAGAGTAATGTTCGAAATCGGCGGAGTTCCCGAAGAAACTGCAAGAGAAGCTATGCGTCTTGCTATGCACAAGCTCCCCATCAAATGTAAATTTGTAGCCAAGGAGGGTGATTCGAGTGAAAATTAATGAAATCATTGATATGACCAACGAAGAATTGGATCAGAAATTAGCTGACCTCAAAGCAGAACTGTTCAATCTCAGATTTCAGCATGCAACAAACCAGCTCGATAATCCGAGAGTAATTACAGAGGTTAAAAGAACGATTGCCAGAATTAAAACAATCCTTCGCGAAAGAGAATTAAAACAGACTGTTTAATAATAAGAGAGGAGGAATTTTAAGTGGAGCGTAATTACAGAAAAACCCGTATAGGTAAAGTTGTAAGTGACAAAATGGACAAAACCATCGTTGTTGCTATCGAATATAATGTAAAGCACAAACTTTACAACAAAATCGTAAAAAGAACCTACAAGCTTAAAGCTCATGATGAAGAAAATATTGCAAAGATGGGCGACAGAGTTAAGGTTATGGAAACCAGACCCCTTTCCAAAGACAAGAGATGGAGATTGGTTGAAATTGTTGAAAAAGCTCAGTAATCTAACATAAGGAAGGAGAGAGTCAAGTGATTCAACAGCAGACTTTATTAAAAGTTGCTGACAATACCGGTGCAAAAGAACTTATGTGCATCAGAGTATTGGGCGGCAGCAGAAGAAAATATGCCAATGTTGGCGATGTTGTAGTTGCTTCCGTTAAAAAAGCAACACCCGGCGGTGTTGTTAAAAAAGGTGAAGTAGTTAAAGCTGTTATCGTTAGAAGTGTAAAAGGACTCAGAAGAGCGGACGGAACTTACATTAAGTTTGACGAAAATGCAGCTGTTATTATAAGAGATGATAAAAACCCCAGAGGTACTCGTATATTTGGACCTATCGCAAGAGAACTCAGAGACCACGAGTATATGAAGATTTTATCATTGGCACCGGAAGTTCTTTAATAGGAGGTAGCTGAAGATGAAAAATAAAATTCATATCAAACAGGGCGATAATGTAGTTGTTCTTTCCGGTAAGGACAAGGGCAAAAAAGGTAAAGTTCTCACCGTAGGTGCAACAAAAAGAACAGTTATCGTTGAAGGTGTAAACCTTGTAACCAAACACACCAAAGCAAGAAGAGCAGGCGAAACAGGCGGCATCATCAAACAGGAAGCTCCCATTTATGCTTGCAAGGTTATGGTTGTTTGCTCAAAATGCGGCAAGCCCACAAGAATCGGAACAAAGCTTCTTGCAGACGGCAAAAAAGCAAGAGTATGTAAACACTGTTTGGAAATATTAGACTGATAACAGAGAGGAGGATTTTCGCACATGACCAGAATGAGAGCGAAATATGAAGAAGAAGTAAGAAAAGCTCTTATGGAAAAATTCGGTTACAAAAGTCCGATGCAAATTCCTAAGCTTGAAAAAATTGTAATCAATATCGGCGTTGGCGAAGCTAAAGAAAATGCAAAAGCATTGGAAGCTGCAGCAAACGACCTGGCTATAATCACCGGTCAGAAACCGGTTATCACAAAAGCTAAGAAATCTGTTGCTAACTTTAAAATCAGAGAAGGCATGAACCTCGGTTGCAAAGTTACACTCCGTGCAGACAAAATGTACGAATTCTTAGACAGACTCTTTAATATAGCCCTCCCCCGTGTAAGAGACTTCCGCGGTATCAACCCCAACTCTTTTGACGGCAGAGGTAACTATGCTCTGGGTATTAAGGAACAGCTTATATTCCCGGAAATAGATTATGATAAAATCGATAAACTCAGAGGAATGGATATAATCTTTGTTACAACAGCTAACACAGATGAAGAAGCAAGAGAGCTTCTTTCCCTTATGGGTGCTCCGTTCTATAAAGCATAATAGGAGGGTATAATCACATGGCTAAAAAAGCAATGGTATTAAAGCAGCAAAAGCCCCAGAAATATAAAACCCGTGAATATACCAGATGTAATATCTGCGGAAGACCTCATTCAGTTCTCAGAAAGTTCGGCATCTGCCGTATCTGCTTCAGAGAATTGGCATACAAAGGTCAGATTCCCGGTGTTAAAAAGGCAAGTTGGTAATAAACGATACAAAGAATCAAAAAAGGAGGTAGCACAATGCAAATCACCGATCCTATCGCTGATATGCTTACCCGTATCAGGAATGCAAATTCTTCAAAACACGAATCTGTAAATGTTCCTGCTTCCAAAATCAAGATCGAAATCGCAAAGATTCTTGATGCTGAAGGCTACATCAACGGATACGAAGTAATAGAGGACAATATCCAGGGCATGATCAAAATCAACCTTAAATATGGCCCCGGAAAACAGAAGGTTATCACCGGTCTTAAGAGAGTATCTAAGCCGGGCTTGAGAGTATACGCAAGCAACGAAAATTTACCCAAGGTGCTTAAAGGACTTGGCATCGCAATCATTTCTACTTCTAAAGGTATCATGACCGATAAAGAAGCAAGAAAGCTCAATGTTGGCGGCGAAGTTTTAGCATTTGTATGGTAATTGCGGAGGTGAAAGAAATTGTCAAGAATAGGTAGAATGCCAATCGCCATCCCCGCTGGTGTGGATGTAAAGATTGCAGACGATAATACAGTTACAGTTAAAGGCCCCAAGGGTACTTTGACAAAGACTCTTCACGCAGATATGAAAATCAGCGTTGAAGGAGGTCAGGCAATCGTTGAAAGACCTTCTGAAGCAAAAGAACACAAAGCACTTCACGGTCTTACCAGAACACTTCTTGCTAACATGGTAACAGGTGTTACAGACGGTTTCCAGAAAACTCTTCAGATTAACGGTGTTGGTTACCGTTGTCAGAAACAGGGCAAAAAGCTCGTTCTGACTCTCGGTTATTCACATCCTGTTGAATTTGAAGACACCGATGACTATACACTCGAAGCTCCCGATCCGAACACAATTATCGTAAAAGGTATTGACAATCAGATCGTTGGACAGATTGCTGCAGTCATCAGAGAAAAGAGACTTCCCGAACCCTATAAGGGCAAAGGTATTAAATATGCTGATGAGGTTATCAGACGTAAGGAAGGTAAAACAGGTTCTAAGAAATAAGAATCGGAAAGGAGTAAACCATAATGATTAATAAAAAAGATAGCAATGCTGCAAGAATTAAAAGGCATTACAGAGTAAGAAAAAATATTTCCGGTACTCCTGAGCGCCCCAGACTTAATGTATTCAGAAGCCTCAGCAACATATATGCTCAGGTTATTGACGATACAACAGGTAAGACATTGGTTTCCGCTTCCAGCTTAGATAAGGAAATCAAAGACAAGGTTGCAAACGGCGGCAACATCGAAGCTGCCAAAGAGGTTGGTATCCTCGTTGCAAAAAGAGCTCTTGATGCAGGCATCAAAGCAGTTGTCTTTGACAGAGGCGGTTATTTATATCACGGCAGAGTGCTCAATCTTGCCGAAGGCGCCAGAGAAGGCGGCTTAGAATTCTAAGAAGAAGGAGGAAAAGCAATGGCTCTCATAGAAAGAATAGATGCAGACTCTTTGGAGTTACAGGAAAGAATCGTTAACATTAACCGTGTTGCAAAGGTTGTAAAGGGCGGTAGAACTTTCAGATTCAGCGTACTGGTAGTTGTTGGTGACGGAAACGGTCATGTTGGTGCAGGTACAGGTAAAGCTGCTGAAATCCCCGATGCTGTAAGAAAAGCTATTGACGATGCTAAAAAGAACATGATCAATGTTCCCATGGTTGGAACAACAATAGCTCACGAAGTTATCGGTGAGTTCGGTGCAGGCAAGGTTCTCCTTAAACCCGCCGGCCGTGGTACCGGTGTTATCGCAGGCGGATGTGCCAGAGCGGTACTCGAACTTGCAGGCGTTCGCGATATCAGAACAAAGTCACTTCGTTCAAACAATCCTCGCAATCTTGTTAACGCAACAATAGAAGGTCTTAAATCTCTCAAGGTGGCAGAAGATGTTGCCAGACTCAGAGGTAAGACTGTTGAAGAATTGCTTGGTTAATAGCAATTTTGCGCGATAACAAATTTTAGGAGGAAAAATCGATGGCTAAAATAAAAGTTACTTTGGTTAAGAGCACAATCGGCTGCAAGCAGGATCAGATTGCTACAGTAAAAGCTCTTGGCTTAAAGAAAATCAGAGACGAGAAAACTCACGAAGCTACTGCTCAGATTAAGGGCATGATAACAAAAGTGAGCCACCTCGTAAGCGTTGAGGAAATATAATCAAAGGAGGTGCTTAAGGCATGAAATTATTTGAACTCCAACCCGGTGTAGGCTCTACAGCGGACAGAAAAAGAAAGGGCAGAGGCCACGGTTCCGGTAACGGCAAAACTGCCGGCAGAGGTCACAAGGGTCAGAATGCAAGATCCGGTGGCGGCGTAAGAATCGGTTTTGAAGGCGGTCAGATGCCTATCTACAGAAGATTGCCGAAGCGTGGTTTCAACAATGTATTTGCTCTCAAATATGCTGAAATCAATGTTTCCGACTTGAATAAATTTGAAGATGGTGCTGTTGTTGATGCAGCTGCTCTCAAAGAAGCAGGCATCGTTAAGAAAACTCTTGACGGTATCAAAGTTCTCGGTAACGGTAATGTTGAAAAGAAGGTTATCGTTAAAGCGGCTAAATTCACAGAATCTGCAAAAGAAAAGATTGTTGCAGCAGGTGGAAAGTTTGAGGTGATGTAAGGTGTTTAAAACATTACGCAATGCATGGTCAATTCCTGACCTGAGAAAAAAGATGCTTTACACCTTGCTCATGATTTTCGTATTCAGACTCGGTTCCTTCATTCCGGTTCCAGGTCTTAATCCTTCAGCTCTTGCTGAACTCGTTAATCAATCAAACTCACTGTTTGGTATGCTTGATACATTTTCCGGCGGATCATTCAGTAATGCAACAATATTTGCAATGAGTATCACCCGCTACATCAACTCGTCAATTATACTTCAGCTTCTCACAGTTGCAATTCCTGCCCTTGAAAGACTCTCAAAGCAGGGCGAAGAAGGCAGAAAAGTAATTGCAAAGTGGACCAGAATAGTGACTGTTATTCTTGCTTTTATTCAGGCAACAGGTCTCTATTTCGGTATTAAGAATGCTGTTCTTAACCCCGGCGTAATGAGCTATATCACCATCGTTGTTACATTTACTGCAGGTACTGCATTCCTTATGTGGCTCGGTGAACAGATTACTCAAAAAGGTGTGGGTAACGGTATCTCAATCATCATCTTTTCCGGTATCGTATCCGGTATTCCTTCAACTGTAGAAAAACTCTACAGATATGTTGTTGAAATGCAGACAGTTCCCTGGTGGATGGTTGCAGTTATTGCAGTGTTTGCAGTAGCTATGATTGCGTTTGTAGTATTCATTACAGATGCAGAAAGACGCATCCCCGTTCAGTATGCAAAAAGAATGGTTGGCAGAAAAATGTATGGTGGACAGAGCACACATATTCCTTTAAAGGTTACTATGGCAGGTGTTATTCCCATCATCTTTGCTATGTCAATCCTCTCATTCCCCACAACAATTATGCAGTTTACAGGAACACCCACAACAGGATTCTGGGGTAAGTTCTGGAGCTTCTTCCAGCCCACCTCAACTGTTTATATAGTGCTTTACTTCCTGCTTGTTTTATTCTTCACATATTTCTACACAGCAATTCAGTTCAATCCCATTGAAGTTGCTAACAATATGAAGAAAAACGGCGGATTTGTTCCCGGTATCAGACCCGGAAAGCCCACAAGCGACTATATCAGCAGAATTCTTTCAAAAACAACTCTTGCAGGTGCATTCTTCCTCGGAGTGGTTGCCGTAATTCCTCTTGTTGCAGGAAAGATTTACCCCACACTCAGCGGTATTTCTCTCGGCGGTACATCACTTCTCATTATGGTTGGTGTAGCACTTGAAACTGTTAAACAGATTGAATCACAAATGCTTATGCGTCACTACAAAGGTTTTCTTGATTAATTGGGAGAATGAAAAATGAAACTTATAATGCTTGGTGCTCCGGGTGCCGGAAAAGGCACTCAGGCACAGTTACTAAGTGATAAATTCGGTATACCCACAATATCCACCGGTGCAATCATCAGAGGTGCCATCAAAAACGAGACACCCACAGGAAAAGCAGCCAAGGAATTTATTGACAGAGGCGAGCTTGTTCCCGATGATGTTGTAATCGGAATCATTAAAGAAAGACTGTCTGAGGATGACTGCAAAAGCGGTTTTATCCTCGACGGTTTCCCCCGTACCATCGCACAGGCAGAAGCTCTTGATGCAATGGGAATAGAAATTGATAGGGTGCTGGATATTGAAGTGGATGATAATTTGATTATCGAAAGACTTTCGGGCAGAAGAGAATGCTCCGCATGCGGTTCAACCTATCACATCGTAAACAATCCATCAGCCAAAGGCGAAAATTGTGAAAGATGCGGTGCTCCGCTTGTAACAAGGGCAGACGACAATCCCGAAACAATAAAATCCCGTCTTGATGTATACCACAGCCAGACAGAACCTCTTATAAAATATTATAAGAACAAAGGAAACCTTGCCGAGGTTTCCGGGGAAGGCGATGTTGATTCAACCTATGCCGAATCCCTTAAGGTTCTTGAGGCTTGAGCATTTTGCGGAGGATACAATGATCAATATAAAATCAACTTCAGAAATTTTAAAGATGCGTGCTGCCGGCAAGGTGGTAGGTGCAGCTTTAAAGGAATTGGAAAAGCACATCAGACCCGGTATCACAACCAAAGAGCTCGATAAAATAGCTTACGATTATATAAAAAGTCAGAACGCAATTCCGTCGTTTCTCAATTACAACGGATTTCCTGCAAGCGTGTGTGCGTCCATAAACGATACTGTAATTCACGGTATCCCCGATGGCACGAAGCTTTGCGAAGGCGATATAATCAGTCTTGACATCGGAGCTTGCCTTGACGGATATCATTCAGATGCCGCAAGAACATTTGCGGTTGGCAACATTTCAGACGAAGCTCAAAGGCTTATTGATGTTACAAAGCAAAGCTTTTTTGAAGGTATGAAATATGCCCGCCACAACGAAAGACTTTTCAGTATTTCGGCAACTATTCAGGACTACATCGAGTCTCACGGTTATTCCATTGTGAGAAACTACTGCGGTCACGGAATAGGAAAGGCTCTTCACGAAAGCCCCGACATTCCCAATCACGGAGTGTTCGGACGCGGAGTGAGACTATGTAAGGGAATGACCATTGCGGTCGAACCCATGGTGAATGCCGGCGGATTTGAGACAAAGTGTTTGTCGGACGGCTGGACCGTTAAAACAAAAGACGGTTCACTTGCTTGTCACTATGAAAACACCGTTCTCATTACAGACGGCGAACCGGAACTTTTGACGTGTTAATTTTGAGTAGATATTGATAAGGGAGGTTTTATCCTTGGCAAAAGAAGATGTTTTTGAATTAGAAGGAACAGTGCTTGAGGCTCTGCCCAATGCAATGTTCATAGTAGAATTTGAAAATGGTCATAAAATCCAGGCTTATATTTCCGGAAAGCTTAGAACTAATTTCATAAGAATACTTCCCGGAGACAAGGTTAAGGTTGAAATGTCACCCTATGACCTGAGCAAAGGGCGTATTACATGGAGAGCGAAATAAGCTTAGTTTAGTTAGGAGGTAATAATCATGAAGGTAAGACCATCAGTTAAACCTATTTGTGAAAAATGTAAAATTATTAAAAGAAAAGGTAACATTATGGTTATCTGCGAAAACCCCAAACACAAACAGAAACAGGGTTGATAAGTTCAGCTTATAGCTTATAAGGGGCGGCTGTACAAAAGCTTGGGCTTTTGTAATCCTTATGGTTATGAAAATACAAAACAAATGTGATTAAACAGGAGGTGCAAAAAGCTAATGGCAAGAATAGCAGGTGTTGACTTACCGAACGAAAAGAGAGTTGAATACGGCCTTACCTATGTTTACGGTATCGGTGTTGCAAGCTCTAACAAGATTTTAAAAGAAGCAGGAATCAATCCTGATACAAGAGTAAAAGACCTCACAGAAGATGAAGAAAAGAAAATCAGAGAAATCATTGACAGAGACTACACTGTTGAAGGTGACCTCAGAAGACAGGTTGCTCTCGACATCAAGAGACTCATGGAAATTGGTTGCTACAGAGGTCTTCGTCACAGAAGAGGACTCCCCGTAAGAGGCCAGAGAACAAAGACAAATGCAAGAACCAGAGAAGGTCCCAAGAGATCCATCGCTGGTAAGAAAAAATAATCCGAGGAGGGATAGTTTATTATGGCTGTTCAGGCAAAAAGAAGTCGTAAAAGACGCGAGAAAAAGAACATTGAACGCGGCTGCGCTCATATTCGTTCCACTTTCAATAATACAATAGTTACTATCACCGATACTCAGGGTAATGCATTATCTTGGGCATCTTCCGGTGGCTTGGGCTTCAGAGGCTCAAGAAAAAGTACTCCCTTTGCATCCCAGATGGCTGCTGAAACTGCTGCTAAGGCTGCAATGGAACACGGTCTCAAAACCGTTGAAGTTTATGTAAAAGGTCCCGGATCCGGCAGAGAATCCGCTATCAGAGCACTTCAGTCCGCAGGTCTCGAAGTTACTATGATCAAAGATGTAACACCCATCGCTCACAACGGTTGCAGACCGCCTAAGAGAAGAAGAGTGTGATTAAAATTTTTAGAGTTAGGAGGAAATAAGAATGGCAAGAAATATGCAGCCTGTATTGAAAAGATGCAGAACATTAGGAATTTCGCCTTCTGTTATGGGTATTGACAAAACTTCCAAAAAGAACCCCAATCCCATGAGAAAGAAACAGAGCGAATACGGCCGTCAGCTTACTGAAAAACAGAAAGTTAAATTTATATACGGTATGCTTGAAAAGCAGTTCAGACATTTGTATGAAATTGCAAGCAAAATGCCCGGCGTTGCCGGTGAAAACCTTCTCCAGCTTTTGGAGTCCAGACTTGATAATGTAGTGTTCAGACTCGGTCTTGCTAACACAAGAAGAGAATCAAGACAGCTCGTTAACCACGGTCATGTTCTCGTAAACGGCAAAAGACTTGATATACCTTCATACCGCGTTAAAGTCGGCGATGTAATTACACTCAAAGAAAAGACACTCGGCTCCGACAGAATGAAAGCTATTATCGAAGCTAACTCTTCAAGAGTTGTTCCCAAGTGGCTCGATATGGATAAAAATACTGTAACAGGTAAAGTTATCGCTTTGGCTCAGAGGGATGATATTGACTTTGAAGTAGAAGAGCATCTTATTGTTGAGTTGTATTCTAAATAATAGAAACACCTTCATAAATGAGATAATAATAGTTTTGAAATGGAGGGTTATATTATGATCGAAATGGAAAAACCCCGTGTTGAATGTGTAGAAAAAACTCCCGATGGCAAATATGCCAAGTTTGAGGTTGAACCTCTCGAGAGAGGCTATGGTATTACACTTGGTAACTCCATCAGAAGAGTGCTTTTGTCATCTCTTCCCGGTGCTGCCCCCACATGTGTAAAAATCGATGGCGTATTGCACGAGTTTTCAACTATTCCGGGTGTAAAGGAAGATGTAACCGAAATCATTCTGAATGTTAAAAAGATTGTTGCAAAGCTCTACTGCGACACTCCGAAGACCGTTTATATCGAAGCTTCTGGAGAAGGTGAAGTTTTTGCAAGAGACATCAGATGTGACCATGAGGTTGAAATTATAAACGGCGATTTGCACATTGCAACCCTTAGTGACAATGCCCGCCTTTATATGGAAATAACTCTTTCCAAGGGAAGAGGTTATGTGACAAGTGAGAAAAACAAGGAGAATATGCAGAGCGTTATAGGTGCTATTCCCGTTGATTCAATTTACTCACCTATCGACAAAGTAAACTATTATGTTACTAACACCCGTGTAGGACAGGTTACCGATTATGATAAGCTTACTCTTGAAATTTTTGCAGACGGTACAATAACTCCCGAGGAGGCTCTCAGTCTCAGTGCAAAAATTTTGAACGATCACATGAAATTGTTCATTGACCTTACAGAAGAGATCAGAGATACTGACATCATGGTTGAAAAAGAAGTTAATCAGAAGGACAAAGTTCTTGAGCTCACTATCGAGGAACTTGACCTTTCAGTACGCTCTTTCAACTGCCTTAAGCGTGCAGGTATCAACACTGTTGAGGACCTTGTATCCAAGTCAGAAGGTGAAATGATGAGAGTCAGAAACCTCGGAAGAAAATCTCTTGAAGAGGTTGTTGGCAAGCTTAACTCATTAGGCTTCCAGTTCTCAAAGGAATACGATGAATAAAAGCTCATAGAAGCTTTGGATAACTTATATTTTTGGTAAAAGGAGGTAAACACGCATGCCCGGTACAAGAAAATTAGGCCGCGCATCCGATCACAGAGATGCTACCTTAAGAAACCTGGTTACAGCTTTGCTTGAAAACGGCAAGATCGAAACCACATTGCCCAAAGCAAAGGAAATCAGATGTATGGCTGAAAAAATGATAACCTTGGGTAAAACCAATACATTGCACACCAGAAGACAGGCTCTTGCTTATATCACTAAGGAAGATGTTGTTACAAAGGTGTTTGCCGAAATCGCTCCCAAATATGCTGAGAGAAACGGCGG
>JAZNUS010000017.1:0-12308 GCA_045592485.1 Clostridia bacterium | reverse complement strand
CTCCACTAACCAATCAAATTCGCACAAGTGCTCTTTTCTTGGAGTGTCACTATCCCCTCATCCGTCAAGCAAGCTTGACACCTTCTCCACCAGGGAGAAGGCTCACACACTAACGCAAAACAGAGCGATAAACCCCAATTTGCTATTCGTTTATAATTCTTTCTATTCGTTTATAATTCTTTCAAAAATAATCCTTGCCACAGGATTTGAAGCAATTCTGTTTTCAAATGATGCCTGACAGATGTAAACCTTGCCTTTTTCGACTGTTTTTCTTCCGAGAACAAGGGTTTTTGTCCATGCGCCCTGAGGGTTATCCTTTGTTTTTTCACCGCTTCTTCCGGCAGAGAATAAAATGTCGTCAAAGCCGTCTGCATCGAAGGTTTCGCCAATTATGGGAGTCATATAGTCTTTAGCTTCATTGTACCAGTATCTCACATCCCCTTTTTTGAAATCCGCAGTGATTTCGGTATCGGGGTTAAACTTTACAAAATTGAACTTTTTAACAGAGCACTTGCTCACCAGAACACTGTTGCCCAGAATTTCCTTTTTACCCAGGGGAAGAACATGGAATATAATTTTAGCTCCGCTTTTGACCAGAGCATCAATTTCCTCTTTTGTTTTTTCATATTCTTCAAGGTCCGTTACAAACAGAACGCAGTCCTTGTGAGCATCATCGAGTGCAATAAGTCTGACATCAAATTCTTCCTGCATACTTTTTTCAAGAGAATCGCAACCTCCCACAAAGCAGATATCCTTAAGCTTTGTTTTTTCTTTAGCAGGAAATATATCAATTTTTATTTCATAGGTATTTACTGTATTTCCGTCAGAATCCTTAACGCCAAGCTGAACAGTGAGAACCTTTCTTTCGGTGTAAGATGGTATTTTAACAGGAATATAGCCTATGAAATGAACATCACAAGCCCTGATATCCACCTTTGTTTTGCCTGCCGACAAAAGCTCGCTATCGGCAAACGCCTGATAGCAGACTTCATAATCCTTCAAAACCTCGTCGATGTCGTTGCAGACTCTGGCTTCCACATTGATTGTCTCTCCCGAAAAAACCTTAAAGCGGTCATAGCGAAGGTCAGCCATTACGGGTTCACTTGCACTCCGAAATTCCCAGAATGCCTTTTTGGGTGTACCCTCAAAATCTATCATGGCCTTCAGCCAACCGTCGGGATAGGCATCAGCAAAGTGGAAATAGGCATAAGAAACCATTCTTTTGTAGCGTCTGTAGGCACGGGTCATAAGATTCATTGCCTCTGCCTGATGAGTCTGACTCGCCTCAACCCATTCTGCCATTGTTCTTGGTGTATCAAAGAACATATGATGCAAATGACCTGTCTGCACAGGAGGATCTCCGGGCATTTTGTCAAGGTGCCAGGTGTCGTTGTCGTTTTCGGGAATCCAGCCCTTTGGATAATATTTTTTCATCAGCGAAACCGGTTCAAGACCTTCCATTCCGTATTCGCCGCAACCGAAATTCCATCCTTTTTTAACGGGCATCCAGTAGCCCTTGTGCATCATTCCGATGTCAACACCGTGACCATTGTACCAGCAATTGTAGCAGTGATAATCGGGAAGTCCTGTTTTTGCCGGAGGATCATAATCTCCGTCAACGGGCTTTACAACTCTGTCGGGATTTAAAATGTGAATCATTTGGGTTGCACAGTCAAAAAAACTTTCCAGTTCTTCTCTCTTCAGCCAGCGAAGTCCTTTAACAAGCTCAGGAAACCAGGGTTCGTTTATGTAGGTAACCATGACACATGACGGATGGCTTCTGATGAGATGCTCCATTTCCTGTGCCTGCTTTATTGCCTCGGTGACGGTGTTTTTTCTCATGACACCAAAGGCAGGAAAATCTGTCTGAACAAGAAGTCCCAGTCTGTCGCAAAGGTCGTAAATTTCCTTCTGAACAGGACGCTGAGTAATTCGGAAATAGTTTACATTGCCAATCTTGGCAAGCATATAGCCCCTCAAAAGCCCCTCATAATCCTTAAGGAAAACCTTTCTCTGATCCCATGCATGAGTATTGGCACCGCGAAGCTTAATTCTTTTTCCGTTAAGGCAGAATACACCTTTAACCTCGCCCTTTTCTTCCATGGTGAAAAAGCGCATGCCAAACTGTCGTTTTTGACAGTCTAAAACATTTGAGTCGTCATCTGAAAGAGTAACCTGAATCTGATAAAGCCAGGGCTTGTTTGTTTCCCATATGCGCGCATCGGGAATTGTTATGGGAATTATGTGGTAGTTCATGCTGCGCTCAAACTGCAGTCTGGTTTGAGGCGTCTGCCCCGAAAGCTCATCGACCGGAAGATGCTCGAGGTTTTCAAAAACTGTTTCCTCAAAGTTCTGACCGTAAAGACTAAGGCTGAATTTAAGCTCCTCGTGACATACCCTTGTACCAACAACCTCAAGCCACACCTCCGCCTTGTCGGGGGATGTGGGACGGACGAAAATGTCGTGAATAAAAAACCGGCTTCTTCCCTCAACATAAACCTCCTGATTTATGCCCGTTCCGGCAGGGCAGTGATGCCAACCCACAAAGGGATCATCATAACCCATCCCTGTTTCGGCATAAATTTTGTCGCCGGTATATCTTGTTCCCCTGTATTCATCGGCAGAGCCCATGGGAATGAAATCGTTTTCAACAATCACAACAAGAACATTTTTTCCCTCTTTTGCCTGCTGAGTGAAATCAAATTCAAAGGGCGCAAAAAATCCTTCGTGAGAACCAAGGTAGCAATCATTCATAAACACATGAGCTCTGTAGTCTGCACCGTTGAAGCAAATCCACTGTGATTCTTTGCGGATTTCTTCTTTTGTAAGCTCAAATTCCGTGCGGTAATAGGTTGTTGCAAGCCCAAGTGGCTCACCAAAATGAGGAACAGTAACATTTTCCCACTCACCTGCACCTTTGAGGATTTCCGAAAAGTGAGCCTTGTCTTTATCATTGCCAATCTTCCACTGAAACTCCCTGAGTTCCTTGTGGGTTCTTGTTTGTCTGATATCAGGCGAAAGCTCGGCACAAAAGGGCTTGTAGTAGCTCCACTGCTTTGATATCTCTTCTTCAAGCTCGTCCTTTGAAAGCACAGGACTTATATAGTCAAAAAGGGGTGCATCTGCACTATTGTCAAGGGGAAGATATGTTTCAGGAAGCTCCTCGGGAACAACATCATACATCTGTTCTCTTTTGTAATTTATTTTAAAGCCTCCGATTTGCTCGTGAATGTCTGCATATTTTTTGCTTTTGTCACCCATTATTTTCAGCTCACTTTCAATTTTTTCTTGATTATAGTTTATATAATATTAAATGTCAATGTACTATTGTGCTTATTTATTGTAATATCTTGTTGATTTTAACACCTTTAGCCGAAAGAGAGTAATCCGAACTCCGATTTTAAGATACAAAAATTGCTCTTATCATCACCAAAATGCTCGCAAATCCGTCAGGATTAACTGCGCTTTTGGCTCGATAATAACATTTTTTGATAATCTTAAAATTCTTTGACCTGAAAAGCATGGGTTTTTGAGTGAATTTGAGTGCGGAGGACGAAGTAAGGCTGTCGCCTTTCGAGGACGACAAGCTCAAAGGCGCCGAAAACACTGCTTTTCAGGCGGGTTCGAATTATTCCCTTTCGGCTAACCGTGAAAAAACAGGCTATGAATCCAAGTGAGATTCAAAGCCTGTTTATCATTTTATGAATTTCAGTCAGCAAAGAATACAATTTTGGTGTGAAGCTCTGTGTTTCTGCCAACAAATGAAACCGTTACAGGAATATCATATCTGTTCTTCGTAAGATTCTGAGGAACAAACCTAATCTTCTGCTGTTCATATCTGTTTGGAAGACTTTCGTACATGCCGTAAGAAACCTCTCTGCATTTTGATTGCCATTCCTCAGGAAAATCAACCTTTATGGTAAGCCACTGCTGATTTACAAGGGCATTTTTAATGTGCATTGTAAATGTCTTTTCAACACCCTCTTCAATTCCGTAGCCATCCTCGGGAACAAGAATTACTTCTGCCAGACAGTGAGAGACGATTATGCCCGAGCCTCTGAGCTTAAGCCTTTCGCAGTTGGTTAACCTGTTGTAAAGAGGACTGCGTTTTTTATCGTCTAAGAGGTCATCACTTGTTTCAATTGTGCCTGTTACAGGGTCAAAATGCTCATTCATAAAGCTTGGCATAAGGCGGATAATTCTCTTTGTAAGGTCGGTAACCGTAGCAGGGAAGCGGTTCATAGTTTCACTTTTCTTGGTCTGGTCAATGGAGATTGTCTTAATGGTGTCGCCTATTGGAGCAAGCCATTTTTCATCAATGCAATCAGGACCATACATAATGCCGTAGATTGCACCCACAGAGCCTGCTGTGCAGTCGGCATCCTCCATACAGCCTGTGGCAATGCACACAGCCTTTGAGAAATCTCCCTCACCATAGATTGCAGACATAACGGTTATACCCACATTTGCAGGAGCATCAAAGCCCCATGAGCCTTCAGGAATGTCATCATCCTTTGGAGTTGCATAGGTTTCAAGGTGAAGACCAAAGCCGCAATTATAGTCAATAAGAATTTTCTTTCTGGCTTCCTTCCAGGTGAGTCCGTCATCATAGCATTTAACGGCAAGGCGGATTGCCCCAGCCATTGCACTGTCTTCGGGTATGTAGGAAAGTCCGATGTCAATAAGCTTTCTGATATCGGTTTCAACAAATGCCGCACTCTCTACCGCTGCCATAAAGATTTCGCCGTAAAGTCCATCGTCGGCATGGTCGATAATTGCATCTTCAAAAGCATATTTAACAGCAATTTCGGGTCTTCCGGGAGCAAGGCATGCCCAGATTTCGCTTCGGATAAAGCAACCGCAGCTATCCTTGAACCAGTTCTGATGTCTGTTGGACTGTCCCACAGGAAGCCCGCCTCTGAGATTGCTTTTGCCGTTTCCGTATTCAGCCCAGTCGGCAACAATAAAGTTGAGCCAGTATTGTGCAAGAATATCGGCATTCACTGCCCTGCCGTAGCGTTCAGAGGCTATGAGCCACACAAGCTGAAGGTCAAGGTCGTCGTTGGGAAGAACGCCAAGCGACAAATCGTGAGTGTAGTAATCAACATCGAGAACCCCTCGTTTTCCTTCAAAGGGGGCGCCAAGAGTTCCACCGATGTTTTTTCCGAGGAAGCATCCTCTTATTTTTTCGCAGTATGTTTTTATATCCATATTCATAAAAACCTCCTTGTATTATATATGACATCATATCACACTTCTATTTCCCTGTACAGTGGCAAACCCGGCTGTGAAAGTGGCATTTTTATACATAAAACAAAATATCTGCAATTATGTTTGACTATTTCAGGCATCAGAGTTATAATAGCACCATGGAGTGATAGCCGATGCGTATATACAAAAGCGAGGAATGTATGACAGGAAGCCTTCCTTTTTCAATTGCAAAGGGGACCTTTGTCAAAGGTCATAAAACAGAAGTACACAGGCACGAATTTATTGAGCTTGTGTACATTGTTTCGGGAAAAAGCGTTCACTACATTGATTCCAAAGCCTACGATGCCTGTCAGGGCGATATGGTCTTTGTCAATTACGGTCAGACACATTCAATCTGCATAACCGAAGACATTGAATACTACAATTTTTTCGTAAAGCCCGAATATGTGAGCGAAAAATTAGCCGATGCCGAAACCATCTATGATGTGTTTTCCTTTTTCATTATGGGAGAATATTTTAATGATTCAACAGAAAATAAACCCTTTGCTCATTTTTCCCTCCGTCAGAAATCGGAAATGGACAAGCTTGCGGTGGCAATGTATGAGGAGGTTCAAAACCGGGAAGCCGGATTTGAGCTTGCCCTAGACGGATATATGAAGCTTGTTTTTTCAAGGATTATCCGTGCTCTGAGGCAAAGTGAACCAAATAAAATATACTCGTCCATAACTCCTGAGCTTTTGGAATATATCGACTCAAACTACACAAAAAACCTCACCCTTTCGGACCTTGCCAACAAGTGCTTTTACAACACTGCCTACCTTGGCAGAATTTTCAAAAGCACCTTCAATATGTCGCTTAAGGACTATATAACCGAAAAAAGGGTTGAATATGCATGCACTCTTCTGGAAACAACCGACCACACTGTTGAGAGCATATCGGGTCTTGTGGGTTATTCTGAAAAAAAACAGTTCTACAGAGTTTTTAAAGAAAAAACCGGTCATACTCCGGGAATGTACCGTGAACAAAACAGGAATAAGAATTAAAATTTTGTCATGCGAAAACAGCCACAGCAACCAACTTCAGCATTGATTGTCATGGCTGTTTTTCATTAATTACAAAAAGGGCTATTCAAGCTCCAGTTTAACACCCTTTATAACTGTCATGCCCTTTTCATCAATTGCAGTATATAAAACAGTTTTATTGTCCGGCGACATCTGAGGATGGGGATGTCGGGGATGGGTGTCCACCTTAACATTGTCAATAAGGGTTTCGGTTTTGTCATTTTGGTCTATGACAACAACATCGCTTTCGGTGTAGTCGATAACCGTGTCGGCAAGAAGAAAGCGATTGTCATGTGATACACCCACATGCCAGTAGGGAAAAGCTGAATACAAAAGCTTAGTTTCTCTTGTTTTAAGGTCAACATAACAAATTCCTCTTGGCGGAACGGGAGAAACCGGATATTTCACAAAATACATTCCCTCACCATGGGGAGCCCAGGATTCGTGACCGAAGCAATCACCAAGGTTGCCGTTTATGTCAAGATTCTGCTTTGCAAGGTTATACATCTGACCTGTTCTGTCGTCATATATCCAAAGCCTGTTTGACACATAACGAGTGTCGCCCTCATGGGCAAAAAATATGATGCGGGGATCCGTCGGGCAAATCATACCGTGATTTGCAACAGAGAATGGCTCGGAGAAAACCTTTTCGCAAAGCTTTTTTGCTGTCCTTTTTTCAACATCAATAACTGCAAAAAGAGTTTCTTTGCCTTTAGCATTATAAAAAATGCTCAGAAACTTGCCGTCATTTGTTATCTCCGGCATGCTGATTCTTATGTTTTGATCATCAGGATAAAACTCATCTTCATATATAACAGATATTTCGCCCGTCTCGGTATTAATTTCCTTAACCTGCTTGCCGTTTGTGTAATACACAAAATTCTCGTGTACCACATAGGCTGTAAATCCTGTAGCATCATTGCACAAAACTGTTTTTTCACCGGTTTCAAGGGAAATTTTAACAAGCTCCACCTCAGCCTTTGAAGATGTTATCCATTGGTTTTTGGAACGGGCAGCAACAAATGCAGAGTTGTCAATCCACTTGTTCGCTGTGTAATAGCCAACGGTATAGTTATATTCATTATCTGATATTTCAAATCTGTCCTTTATTTTTATCATCAGAATTCCTCCTTTTTATTCATTGCAAAAATCTCTGTAGTTTTGCATTTCGGAACACATTAAAATAAATGCCCCTGCTCCGTGCAAATCATTTTTAGTTCTGTCGCGGTTAATGTAGTGCTCATATGTACCCGATTCAATACAAGTTCCAACACACACATTATCGACAACAAGATAACCTTCGTCGCTAAGGAAAAGTCTGTCCACTATTCCGTTATAGGCTTTCTCCAGGCACTCACCAAACTCCTCTTTTGAAATGACTCCGGTTCTTATTGCTTTCGCATATGAATATATAAAAAGATTTGTACAGGAGCTTTCAACCCAGTTGTCTTCTTTTTCAGGTTTGTCTGTCACCTGATACCACATACCGGTTTTCTTATCCTGATATTTTTTGAGAGAGGAAAGCAAATCTCTTTCTATTTGCTCCAGTCTCACAACTGCCGGATGGTCTTTGGGGATGTGCTCCAGAATGTCAAGAATGGCAACCGTGTACCACCCAAGGGCTCTGCCCCAGATGTGAGCAGAAAGTCCGGTTTCGGGATTTGCCCACTCTGCTTCCTTTGATTCGTCCCAGCCGTGGTAATAGAGTCCGGTTTTTTCGTCTTTCATAAAATCATCCATTATGAATATCTGCCTGATGGCTCTTTCACGAAGAACGGGTTCCCCGAAGCGCTTTGCATAGATAACAGAGATAGGACCTGCCATATAGGCGCCGTCAAGCCACATCTGATTGTGCTGAGTCATCATATGCCAATATCCGCCGTGGCTGTTGACCGGCCAGAAATACATTGATTTTGCGGCAAGCTTTGCCGCCTTTATATACCTTTCATCCCCTGTTTCATCATAGAGATTATAGAGAATAAGTGTTGCCTGCTTGTGGTCGAGCATTGTAAGCCCCGCCTTGGCAAGAGGGGGCGTGTCCTCGGTTGTAAGCTCATGGCAAAAGCCGTACAGCTCGCCGTTTGGACCGAGCACACTGTCGATGTAATCCTTAATGTAATTAAAATATTTTCTGTCACCGCATTTTTTGTAAATACGCTCCATGCCGCTGAGAAACACACCCTGCCAGTAAAACAAAACTCCCTCAGGCGGCAGCTTTTGAGGCTCATAGGTGTGCATCAACGAATCGCAGAGCATTTTTCCAAGCTCCAGCGGCGATATATCCTTAAAATCCATTTCCATTCTCCTTTTCTCCCGGATTCTTTTTAACCGATTTTATAGTATAACAAATTTTATTGAATATATTGCTTTTGATGCATCATTTTTGTTGTTTTTTGCTCTTTACATACTCTCCCGGTGTGCATCCTCTGTATTTTTTATAAGTTCTTATGAAATTCGAATAGTTTCCGAAGCCGCACTGCCGGCTGGCAATTTTCAAGCAACCCTCCATCGTGGCAATTTTCTCAAAGTTCCGGATTTTTTCGAGTATAATATATTGATTTATGCTGAGGGAAAATTCTTTCTTGAAAATCCTGTTAAGGTGGTCAGAAGATACGAAAAAAATACGGGATAATTCCTTTGGTGTGACTGTGGAAAAATTTGCTTTGATGTGGGCAATGACCGATTCTGTTAATTCCATATTCTTCGCTTCCTTTCATTTCTTCCGTTTTTCACAAACTATAATAAAACAATTTTTATTAGATATATTGCTTTAAATGAAATATTTTTGTTGTATTTTGTCCATTGGTATGATATAATAAATGAAATATACTAAAGGCTAATAATAAAATGATATACAGAAGGGTTAAATATGCTTAAAAAAATCAATCACTACATAAAATCCTCCGGAGTTGAATTTTCTCTTGAAGAATTTACAGACAATAACATGAGCCGAAGTCATGCTCACAACACCTTTGAGCTTTACTTTCTGATTGAAGGAAACAGACGCCTTCTTTTGAAAAATAATTTTTATCAGATAAAAAAAGGAGACATTCTTCTCATTGCACCGGGAGTAATGCATAAAACTCTTAACGAGGCACCTCCCGAATATACACGGCTTGTAATAAACTTTCCTCCGTCACTTTTGGAAAATGCCATAAGCAAGCTTAAGCTTGCAGAAAAAATAGGTTCAAAAGATGCCATAATCGTGACAAATCCCAATGTCTACAACAGCACAGCAAATGACATTTCCCTGTTTGAGAAAATTATCAGAGAAAAAGGAGCTGACAGTGCAGATTTTGAATTTTTGACTACGGCATTTATATACAGGCTTCTCTATGTTCTTGTTTCAGGTGAAAATGTTCTCCCCGACACAAAAATAAGCGAAAAAAACAGCGACCGCATATCCATGATTCTCGATTACATAAACCGGAATTACACCCGCCAAATCACCCTTACGGAGCTTTCGTCAAAATTTTTCCTAAGTGAGTTCTATCTTTGCCGAAGCTTTAAAAAAGCCACCGGACGGACTGTTGTTGAATACATCAATTACCTGAGGCTTGAAAAGGCAAAGCTGGAGCTTGTGGAATCGGACAAACCCATTGGTGAAATAGCAAAAATGTGCGGTTTTAAATCTGCCGCACATTTCAACCATATTTTCAAGGAATACGAAATATATCCGCCCTCCAGATACCGGAACATCAGAAAAATATAACTGACTGAGAGCTTGTTGAAAATGATGTCCACTTTGAAAAACTCTTAAAGAAAAAGAGTATGCCATGAGCCGACCCCCAAAAGTTAGACCAAAAATCTAACAATTGGGAGGTCGGTTTTTTCATGGCATACTCTTTTTTGTTTATGAATATTTCCTGAATCCTTTTATTTCATTATACAATGTCTTCTTCTCTAATAGCATTTGCATACTGCTCTCTCATGCCTTCAGCATAGTTGTCTATGCCTCTGCCAAAGAAATAGTGATCATAGTAGCGCTCAATGTAAATTTCGATTTCAGACATTTTTTTCTTTATGCGGTCAATAGCCTTGATTGCCTCGAAGTTATCGCCAATAGCCTTTGCTTTGAAAATGTCTGCCATACCCATAATCCATTCTGCATGGATTCCGATGAGCTGCCATGCAACACATGAAGCACGGCGCATCTGGTGTCTGTTTTCTTCAACAACTGCTTTGAAGTTTCTTGCATGCTCTTTGAGCTGTGCAGCTCTTGCTGCATATTCGGGACAGTAGAACTTGCCCTTTTCGGGATCGACAGACATCTGACCTGAAGCAAATTTTCTGTCTGTAAGCTCTGCGATTTTGTCAAGATAGTCCTTTACAAGCTTCCAGTTTTCACCGTATGCATGACTGAAATAGTCTTCAACAAGATCGTCATATTCAACAGATGAATCAAAGAGAGTTTCACCGTACACATAGAACTGAAGACCTGTGGGGAAATAGCTTCTCTGTGAACCGTCTTCAATTATACCGTTGAGACCGTGTTTTTTGAGAGCACGGATATCGTCATATACAAGACGGGGCATATAGCTGTGGCTGAAGTCACTAAACTGCTGACCGAGGAAGTGATATTCATAGCAGAAGCAATCACCCTTCCACATTTTCTTCCAGTCATAAAGATATGCAAGACATTCCGACATACCGCGTGGCTTCTGAATGTTATTTCTGATGTAGGGCTTGAGAGCCGACATATCGGCATCTTTGGCATAGGTTTCATTATATGTTCTTGTGATGGGAGCATAGAGCATTGTAAATCTCTTTGTTCTGTTGAGTTTTTCCTGAATTGGTGCCCAGAATGTGTCGAGATATACGATAAACACAAGACGGGTGTTGAGGTTTCTTCTGTCAAATTCTGCATCTATGTCGTTAAGAAGCATGATGTACCAGTCGGAGGTGTCCTTTTTCTTACATTCTTCACATTCGCAGTGACAGTTACTTTCATCGGCAAGCCAGATATGCAAAAAGTCAACATTGTTCTGCTTTTCGGCATAGTCTGCAATGTATTTTGCCATTATGTCTCTTGCTTTGGGATTGGACATACAAACATTGGAAACGAGAGGTGCATTTTTACGAACCTTTCTTTCACCGTCAAGCATTGCAAGCATATCCTTGATTTCGGGATCTACCACAAGCTCTGCGGAAGGATCCCAGCCAAGAGTGGAATCAAGACCAAAGGGTTCAGCAGTCCAGCCATGTCCCATATCGTGGAAGTGGAGACCTCTTTTTTGCATTTCAACCTCACACTGGCGTTTCCACTGAAGAATTGTTTCGGGGCTTACGGGCTCGGGCTTTCTGCATGTGCTGTGAAGATGCTGATAGTATGTATTGTAGTAATAATAAGGATTGTCAAACTCAATCATATAGGAGTTCATACCGATTTTGGGAGAAAAATCGATTGTTTCAATCATATCGGGCTGATATTCTGCCCCTTCGTTACACTGACCGCGGTATCTGTGGTCAGCAAGCTTTCTGTAATTAACCGTAGGGAGACCGTCAATAACGGGAATCCATTCGCCGTCAATTCCGGGGAAGAGCCAGCGGCATCCGCAAAAACGAAGATATCTGTACACTGCAATAAGAGTTGCACCGGGGTTTGAACCGGCAATGATACCGCCTTTTTCGTCGGCATCAATATATACAATATCGTCAAGGTCAATATCTGCAGCATCGGAAGTGTCGAGACCGAAATCCGACATAAGACCTATACGGAAAAATGAATCTGCCTTTGGATCATAGCTGATGGGCACCTCGCCGCAACGGGGCATCATCATTCTCAAATACTTTTTGAGCTCTTCTGCTGCAAAATCGATTGTTGAATTTGAAGTGATTTTAAAAATTTTGTACATTGGGTTTATATACCTCCTTCGGGTAGCCTTAGCAACCAATACTAAAGGCGGTTTTAAAATATAAATTTCGCCTCACCCATCGTTAAAATACTCGGAAATATTAACATATTCCCTGCGTTTTTGCCTTGATTGAGACAAAATTTATTATTTTAAAACTCCGTAGGACCTCAAATGGATGAAT
>JAZNUS010000016.1:0-4778 GCA_045592485.1 Clostridia bacterium | reverse complement strand
AATAGCCTTAACAACCAGCACTGAGGATGGTTTTAAAATATAAATTTCGCCTCACTCATCGTTAAAATACTCGGAAATATTACCATATTTCCTGCGTTTTTGCCTTGACTGAGACAAAATTTATTATTTTAAAACTCCGTAGGACCTCAAATGGATGAATTTTTGAGGATATTTTGGTGCGGAGGACGCAGGAAGGCTACTGCCTTTCAAGGACGACAAGCCAAAAAACACCAAAAATTCACCATTTTAGGCGTTCTCAGTGTTGATTGTTAAGGCTAGAGCACTTGTGCGAATTTGATTGGTTAGTGGAGCGTTAAAAATCAGCGGTTTCAATACCAGGGGGAAGCCTCTCTCTTTAGCCCAATTCCATCTCCTCGACAAACCCCAATTTAAAACTATAAATACTTTTTTAATCAGTGAATCTTTTTAAAGTTTCCAAGGGTTTCATTAACTCCGCTTATATAGGCAAATGTACCCGGATACTTCTTAAGAATTTTTTGCATATCGAATATCTGATGCTTGTTCACAATACACATAAGCACATTTTTTGAAAGCCCCGAATACATTCCTTTTGCAGGAATGCTTGTTACGGTGTGGTGAATCGACTCTATAATGTCTTTTGATATTTCCTCTGCATATTCTGTTATTATTTCAAATTTAATCTGTTCCCGTCCGCCCTTTACAATTGAATCGCTCACCTTTCCTGTGAGAAAGGCGTAGATAATACATAAAATCACAGGCTCATATTTGTAATCATACACAAAAAACGATACCAGAGCAACAACACAGTTGAGTGTAAATATTATCCATGCAAGGCTGAGATGGGGCTTTGCACATCTGACACAGGCTGAAACAATATCTGTGCCCCCTGACGATGCATTGATTTTCATAAGATTTCCGTATATAAAACCGTTTACCACTCCGGCAGCAATGGCTGCAAGAGTTGCATTGGCACTGTTTTCAGGAGAAAATGCATAATCCGATAACGGAATTGCATATTTAAATATCAAAAGAAAGCCTGAAAAGCACAGGCAAAAGAGCAGTGTTTTAAAAGAATAATCCTTACTAAGAAGAACAAAAGCCAATACACAAAGAGGAATATTAATCAGAAGATTCATATATCCTATGCTGAACCCCATTTTGTACTGAATCATCGTTGCAATTCCGTTTATTCCTGCCGGTGCAAAAGAGTTGGACAAGATAAATATTTCATAATTGAGTGCCATTATAAGAGCCATAATTACCACAATTCCGTAGTTTTTTATTTGCACCAAAGCAGACGGATTGCTTTCTCCGTATGATGTCATTGAAAATGTATCCTGAGTTTTCATTTGATTGTGAAGCTCGCCGGGCATATGATTACCTCCAAGAGTATCTGATACAAAAAGGATAACACAAATTAAAGCTTGTAACAAGGGCTTTACTCATATTATTTATTTATAACTGCCATATGTTTTTTGTATATATTTTGTTCAGATAAAGACAACTTATTCCTGATTTGATGCTGAGAAAAACAGACAGCAATTTGTAAGAAAGGTCATTTGTTTTCAGTTTACTTTGATAGTGTTATGTGATAAAATCATCTTATAGAAACTATCAGGAGATGATGTTGTGAAAAGATTGATTAGTTTGATGGTTACCGTTTTGTTTGTTTGTACATCTGTCGTTCCCATAATGGCAGAGGCTACCGAGACGGAGGTTCCGTCAATATCGGTAACTGTTCCCGAAAATATCGAAACTCCCCTTGTTCAGGAGTCGTTTTTCGAAAATTTCGACGAATCCACCGATGCATTTACCAAAAACGGATACAACACGGGACTTTTCTCGATTATCGAAGATTCCGACAATCCCGGCAATAAGGTCCTTGAATATAATCTCAAGGGCGCAAAAACCGTTGCTCAGTATGGCGGAACAATCCGGACAACAACCTTTGCATATCCTTCGGGTAAAGTACCCTACACCGTGAGTTTCAACTTCAAAAAAACCGGAGTGTGCAATTCCGGTGATGCTTTGTGGGTTCAGACCCGTTCAGACGAGCAGTACACCTGCCTGCGAATAGACCTTTCGCAGTTCGAAAAAGATAAGTGGTACACTGTGAAATATGTCACAAAGGGCAATGGTACTCCAAATTCTGCAGCAACAGCCGTCTGCACAAAAACACTGCGCTCCACCGGTGAAACAACCTCACTTTCATGCAATGTTACAACAGGCTGGACAAGCCAGAAAAACAATGTTTGCATAACAACCTACAACAAAGCCGGAAACGGTTATGCCGCCGACGCCGCAACAGGCACAACTCCATGGTCAAATGTTGCC
Organism: Clostridia bacterium; assembly: GCA_045592485.1. Classification (GTDB taxonomy): domain Bacteria; phylum Bacillota; class Clostridia; order UMGS1810; family UMGS1810; genus RGIG1828. Next base: position 2,462 of record JAZNUS010000016.1, on the reverse strand, counting down.
TTTCAAATTGATGACTTTAGCTTGACATATGAAAAAACCAAGGCAATAGAAACAAAACTCGATGCAGGAGACCCCATTTCCGGCAATGTTCTTCCAATGCTTGTTGCCCACGATGAAAACGGTGTTCTCACCGCCTTTGCTGAAGGAAGTGCTGCAATTAACGGAAATGAAGCATCAGCAAATTTTGACATTATGGGAAGTCTTTCTGCCTTTCAGAAAGCAAAGTCCGTAAAGGTTCTTTATTGGGATACTCTTTCCTCGGCAAAGCCCTATGCTTCCGGCAAGGAAATAGGTGACAGCATTTCCAGGGATAATTCCACTTCCGGTTTTGAGGTGGCTTCCATTGATGTAACTTCTGATATGCTTCCCGAAAATGCAAGGGGTAACTACACTCTTTTTGCCTACACGGTGCCTTTCACTGCATCGGGTAACAATATCCCACAATATGATTCTTTAAAGCATACGGTTATTGCCATCGATCAGAGTAATACCCGGATAACAGAATTTAAATATGATAAATCACTTTGGAACACCGATAAACAAGATGTTGTTGTGGTTTGCAATGCCGATGGAGCATCGGAGGCTAAATCGACCATAATCGAAGTGAATGATGCGCCGCAGTTTACCAATGTTTCAATGCTTCTTGGTTCGGATTTGTCTGAGCGTAACTTCACATGGTTTTCGCTTTCTTCAGATGATGGAAAAATAACCTATGAAAAGGTTGACACCATGGTAGACGGTGAATTTTCGGACGGAGCAATGGTTGTGAATGCCACAAGAGAACACGACAGCTCTGTGTACTCCAAAAAAGAATATTATTATCAGAACAAAGCTGTAATTAAAGGTCTTGAACCCGATACTGAGTATTGCTATCAGCTTTCAAACGGTAAAAACAAACATCAAAAAGTATATTTTTCCACCGGAAAAGATGACACCTCCTTCAGCTTTGCCTTTGGCGGCGATCCTCAGGTGGGCGGAAATGACAACGGAGACTATGCTCAGGAAGCACTTGACTGGGGCAGAACACTCAATCAGATAACCACAGCTCCCGAATTTGACGGAATTGAGTTTTTTGTGAGTGCCGGTGACCAGATTGAATCTGCAGGAACAGGAGAGCTTATTGAGGCTCAGTACGATATTTATCTTAACCATGACGAATTTTTAAGCCTGCCACAGGCAGTTGTTCTCGGAAACCACGACCATAAGCAGTTGCGTTAGTATCCGAACCCGCCTAAAACAAAGAAAAACAGCACCTTTTCTTCGTTGTCGGTCTCGAAATACGCCAGTATTCCTTCGACCTTCCGCCTTGAAAAGTCACAATTTTTCTTTGTTTTAGGTTTGATAAATTTTCGGTGCTGTGTTTTTGCGTCAATGCGAGGCAAAAACGCAGCTAATGCTGACGCATTTGCGAGTATTTTAACGATGCATTGGCGTAAAAACACGCACCCAAAACGGGTTCGGATACTGACGCAACTGCTTAACCGTCGAAGAATTATCCGACAGCAAAATCAGAAGCTTTTCATTTCATCAATCTTTACATGGTCTTCTTTGAGAATTTCAGCATACTTTTCATCAACAAGACAATCAATCCAGAGATAGTGCATTTTCTTTCCTTCTGCAAGATTTGTTCCGTGGTCTGCACCAAGGGGAATGTGAAGAAGGGTGTCACCTGTAAGATTCATTGTTTCATCATTGGTGATAAGCTCAGTGTCATTTTCGGGGAAGGTGAAAAAGAACTGATCAATTTCGGGGTGAGCATTTGGAGTAACATGGTCCTCACCTACCGATTCTACACTTCCCATTGCAAAACGGGGAATATTTTCCTGCTCCAGAACAATGCGGTTGATGGTTTTGGGAGTTTTGCTGAAGTCGGTGTACTGCTGACACTGTGAATAAATCTGAAGTATAGGGAAGGTTGATGTATATTTTTTCTTTGTTTCAAGGTCTGTATCGGTCATATATTTTTCAATTTCAAAAAATCTTGCACCGGGACCGGAACAGATTTCAACATCAAGACCTGCTTCGTCAACAAACATTCCCTTTTCATCAATAAAGTATGTACCGCTTGCAGTGGAAACCGATGCCGCACCTTCAATAAGGAAAAGAATGTGATAGATTCTTTCATCGCCCCCGAGGGTGATTTTATCGCCGGGAGCAATTATGTGATGATAGGGTTTCACATTTGCAATTTCCCCGTGCAAAAGAGGGAGACTTTCGGTTTTGTCCATTGAAGGACTTGTAACTTTTTCAAATTTTAAAGGTGTATTTGTAATCATTGAATATTCCTCGTTTCTTTAATATTGGTGTTTTTAAATTTGGGTTTATCGCTCTGTTTTGCGCTAGTGTGTGAGCCTTCTCCCTGGTGGAGAAGGTGTCAAGCTTGCTTGACGGATTAAGTGATGTCCCAAGAGTGCGAATGCACGATTGGCAGACAGAACTTATGCACCTTTAGTAGCTGAGGG
>JAZNUS010000015.1:0-12113 GCA_045592485.1 Clostridia bacterium | reverse complement strand
TTAGAGTTCGTTGGTAACTACGCCTCGGTGGACTTTCAACACAGAGCATTGATATGCCCCTCATACTTAAAACAGGTCTGAAAAATTTTTCAGGCCTGAATTTTAACAATTGATTAAATTATTTTGTGATAACGGTTTTTCCGCCCATATAGGGAACAAGAACTTCGGGAACTGTTACACTGCCGTCTTCGTTCTGATAGTTTTCGAGGATTGCCGCAACTGTTCTGCCGATGGCAACACCGCTGCCGTTGAGAGTGTGAACAAACTGAGCCTTGTCCTTGGGTGAATTTTTGAATTTGATGTTTGCTCTTCTTGCCTGAAAATCTTCAAAGTTGGAGCAGGAAGAAATTTCAACATAGCGGTTGTAGCTGGGCATCCACACTTCAATGTCATATTTTTTAGCTGCAGTAAAACCAAGGTCGCCAACACAAATTTTGACAACTCTGTAGGGGAGACCAAGAAGCTGAAGAACCTTTTCTGCATCTCTTGTGAGCTTTTCGAGCTCTTCATAGGATTCTTCGGGCTTTGCAAATTTAACAAGCTCAACCTTGTTGAACTGATGCTGACGGATAAGACCTCTTGTGTCCTTGCCGGCAGAACCTGCTTCTGCTCTGAAGCACGCAGAATAAGCCACATGCTTGATGGGAAGCTTTGAACCATCGAGAATGTCGTCTCTGTACATATTGGTAACGGGAACCTCTGCTGTGGGAATGAGGAAATAGTCGGTGTTTGTCACCTTGAAAGCATCCTCTTCAAACTTGGGGAGCTGACCTGTGCCAACCATACTTCTTCTGTGAACCATGTAGGGCGGGAAGATTTCAGTGTAGCCGCTCTCTGTGGTGTGGGTGTCGAGGTAGAAGTTTATAACTGCTCTTTCGAGGCGTGCGCCGAGGCCTTTGTAGAAGGTAAATCTTGTTCCGGTAACCTTGCCGGCTGTGGGAGCGTCAAGGATATCGAGGTCTGCACCAACATCCCAATGGGCTTTGGGTTCAAAGTCGAATTTTGTGGGCTCGGAGAATTTTCTGATTTCAACATTATCCTCATCGGTATCGCCGTCGGGCACTTCGTCGTTGGGAATGTTGGGGATTGTGTACATTATTGTGGTAATTTTTTCGTCGAGGTCTCTCACCTGTTCGTCAAGAGCTTTGATTTCATCGGAAAGCTTTTTCATTTCTTCAAAAATCGGGGCAACATCTTTTCCTTCCTTTTTAAGAGCCGGAATCTGCTTGCTTACATCATTTTGCTTGTTTTTAAGCTGTTCAACATTGAAAAGAAGCTCTCTTTTCTGAGTGTCTAAAGCAAGAAGGCCGTCAATATCGACAACTTCTTTTCTTCTTGCAAGGGCTTTCTTTACTTTTTCTGTTTCAGTTCTGATAAGTTTTATATCTAACATTTTTTCAGGTCCTTTCGTTGTTATTTTTCAATTTCATTTTTGATCATTGTATATACATAGGTCTGTGTCTGAGTGAGAGTTGAAGAATCTATTTTCGAAAGCGTCAATGCACACTCATCAATTTTTTTGCCGTCATACTCGCTGATTGCCTGAACAAGCAAAAGCTCGTTTGTATTGTAAAGATTGTTGTTTTCGGCAAGAGCATTTTTTTCTTCGCTCACAACACCAAGCTCTTTTTGCACCTGTGAAAGCTGATTTGCAAGCTCGGTGTTTTTTGCCGACAGGGTTGCAATATCTTCTTTCATTCCTTCTTTTTGTTCATTTTCTGTATTTCGGCTGAGTCCCGCAAAAATTATCAGTATTAGAGCAAAGGAAAACAAAATTGCAACATACATCCACAAAAATTTTGTGTTTTGCTTCATTTTTTTCATCTCCTTCCGTTTTTGTTCCACATGGAACATTCAAAACCGTCAAAATTGAATTTTAACAAGATTTAATGTTTCAATGTAAAATCATATTGCCATCTTTCAAATTGTTTGATACGGCTCAATTTTAAAGGTCGTTTTTTTGGCACTTTTCGATAATTTTTACAATTCTTTCAAGATCTTTTGCTGAGTAGTATTCAATCTGAATTTTACCTTTATTGTTTTTGTCGGAAATTTTTACCTTGGTTCCCAGAATGGAGCTTACATTTTTTTCGATGGTTTCAAAAGCAAGCCTGAGATTGAGGTCGGGCTCTTTTTTTGCTTTAGGCTTTTTGTGGGAATTTTTAATCAGAGCTTCCAGCTCGCGAACGCTCACCGACTCTGCCACAACCTTTTTTGCAAGGTCTGTCTGCGTTTTTGGATCGGAAACAGAAAGAAGAACCTTTCCATGACCCACAGAAAGGTCGCCTTTTTCAATGAGCGAAAGGACTTCTTCGGGAAGATTCAAAAGTCTGAGTGAGTTTGCAACAGAGCTTCTGCTTTTGCTGAGCTTTTCGCTCACTTCTTCCTGAGTGAGACCATATTCGGTCATAAGCTTTCTGAAACCAAGAGCCTCTTCAATGGGGTTGAGGTCCTGCCTCTGGAGGTTTTCTATGAGTGCCAGCTCATAGAGCCGTTCTTCATCGTCGATTTTTTTAATGATTGCAGGTATGGTTTTCATTCCTGCAAGCTTTGAGGCACGCCATCTTCGCTCACCGGCAATGATGCGGTAGTAGCCATTGTCAGATTCGCGAACAAGAATCGGAGTGATTACACCATGCTCCTTTATTGACGCAGAAAGCTCTGAAAGCTCGCTTTCATCAAAGGTTTTTCGGGGTTGTCCCGAGTTTGGTTCAATGTCAACAATTTTGATTTCAGTTATGGAATCGGAATCAATTGACGAATTTTCATCGGACAAAAGGGCACCAAGTCCCTTTCCGAGACCTTTTTTCTTTACCAATATATTCACCTCTTTTTGTTAAGTTTGATTACTTCCTTGGCAAGCTTAACATAGCACTGGCTTCCCTTCGAAGACTTATCATAATAGTTTATGGGTTGTCCGTAGCTTGGAGCCTCGCTCAGACGCACATTACGGGGAATAACCGTTTTGTAGAGCTTGTCCTTGTAGTACTTTTTAACCTCTTCTGCCACAAGCATTGAAAGATTTGTGCGGACATCATACATTGTCAGAAGAACACCTTCTATTTCAATGTCAGGGTTAAGCTGCTTTTTGACAGTCCTTATTGTGGCTGTGAGCTGACTCAAGCCCTCGAGAGCATAATATTCACACTGAATAGGCATCATAACACTGTCTGACGCCACAAAAGCATTGAGTGTGAGAAGCCCCAGCGATGGCGGACAATCTATTATTATGAAATCGTAGCTGTCTTTCACTTTGTCGAGAGCATTTTTCAAAAGATATTCGCGTCTTTCGGCATCTACCATCTCAACCTCTGCCCCGGCAAGGTCTATGCCCGAGGGACAAAGCCACAGATTTTCATATTCTGTCTTCACTGTTGCATCTTCGATGGGCACCTCGTTGATAAGCACATCATATACACCGGCTGCAACCTCTTCCTTGTCTATGCCGACACCGCTTGTGGCATTGCCCTGAGGGTCAAGGTCAACAAGCAGAACCTTTTTCTTTGATGCACCGAGACATGATGCAAGATTAACTGAGGTTGTGGTTTTGCCCACTCCGCCTTTCTGATTTGCAACGGAAATACATTTGCCCATACATTTTTCTCCTTTCCCAGATGTATCTGCATAGTATTTTAGTTATGTTTCTGTTTTATACCAATTATACCACAAAAATGTTCCATGTGGAACATTTTTTTGTTCCAAAACAGTAAAATGTTGCACAAATTTTTTTGCTTTTTTAATGCAAAAAGTCAATAACAAGACAATTTGACCGAAAATTTGGCTTTTGCAGCAAAAACAGCTATAATATAATATGTAGAAAAAGGAATCTGAACATCAAACATTTGTTTGCAAAATACACGGATATCTGTTATAATATAACTTAATTAAAAACAACCAAGGTTACATTTTTAAAGGAGAAGGATTATGACTAAGCAAGAAATACTAGATAGTATAAAAGGCAAAATGATAATTTCATGTCAGGCAGTTGAAGGGGAACCCTTGTATGTTGAAGAAAAATCAATAATGTATCTTATGGCAAGGGCGGCAAAAATGGCAGGCACCCCTGCAATACGCACAAGCAGCGTGAGAGATGTTGTTGCAATTAAAGAAGAAACCGGGCTTCCTGTTATCGGACTTGTGAAAATTCAGTATGAAGGCTTTGAAGGCTACATCACCCCGACAATGAAAGAGGTTGACGAGCTTGTTGAGGCAAAAAGTGATGTAATTGCCCTTGACTGCACTCAGAGAAAAAGAGGAGACGGCAAAACCGTTGATGAATTTGTTAAAGAGGTTCGCGAAAAATATCCTGATATTCCACTTATGGCAGACATCTCCACCTACGAAGAGGGTATGAATGCCGCAGGGCTTGGTGTTGACATTGTGGGAACAACAATGAGCGGCTACACTTCTTATTCTCCAAAGGTTGACGGCCCCGACTATGAGCTTATGAAAAAGCTTGCAAGGGATTGCCCTGTTCCCGTTATCGGTGAGGGCAAAATTCACACACCTGCTCAGGCTGTTGAAGCACTGGACACCGGCGTGTGGGCAATTGTTGTTGGAGGTGCAATTACAAGACCTCTTGAAATTGCACAAAGATTCATGAAAGAAATTGAAGCTAAAAGGGGATAAATCAATGCGTATTGCTGCTTTGGACATAGGCGGAACTTCCATAAAATCGGGCATATGGACAGGCTCTGAGGCAACAGAGCTGAAAGAACGCGACACAAATGCAAAGCTTGGCGGAGCAAAGCTTATGGAAACCGTCATTGAAATACTTAAAACCTATGACAATTTTGATGCAATCGGAATAAGCACGGCAGGGCAGGTGGACACCGAAAACGGAAGCATTTGCTATGCAAACGAAAACATTCCCGGCTACACAGGCACAAGAATAAGAGATATTCTTGAAAAGGAGTTTGGCGTGCCTGTTGCCGTTGAAAACGATGTGAATGCCGCCGCCTATGGCGAGCTTATCCACGGTGCAGGGAAAGGCCTTGATTCCTTCCTTTGCCTTACCTACGGCACAGGTGTTGGCGGTGCAATAGTGTTAAACCGCAAAATCTATCACGGTAGCACCTATGCGGGGGCAAGCTTTGGGGGAATTGTTGTTCATCCCGAGGAGCTCGGCGGCAAAGCAGAGCTTAGCGGTTGCTATGAAAAATATGCTTCAACGACGGCTCTTGTTGAAAAGGCTAAGGCTTTGAATCCCGACCTTATAAACGGAAGAAGGATTTTTGAAGCTATAGACAATTCTGATATCAGAATGATTGTTGACCAATGGATAGATGAAATTGTGTACGGTCTTGTCACCCTCATTCACATTTTCAATCCCACCGACATCATCCTTGGCGGAGGAATCCTTGCTCAAAGCTATGTTGTTGAAAAAATCAACGAGAGACTGTTTTCCCTTGTGTATCCTCAGGCAAGAGGAGTAACCATTCATCAGGCAATGCTTGCAAATACAGCCGGGCTTACCGGGGCAGGCACCCTTGCGGAGGAGTTAATAAGAAAATGAAAAAGTGTCTGACTGTGATTCTTGCCCTGCTTCTGACTCTCCCCCTTGCTTCCTGTTCAAAAAGCTCAAAGGTCACAGAGACTGCAATGTGTCTTGATACCATTGTGACCGTCAGCTGCTACGGAGATTCAAAGACTGCATCTGACGCTGCAAAAGCCGCCATTTCAGAAATCAGGCGGATTGAGTTTTTGCTGAGTCCCTACATTGAAACCTCGGAGCTTTTTAAGATAAACAAAAATGCTCATCTTGCTCCTGTGGAGGTGTCGGAGGAAACCTTTTATGTTATAAAAAAAGCTCTGGAGTTTTCAGAGATAACCGACGGAGCTTTTGACATTACCGTAAAGCCTCTGACGGAGCTTTGGAACATTAAATCTGAAAATCCCGTTGTTCCCCCGGAAGATATGATATCAGACGCATTAAAAAGCGTTGATTACAAAAATGTTGTTGCCGAAAACAACACAGTGTTTTTTAAAAAGGAAGGAATCCGTATCGACCCCGGCGGTGCAGCAAAAGGCTATGCCGCAGACAGGGCGGCAGAGGTTGTAAAATCTTTTGGCATAAACAATGCCATTCTTGACTTGGGCGGAAATGTGTATGCCCTTGGAAAATCAGAAAAAAACACTCCGTGGAAAATCGGTCTTCAGGACCCATCAGGTGAACGGGGGGAATATTTCAAGGTTGTGGAGCTGTCGGACGAAACCTGTGTAACTTCGGGTTCATATGAACGGTATTTTGAAAAGGACGGAAGGATTTATCACCACATTTTAAACCCCAAAACAGGCTACCCTGCAGACACGGGACTTATAAGTGTGAGCATAACGGGCACCTCGTCCTTTGAAGCAGATATGCTTTCTACGGCGGTATTTGTTATGGGTGAGGAGAATTTTAAAAAAATTAAAGACCGCTTTGATTATAAAAGCTGTATAGTTGTTGACAAATCCAATAACTGGAGAGCCTATTAACAAAAATATTTTTGCTAATCGGAGATTTTTTTTCATTATTATTGACACACATCTCCGATTTAGTGTATTATATAATGTATATAACTATAGTTCAGACCATAAGTATGCTTTTTGGTTTCGGAACTATTTTCAAGGAGAGAAACCCACATGAAAAAATTAGGATTAAATGAAATAAGAGAAAAATATCTTTCATTTTTCGAAAGCAAGGGACACCTGAGACTTCCCAGCTTCTCGCTTGTTCCTGAAAATGACAAGAGTCTTCTTTTGATAAATGCAGGTATGGCTCCTCTCAAGCCCTACTTTAAAGGTGAGCTTGAGCCACCCCGCAAAAGAGTTACAACCTGCCAGAAATGTATCCGTACTCCGGACATTGAAAGAGTTGGTAAGACTGCCCGTCACGGAACATATTTTGAAATGCTCGGAAACTTTTCCTTCGGTGACTACTTCAAGCACGAAGCAACTGCCTGGGCATGGGAATTTATTACAAAGGTTCTCGAGCTTCCCGAGGACAAGCTCTGGGTTACAATTTATGAAGACGACGACGAAGCAAAAGACATCTGGGTGAACGAGGTAGGCGTTAATCCCGACCGCATTGTGAGAATGGGCAAGGAAGACAACTTCTGGGAAATTGGAACAGGGCCATGCGGTCCCTGCTCTGAAATTTATTTCGACCGCGGCGAAGAACACGGATGTGGCTCACCCGACTGTAAGATTGGCTGTGAGTGTGACAGATTTGTTGAATTCTGGAACCTGGTTTTCACACAGTTTGACAAAGACGACGCAGGAAACTACAACCGTCTTGCTCACCCCAACATTGATACAGGTATGGGACTTGAGCGTATTGCCTGCATTATGCAGGGTGTGAACAATCTCTTTGAGGTTGACACTGTACGCAACATTATGATGAAAATCAGCGAAATCACCGGTGCAAAATACGGTGACAACGAAAAGAACGATGTTTCACTTCGTGTTATCACAGACCACATCCGTTCCACAACCTTTATGATTGGCGACGGTGTTCAGATAAGCAACGAGGGCAGAGGCTATGTGCTCAGACGACTTCTCCGCCATGCCGCAAGACACGGCAAGCTTCTCGGCGTGGACGAGCCCTTCCTTTATAAGGTTTGTGACACAGTTATTGAAGAAAACAAAAATGCATATCCCGAGCTTGTTGAAAAGCAGGCATACATCAAAAAGGTTATTGAGCTTGAAGAGCAAAGATTCAACGAAACCATCAATGACGGCTTGAACATTCTTAATTCTTACATTGAAGAGCTTCAGAAAAATGACGAGGTTCAGCTCTCGGGCGAAAAGGCTTTCCGTCTTTACGACACCTTCGGCTTCCCCCTTGACCTCACTCTTGAAATTCTTGAAGAAAAAGCAATGAATGTTAATGTTGAAGAATATGAAGAGTGCATGCAGGCACAGCGTGAAAAGGCAAGAAGCGGCAGAGGCGAAATGGACGATGCAGCATGGGAAAAGGACGAATTCAAGAAAAAGCTTACAGACCTTGAAAAGTGTGAATTTAAAGGCTACGAGGCTACAACCCTTAGTGCAACTGTCAAAGCAATCGGCTATGACGGCGATTTCCGCGATTCGGCAAACTCTGACAACGGCAACATTGTTGTTATTCTCGACAAAACTCCCTTCTACGGCGAAGGCGGCGGTCAGGTGGGCGACAAGGGAACCATTCTTTCAGAGGGTGCAACTCTCAAGGTTCTTGACACCAAAAAAATCGGCAACGGTCAGATTATGCATATTTGCTCTGTTGAGTCCGGTGACATTTCCACAGGCGACAAGGTTGAATGCAAGGTTTGCACAAAACGCAGAAATGCTATTGCCAGAAACCACTCGGCAACACACCTTCTTCAGAAAGCTTTGAAAACAGTTCTCGGAGACCATGTTCAGCAGGCAGGCTCCTATGTTGATCCCGAAAGACTCCGTTTTGACTTCTCTCACTTTGAAGCACTTTCCTCAGAGCAGATTGCAGAAGTTGAAAAAATTGTTAACGACGAAATTTACAATGCCCTTGAGGTTTCCTCAAAGGAAATGCCCATCGATGAAGCAAGAGCCCTTGGTGCCATGGCACTTTTCGGCGAAAAATATGGTGATGTTGTAAGAGTTGTTAAAATGGGCGACTTCAGCGTCGAGCTTTGCGGCGGTACTCATGTTTCCAACACTTCAAACATCGGCATTATGAAAATTGTTTCGGAAACATCGGCTGCTGCAGGCGTGAGAAGAATTGAAGCAATAACAGGTCTCAATGTTCTTGCCTCCTACAATGAAAAAGCAGAAACCATAAACACCATAGCTTCTATGCTTAAATCAAACCCTGCAGAGGTTGTAACAAAGCTTTCAAGTCTGCAATCAGACATTAAGGCGCTGCAGAAAGAGATTGAATCAATGAAAGCAAAGCTTGCCTCAGGCGGAGCTTCGGACATTAAAAATAACGCTGTTGAAATTGGCGGAGTAAAGGTTCTCACCGGCTCACTTGACGGTGCCGATGTGAACACCGTACGCAAAATGAATGATGGCTTTAAAGATGAATTTGACTGTGTTGTTTGTGTTATGGCTACAAAATTCAGCGGCAAGGTAATGCTCGTTACTGCCGCAAACAAAGCCGCTGTTGCAAAAGGAGTTCACTGCGGTATGCTTGTTAAGGAAATTGCAGGTCTTGTTGGCGGCTCGGGCGGCGGAAAACCCGAAAGCGCACAGGCAGGCGGAAGCGATGCATCGGGCATTGATGCAGCTCTTGAAAAAGCCATTGAAGTTTTGAAATCCCAGATAAAATAAGGAGGACGGAAAATGTCAGATTGCTTATTTTGTAAAATCATAAAAGGTGAAATTCCTTCTTCAAAGGTCTATGAAGACGACAAGGTTTATGCCTTTAACGACATAGACCCTCAGGCTCCGGTTCATTTTCTTGTTGTTCCCAAGACTCACATTTCTTCTGCTCTCGAAATAACCGAAGATAATGCCGACATTCCCGGTCATGTTTTTCTCACAGTTTCAAAGCTTGCAAAAGAGCTTGGCTTTGCGGACAAGGGCTTTCGCATTGTAAACAACTGCGGCGAGGACGGCGGTCAGACAGTCGGACACATTCACTTCCATGTTCTTGCAGGAAGAAATATCGGATGGCCTCCGGGTTGATGATATCAGACTTTTTTGAACTGACATATTAATATTTGAAACGCAAAAAGAGATTTGTCGGAGATAAATTTTGACAAATCTCTTTTTTTGTGCTATAATTTCAGCAAGGGAATCATTAACAAGCGAGGTGAACTGCCTTGGTTTTAGCAATAGACATAGGCAACACAAACATTGTTCTCGGCGGTTTTTCGGATGACAAGCTTACCTTTGTTGCCCGCATTGCCACAAACGCAAACAAAACCGAAGACGAATATGCCACAAAAATCAAAAGTATTCTTGCTCTTCACGAGGTTGACAAAACATCGGTGAAGGGTGCCATCATTTCATCGGTTGTGCCGCCCCTTAACGCGGTTATGACAAAAGCAATCCGCATTGCCTACGATGTTGAGGCAATAATGGTGGGACCGGGAATTAAAACCGGAATCAACATTGTGTGTGACAATCCTTCAACGGTTGGAGCAGACCTCATTTGTGCCTGCGTTGCCGCTCACCACATTTACGGAAGTCCGTCTCTTGTTGTGGACATGGGCACTGCAACAAAGATGATGGTGATAGACCGGAGCGGTGCATTTATCGGGGTGTCAATCATCCCCGGTGTTAACATTGGTCTCAGAGCCCTGGCAAGCGGAACTGCACAGCTTCCCCAGATAAGTCTTGAAGCTCCGAAATCGGTAATCGGCAAAAACACTGCCGACTGCATGCGTTCGGGTGTGGTTTTCGGAAATGCATGTATGATTGACGGAATGATTGACCGCTTCAACGACGAAATGGGCGAAGAGCTTAAAGTAATTGCAACAGGGGGACTTTCTTCTACAATTGTCCGCCATTGCAAACATAAAATCACCCTTGACGAAGACCTTTTGCTTAAAGGTCTCAACATTTTGTACAATAAAAATAAATAATTTCTGAAATTATCAGATGCAGATTATAAAATTGATGCTTTGTATATTGGTTTTCAGACCTTTGTGCTCTGACAACTTAATATAAAAATTTATAATGCGTTGTATCCGTCAGGAACGACAGCAAGGAGGAATTTTTATGAATCAAACAAAGGCAAAAAAAATGGACACCAAAACAATGGTGCTGTGTGCTGTATTTACCGCACTGGTAATTATTCTGCAGGTCCTCGGCTCATTCATAAGGCTTGGTCCCTTCTCCATTTCACTGGTGCTGATTCCCATTGTTCTGGGTGCGGCAACCTGCGGTGTGGGAGCAGGAGCGTGGCTCGGTCTCACTTTTGGTGTGGCAGTACTTGCAAGCGGAGACGCGGGAGCTTTTCTTGCGGTAAATCCTCTTGGCACTGTTATCACAGTTTTAGCAAAGGGTGTTCTTTGCGGACTGGCGGCAGGCGTTGTGTTTAAAGCACTTGAGCGCTTTAACCGCTATGTGGCAGTTATTTGTGCGGCAATTGTGTGTCCTGTTGTAAACACGGGAATTTTCCTTTTGGGTTGTCTTGCATTCTTCATGCCCACAATTAATGCATGGGCAGAGGCGGCAAACCAGGGAGGGAATGTTTTCCACTACATGATTTTCGTTCTCGTTGGAGCCAATTTCCTTGTGGAGCTTGCTTCAAACATAATTCTGAGTCCGGTGATTGTGAGACTATTAAATGTAAGAAAAAAATCAGATATGTAAAGCAAAAGTCTGAGCGCATTCCGCTCAGGCTTTTTTTCTTTATAGGAAATTCCGTTCCTATAAGGCCTAAAACATTGATTATATTACCGTGCAAATTTTTTAAAAGCTAAGCTTAAGAAAAGTACATTTTTCAAAAAACTTTTTGCAAGTTTGGTATTGACAAACTTGCAAAAATATATTATAATCGAAGAAAGTAATGGCAATTAAGCCATAATTTAAAAGTTTATTTTTTTATTCTTGCAAAAGGAGGAGTATTTATGAAAGATTCCAAAAGTTTACCATTGTTACTCTTAGACAACAGCAGTATGATGTCTGTGCTTAATGAAGGCACCTTTGAGTGTGTTAATTTAAGCTTTGAAGAAGCTGCCCATCTTCTGGAGCTTCACAATGAGGGGGATGTTTTGAGATGCTTCTCAGATTCCGGCATAGAAACCATTATTTTTGACCACATTGGCGCAACCAAAAGAGTTTTTGAATATAAGCACATACGCAATATGCGCCCCGGTCAGGATGCAATTGTTTTTAAGCTCTATGTGACTCCTTCCGAATCACAGCCGACTATTCAGGCAGATGACGGTGTGGAAGCGAAAAAAATTCAGAATGTGTATGCATATTGTCAGCATCTTACACGCATCAAATAGGATTGAGTTTTACAGCCATTAATAAATGTAGCAGAATTTTAAAAATTGGGGTTTGTCGCTTTGTTTTGCGCTAGTGTGTGAGCCTTCTCCCTGGTGGAGAAGGTGTCAAGCTTGCTTGACGGATGAGGGGATAGTGACACTCCAAGAAAAGAGCACTTGTGCGAATTTGATTGGTTAGTGGAGCGTTAAAAAGCAGTATTTCCAATAGTT
>JAZNUS010000014.1:0-4744 GCA_045592485.1 Clostridia bacterium | reverse complement strand
TGCCAATCGTGCATTCGCACTCTTGGGACATCACTTAATCCGTCAAGCAAGCTTGACACCTTCTCCACCAGGGAGAAGGCTCACACACTAGCGCAAAACAGAGCGACAAACCCCAATTTGTCACACAAAAACCTCGACCTTTAGGTCGAGGTTTTTGGTATATCTTAAGTAAAACTTTTGTCAATTGTTATCACACAGTTATATGAAGAATCAAGCTCTGTCACAGCTTTTCGTATAAGCTTTTTAATTTCCGAATCGGAAAAATGAAAGTCGAAAGGTGCAACACAGTCAAAAATAAGATTGGTGTGACTGTTTCCGGGAACAACCCGAAAATCGTGAATGGTCAGTCGTTTGTCGATAATTCCGACAATATCCGATATTTTTTGCTTAAGCTCCGTTGTCAGAGGATCATCGGTCAGAACCGGATCATAATGAACAATCATCTGAATACCGTTGTTTTTGAGAAAATCAACCTCTATGTTGTCAATGATATCGTGACTTACGAGGGGGTCTTCTTTTGAATCCATTTCTATGTGGACACTTGCAAATTTCCTGCAGGGACCGTAATCGTGAACAATGAGGTCGTGCATGCCGATAACTCCCGGATATGACATGATTTTGTTTCGGATTTCCTCAATAAATTCCTCCTCGGGAGGACAGCCGAGAAGGGGGTTGAGGGTGTCTTTAATGAGACCGTAGCCACTGTAGAGAATAAAGAGAGAAACAAGGCTTGCCACCCAACCGTCAAGCTCTGCAGATGTCAGATGGGAAATGATTGCCGACACAAGAACTGTAGCTGTTGAAATAATATCGTTTCTGCTGTCTATCGCTGTTGCAATAAGAAGCTTTGAGTTTATTTTCTTTCCGTATTTACTGTTGAATAGCATCATCCACAATTTCACTGCAATTGAAAAGGTGAGAATTAACACAAGGGAAAGGTTAAATGTAACCTCCACAGGATTGAAAATTTTGCTTATTCCGGTTTTTAAAAGATCAAATCCGATTACAATAATGATAACTGCCACCGACATTGCCGAAAGATATTCATATCTTCCGTGACCGTAGGGGTGTTCGGCATCGGCAGGCTTTTCCGAAAGCTTGAAGCCGATAATGCTTATTATGCTCGATGATGCATCGGAAAGATTGTTTACGGCATCTGCAATTATTGACACCGAAGATGAGAAAATTCCCACTGCAACCTTGAGTATGAAAAGCAATATGTTGCAGACAATTCCAACCTTGCCCGAAAGCTTTCCGTATTCGGAGCGTACTTTGGAGTCGGAAATGTCTTCATGGTTTTTAATAAATTTTTTAACAAGAAAATCTGTCATAATTATGTCTCCCGATAGAAGTCGTTAAGGTCTGAAAATTATTTTGAATAAAACTTTTTCATAATCTGTATTTCTTCATCACTTTTAACACTGGACACAAATTCTATTGTTCCGTTTATATTGGAAGTATTTCTTAAACCTTCCTCGGTGAGCCTTCTCATTGTTTCTCTGGCAGTGCCTTCTGCGCCGTCAAAAATTTCAGGGTTGTATCCAAAAGCATCGCGAATCTGTTTTTTGATGTGGGGATAGTGAGTGCAGCCAAGAACCACGCCGTCAAAGTGTTCATCGGCTATGGGAAGAAGAATTTTTTTCAGATAATCCCTGATTTCTTCACTGTCCTTTTCGCCTTTTTCAATAAGCTCAACCAGCCCCGGACAGGGCAGAGGTGTGATTTGTGCCACGGAATCGTATCTTTTTACCAGTTCGGCAAATTTTTCCTTCTTAAGGGTAACCTGAGTTGCCATAACAAGGATTTTGCCTCCGGGATATTTTGTTGCAGCAGGCTTTACCGCAGGTTCAATGCCAATGATAGGAACTGAAAGTGATTCTCTTAAAGCATTTGCAGCAACACTTGTGGCAGTGTTACAGGCAATAACCACCGCTTTTGCGCCCAAATGTATAAGTTCATTTACAACCCCGGTGGAAAGCTTCAGAATTTCACTGTCTTCTTTGCCTCCGTAGGGGGCGTTTTTTGTATCGCCAAAATATATATAGTTTTCATTTGGCATGAGGGCATAAAGCTCCTTGAGAACCGAAATTCCCCCAAGCCCTGAGTCGAATACACCGATGGGTGCTGAAGTTTTGTTCATTTAGTGTTCCTTCAATCTTTATTATATCTTTATAATATCTTTACTGTATCTTAGCCATTATATATCAAAATGCACGGAAAATCAAGAGATAACGAAAATCTATGTGTGAATTTTTGTTCTTGACAAATTAAAGTTATTGGAATATTATATATGAGGCATTAAAATCCTATATATTAAATATGTAGTGTTTTTTCAATGTACATATAACGAAAGGAAAAATTAGGATTAGCCTTAACAACCATCTTTGGTGCTGGTTATTAAGTCTACAGTCCGACAATTTTTGGGGGTAAACATCATGAGTGCACAAATTTTAGCATGTGTTATTTTTGTTGCTATGTTTCTTCTCATTGTTTTCGAGCTTTTTGAGAGACATATCATAACTCTTGTGAGCGGTGCTTTGGTTCTTGTTCTTGTGTTCGGAGTATGTATGCACGATATGCAGGCAATAATTGAAACACTGAATGTACACAGCATCTTCACAACAGGCTTTTGGTATGGCGAAGCTTCGGAATCATCAATGGGAATCAACTGGTCAACCATCATATTTATAGTTGGAATGATGGTTATGGTTGAAGGTATGGGAAGGTCAGGTTTTTTCAAATGGCTCTGTCTTTCAATGGCAAAGCTTGTTAAATACAAAACCGTATCTCTTTTGGTTTGCTTTATGTGTATGGCGGCATTCCTTGCAATGTTCATCGACAGTATCACGGTAATTCTTTTCCTTGCAGCTGTTACAACAGAGCTTGCGGCAATGCTCAAATTCAATCCTGTTCCAATGATTCTTGCAGAAATTTTCTGTGCAAATCTTGGCGGTGCGGCAACCATGTGCGGAGATCCTCCAAACATCATAATCGGCACCACGCTTCACTACAGCTTTTTCGACTTTCTTTCAAACACAGGCGTGATAGTGGGCATTTGCTTTGCTTTTGTGCTTATTTATTTTTATTTCAGCTTCAGAAAAGAGCTGCGTGACAGTGAAGCAAAACGGGGCAGTGATATAACAGTTCCCGATCCGTCTTCTGCAATTGTAAACAAAAAGTTCTTTGCATCGTCGGTAGTAGTTTTTGCATTGTCTGTTGTTTTGCTTGTAACCCATGCGCAGACCACCTTGTCTGTTGCGTGCATAGGATGCATTTCCGCAATACTTACGGTTGTTACAACGCTCATTACTTCAGGCAAAAAAGATATAAAATACATATTTACTCATCTGGATTATAAAACAGTATTCTTCTTCATCGGGCTTTTTGTTTCGGTAAGCGGACTTGAACACACCGGAATCCTTGAGCTTATTGCCGCATTGATTCAGGACATTAGCGGTGGAAACATTGTTCTTGTGGTTGTCATAGTTCTCTGGCTTTCTGCAATTGCAAGTGCGTTTGTAGACAACATTCCCTTTGCTGCAACAATGGTGCCTGTCATAAAATCCATGGCAGCCACAGGAATGTCTCTCGATGTCCTTGCCGGGACTCTTGCTGTCGGAACCGACATCGGCGGAAACGCAACACCTATCGGAGCATCGGCAAATGTTGTTGGAACATCAGTTTCAGCAAAGGCAGGTTATCCCATAAGCTGGGGCAAATATTGTATCCACTGTGTACCTGCAACGATAATTGTGCTTGTTGTATCTATGATATGTATTTTTGTAAGATATATGTGAGTTTAAATAAAATATACAGAGGTGACTAAAGAATGAAAGAACAGATTATTGTCACAATAGGACGCGAATTTGGCAGTGCAGGTCACTACATTGCCGGACATCTTGCACAGAAGCTCGGTTTCACACTCTATGACAAACGCTTTTTTATTGAGTGTCACGACCAGATTGGTTTCAGTGCTGAAATTATGGAAAAGTACGACGAAAAGCCGAGAAATGTTTTGTTCTCGAAGCGTGTTCGTGAACACACCAATTCAATTGAACTTCATGTTCAGGATAAAGTAAGCGACTTTATTATGTCAAAGGCTGAAAGCGGCGAATCCTTTGTTATTGTCGGAAGATGTGCCGACGAAATTCTCCGTGATAATCCAAACACTGTTAATGTTTTCATAACAGGTAATATGGACGAAAAAATTGAAAGAGTCATGAATATTTTTGACCTTTCAGAAGAAAAAGCTATTGACAAAATCAGACGCCACGACAAAAAAAGAAAGAACTATCACAACACCTATTCCGAAATGAAATGGGGCGACTCAAGAGGCTATCATGTGTGTATCAATTCATCGGTTATCGGAATTGATGCAACGGTTGAGCTTCTTGCAGACTATGTTGAAAAGTTCAGAAATGCAGATTAAAATGTAGAAATAGGGGAGCGGGCTGAGAACAAATCACAAAATGTCATGCTGAGCGAAGTGTAACGGAGTCGAAACATCTGCTTTTAGATTCTTCGACTCACTCCGTTCGCTCAGAATGACAAATTGGAATTTATCGCCCTGTTTAGCACTAGGGCGAAAGGCTCCCCTGCCTAAGCAATGTCGTCAACTTAAGAAATTTCATCTCATATTTATTGGGAATTTATTGGATTTATGTTTCCTTATTCGCTCAAAAAATCTGTTTTTTCGCACAGGAATAATAGCTTTTCTCAGCTCTTTTATAACGATTTTTATCAT
>JAZNUS010000013.1:0-12366 GCA_045592485.1 Clostridia bacterium | reverse complement strand
CGCTCCACTAACCAATCAAATTCGCACAAGTGCTCTTTTCTTGGAGTGTCACTATCCCCTCATCCGTCAAGCAAGCTTGACACCTTCTCCACCAGGGAGAAGGCTCACACACTAGCGCAAAACAGAGCGACAAACCCCAATCTGTTTTCGTTTCCAAACTCTTTGTTAGCATAAAAAATAAATACAAACGGAGGATATAACATGATTATTCCAAGTCCCAAAAAAGAAAGCTACTCAGACAAAATCTACACCATCAAAGAGTATGATTCAAACCTCGACCTTGTATCTCTCTACACCAAATACAAGGACGGCAATTCTGACCTCAGAATTGAAAATGATGTAACACTCAAGGAAGATGCCTACAGACTTTTCATCGATGAAAATGGTATCAGGATTGTTGCTGCTTTTGATTCAGGTGTTTTCAGAGCTGTTACAACATTGAAACAGCTTCTCAAGGAAAACGGCAAAAATCTGCCTTTCTGTGAGATTGAAGATGATCCCGATTTCATCAGACGAAGCTACATGCTTGATATCAGCCGTTGCCGTATGCCGAAGGTTAAATATATTTGCCGTCTCATCGACCTTCTGGCAGACCTCAAGTATAATGAGTTTCAGCTTTATATGGAAAGCTTCTGCTTCAAATATGATACACTTCCCGAATACACCAAAGATTTTGACTGTCTCGACGCAGATGATATTAAGTTCCTTGACCAATACTGTGCTGACCGTTTTATTGACCTTGTTCCCAATCAGAATAGCTTCGGTCATCTTGCACTGTGGCTTAATCAGGATGAATTCAAGCATCTCAGAATAGGTGATGATGAGGTCAATACCGGTACAATCAATCCCTTACTTGACGAATCCTTCGAATTTGTCGATAAACTTTATTCCGCACTTCTTCCTAACTTCCGCTCCGAATATGTAAACATTGGTCTTGACGAAGCTATGGGACTTGGAAAATATCAGATTGAAGACCTTTGCAATGAGGTTGGTCCCGATAATGTGTTTATGGACTGGCTCAACAAGCTTGCTGACCACATAAAGAAAAAATACAACAAAAAAGTTCAGTTCTGGTCTGATATGGTCTGCGGCTATCCCGATAGCTTCAAAAGAGTTCCCGATGGTGCAATTGCTCTTAACTGGGGCTATGACATTGCAAAAACAGCACTTCTTGAGCGCAGATGTATGGATTTGAAGGCTAAAAACACCCCTTACTACATCTGCCCCGGTAATGCAACCTGGATTGCTCTCACCGGACGATTTGATGTTTGCAGTGTAAATCTTCGTGCCTGTGGTGAATTTGGAAGAGAACACGGTGCAATCGGCTATATGGTAACCGACTGGGGATGCGGCGAGGGTCACACTCATTTCCCGGTGTGGAGTCTTGTTCCTGCGGCACTTGGCGCTCAGTATGCATGGAATGTTGGTGAACCTCAGAATGGCGGCACACTTAAAGCACACAATGTGAGAAACTGCGAAAAATATATTGACGAAAATGTTTTTGGCGGTGCAAAGGTTTCCCGCTGGCTCTACAAGCTTCAGCAGTATTATCTCCTTGAGCCTGAAAGAATCCACTGCTCAACAATGTGCGGCTTCATAATCAGAAAGCCTCTTAATGAAACTGCAATAGAACCCTTCTTCGACCTAAAGGAATGCGGTGACGATTTCTACTTTGAAAATGTAACAGCATATGTTCAGAAATGTATTGATGCAGTTGAAAAGATTGATTTTGACGAAAACTGGAAGCGTCAGGTTCTTGTTAATGCAAAAATGGTAATCCTTTCTTCCGATCTTTGCATAATCCGTATGCATCAGACTGCAGAAAATGCTGAAATTGACCGACTTGTTGCTCTTATTGATGAAATTTATGACGAATATATTTATCTCTGGGATAAAGAAAACTATCCTGAAGGAAAAGAACATTTCCTTTCACAGCTCCGAGACAGAAGAAAAGAGCTTCTTGAAATGAAAAAATAATCAGGAGGAAATAACATGAAAGCAGCAGTATATGAAAGTGACATCACACCACCACTTGGTTGTTATATGACCGGCTACGGTCGTGACCGCCGTGCGCAAACAGTATACACAAAACTTCACGCAAAATCTCTTGTGCTTGAACAGGATGGACAGTATGCCGTGGTTATTTCTGTGGATATTTGCGAATATCCGTCAGAGATGCCCGGAATTGTCACCAAAAGAATTCAGGAGTACACAGGCATTTCGCCCGAATGTGTTTGTATCCATTCAACTCATGCTCACTGTGGTGCTCCGGTTACTGATAATCCCAATATCAATTGCTTTGCTGACCCTGAATACAAGCATGTGTTTTTCCGTCTTGTTGCCGATTCTGCAATTCTTGCATATCAGAAGCTTGACGATGCAAAGCTGAGCTTTGCCGAAGCCGAAGTCCCGGGCATTGCAAGAAATCGTTGCTCTGTTTTAAAAAACGGAACCTTTAAAACCTTTGAGGTTGATCCCGACAAAATTGACCATCCCGTAACAGAACCCGACAACCGTGTTCCGGTTCTCTTTGTTGAACAAAATGGTAAAAAAATAGGCGCGCTCTATGCTTTCGGATGTCATCAGGACACAATGGGCAGAAGACCCCTCGACGGTTATTCAGGCGACTATTCTGCATTTATTTCTGAACATCTTAAAGATACCTACGGCAGAGATTTTGTAAGTATCTATGTTGCCGCTCCATCGGGAGACATCAACACCTTCAATCCCTATGGTAAAACAGACGAAGAAAAATCCCGGAAATCAGAAGTTATAGCAAAGCTTATTGCTCCGTCAATTGTTGCTCTTGACGGAAAAGATACTGAAATAGACGGCAAACTTTCTGTTGTAAAAGAAAAAGTAGTTCTCAGAAAAAGAATGTATGATGAAGATGCATTTTATAAGCTTCTTAATCAGTATGCTGAAGCAAAAAGTATGTTTCAGCTCAGAAATCTGCTTTACTATCAGTGTGTGGAAAAAGATGTCCCCGTTGATATGTATGTTCAGGTTATTACAGTAGGTGAATTTGCACTCTACATATATCCCGGCGAAATGTTTAGTGAATACTCGATAAGAGTTAAAGAGAATTCACCATATAAATTCAACATGGTTATGGAAAATTCAAATGCATATGGCGGTTATGTTCCCATGCCCGAATTGTTTGTTGAAGGCAACAAGTTATATGAAACTGCTCCTGCTTATGACAGTTATCTTGAAGTTAATGCCGGGGAAATTTTGTATGACAGAATTATTAACATTGCAAATAAAATGAAGTCTTAATGAGGTGACAAAAATGATTGGCAGAAACGATATTAGAATCGACAATCCTGAAAGATTTAAGGGTGATCATTCAATAGCTCCCGAAAAGCTTAAAAAAGCTATTGAAAAAGCCACAGGCAAGCTTGCTGCCAAGCTTGAACTTTATTCAGATAACTTTCCTCAGAATATGAGGAAAAACTGCTACCATCTCTATGAAATGGGTGAGAACAACAACTGGCAGAGCGGCATGCTCACCGGATGTCTCACTCTTGCCTATGACCTTACCGGAGATAAGAAATTTTTAGACACTGCTCTCGGTCACATTCCGTCATACCAGACAAGATATTCCAACAGAGCAGAACGAAAGTATGATATGAACAGTCACGATGTGGGATTTGCTTTTTCTCCCTCTTGTGTTGCTCTCTATAAAATTACAGGCAATGAAGAAGCAAAAGAGCTGGCTCTCAATTCTGCAAGACATTTTTATAATGTTGCATATACCGAAAGAGGCGGGTTTGTTCTTCGTTCACCCCTTCGTGCAACAGAAGAATGGGCTTGCCGCACAATGATGGACACTCTGATGAATGTGCCGTTGCTTTTCTGGGCAGGCGAGGAGCTTAATAACACACGGTTCACAGAGGCGGCATACAATCAGAACAAGAAAACACGCGACCTTCTTATTCGTGCCGACGGTTCTTCCTATCATCACTATCAGTTTGACATTGATACCCACGCACCTGTAAAAGGCGTAACCTTCCAGGGACACCGTGACGAATCTACCTGGTCAAGAGGTCATGCATGGGGCATCTACGGTTTCCCTGTGGCATATGATTATACAGGTGACGACTCCTTCCTTAAGGTTCAGAAGGATCAGGTGGCATTTATGCTCAACCATCTTCCTGAAGATAATGTTCCTTACTGGGATTATGATTTCACAGACGGCGATGAACCCAGAGACACTTCTGCCGGTGCAATTTCTGCCTGCGGTATGCTTGAAGCTCTGAACTTTATGGACGAAAATGATCCCGACAGAGAAATCTACTATAATGCAGCTTGTATGCTTGTTGAAGCTATAATCGACGGCTACACGGGAGATACCAACAAAAACGGTCAGTATTATGACGGTCTCTTCTGGGGATGCACAGGTGCAAGACCTTTTGATCTTGGTATTGAGGGGTGTGCCCTTTACGGTGACTATTTCTATCTTGAAGCTCTTCTCAGATTAACAAATCCCGACTGGAAAAGATACTGGTAAGAAAGTTGTTTTGTGGACAATAGTCCAAAAAATAAGTAATTATAAACATTGACTAATGTTTTGTCAGTTATTATAATTTAATAAAATAGGAAATCCGGGAGGAAACAAAAATGAAAAAAGTAAAGAAAATCATTGCGCTTGCGGGCGTAATTGCTCTTGTTGCATCGTCCTTTGCAGGATGCGGCAAAAAAGATGAACCCACAGCAAACACCGATGTGGATACACTTACATACTGGTCAACTATTGATGGAAACACTCAGGCTGCCGGAATTGCAACCTACAACGACATGATGATGTATCAGGAGCTTGAAAAACGCTCAGGAATCCACATTGATTTCATTCATCCCATTCAGGGTTCCACAGGAAGCGAAGCTTTCCTTACAATGCTTACAGCTAAACAGCTTCCTGACATGATGGAATATAACTGGGCAAGCTATAACGGCGGTTCTCAGAAAGCAATTGACGACGGCATAATCATCAGCTTAAACGATTATCTCGAAGAATTTGCACCCAATTACAATGACTATATGAATGGTGAAAAGGGTAAAGCTAACAATTATCTCTACAAGCTTCAGTCCACAACTGCCGAGGGTCAGCACTACGGATTCAATGTTTTGAACATCGGAACAACAAGAATTTTCTCCGGCATCTGCATAAGAGGCGACCTTCTCGAAAAATGGGGAATGGAAATGCCCGAAACAATTGATGATTGGACAGCTCTTTTTGCAAAAGCAAAATCCGAAGGCTTTAAAGCACCTTTTACAGGAATCAACTTCGATATTTCCTTCACAGGCGCAACTCCTTCTTTCAATAATGCATTTAATGTTGGTAAATACTACTATGTTGAAGATGACAAGGTTGTTTATGCTCCATTCCAGAAGGGCTTCAAGGAATATGTTGCTCAGATGGCTGAATGGGTTAAGCTCGGCTATCTTGACGAAGGCTTTGTAACAAACGATTCTGCAAAAGTAAAAGGAAATCTTACCAACGGCGTGTCAATTGCCGCTTGCGGCAACATAGGCGGTCTCATGGGAACTGTTAACCTTGCTATGGCAGAGAAGGATCCTTCCTTTAAGCTCGTTGCAGCTCCGCTTCCGGTGGCTGAAAAAGGCGGTTATGCAAAATACCGCAATATGGCAGGTGAAGTTTCAGGCGGTCTTGCGATTGCCATTTCCAGAGACTGCGTATCTCCCGAAACAGCAATTGGCTGGTGCGACTATCTCTACAGCGAAGAAGGCAGCATTCTTCATGCATTCGGTCTTGAAGGTGACACCTACAAGCTCGAAGAAATAAATGGTGAAAAGCACTATGTTTACACCGAAAAAATCACAGTTCCTTCAAATTCCGGCGTAAATTCCATCAGTGAAGCACTTTATAAATATATGCTTCCTGCAAATCACCCCGGTCTTAATCAGCATCCCGACTATCTTGAGGGATACTATGAGCTTCAGGAGCAAAAAGATGCCGTTAAGTTCTGGAATACAAACCTTGATGAAGCAAAAACACATATGCTTCCAACCCTTGAATTTACCGAAGAGGAAGCCAGAGAAAAAACAGATATTCTTGAAATTGCAGACACAGAACTCGAAGTTGCCGTAACTGATATTATTCTCGGCAAAGCATCAATCGACACTTATGATGCTGCAATTGAAAAAGCAATGAAAAGCGGTTTTGATAAGGTTCTTGATATCTATCAGGCAGCATACGACAGATATATTTCAAAACTGGATAAATAATTTTTTGAATTAAAGTTTAAAGAAGCTTTCTCTGAAATGTTGGAGAGAGCTTCTTTTGCAGTTGTATTAGTGAAATATTGGAATATATCATTGACTTTATATTCTATGTAAGTTATAATAATTAAAGATTTTTACATAAGGAGATGTAATCATATGTCACAGCAGGTTAAAGATTTTTGCGAAAGATTAAACATTGAATACCATGAAGAACTTGATCCATACTACGAAAAAGGGCTTGCTCTTTACAAGGAAAAAGGTCTTTTTGCAATAGATAAAGATCGTATTACACACTACCACAATAAATATAACATTTTCCGAAAATGGTTCGATGATGTTATCAAGGCTTGTGATGCCATAAATGGCGATGAAGATCTTATTGTTTTCATTTACACCCTTGCGGCAGTTATCGAAGATAAAGCTCCTCTTTCAATTATCCCCATGCCCAATCGCGAAAGCATCGAAACAGACCATGCTCCGCTTTTCTCTCTTCTATATTTCCTTGAAGATATGATTGGAGACATGGAAAAAAGAGGTGTTCCTCATCAGGTTATTTCCGACACTCTCTACGGCTTTGACAGTGAAATGAATGATTACTACGCAATGTTCGGAAGAAGCGGCGTGCGTACATATGTTGCCTGGTTTCTTCTTTTTGTCCGCAAAGAAATTATCAGAGTTGGCAGATTTCAGATGCAGTTTAAAAAATTCCCTGACAAAATCAGAGCTTTTGAAAAAGACGGTGACATTAAGCTTCTTATTGACGGAGCTGAGGTTCACAAAAACGGTATGCTTTTCGGTTCTAAAGACCAGGATGATGAAGCAGGAAAATTCTTTGCTGAAATTACAGAAGATGAAAACGGTATCACAGGCTATGCGGCTGATGAGCTTGGCAATTGCAGCTCTGAAAAAATCACTCTTAAAGGATACAAAGAGTTTCTTAAATCCGGCGATGATGTAATCAGTGTTCATATTCCCTCCGACGGTCCTCTGGATTATGAATACAGCGAAAAATCATATGAAGAAACAACACGCATTGTAAAAGAATGTTATCCCGAATACGATTTCAAAGCATTCACCTGCTGGTCATGGCTTATGGCAAAGGAAATCAAACAGATTATGGGCAGAGATACAAACATCACCCGATTTGCCGACAAATATCATGTGTATCCATTAATCAGTCAGGGACATGGCGTTTTTGCGTTTTTGTATAACCTTCCCGGTCCTGTTGACCCCAAGGAGCTTCCTGAAAAAAGCTCAATGCATACTCTTGTTAAAAAATATCTCATGGATGGAAACAACCTTTATGAAAAGGGCGGAATCAGACCGCTTTAAGTAAAAACCATATACAAAATAAGCCCCGGCATAAAACCGGGGCTTTAGTTATATTATTCAGAAACGGTTGCTTTTTTAGGCATATTAATCATTTCAATAACACCCTTGGGGCAGGCAGAAGCACAAAGACCGCAACCAACACAAAGGTCGTAATTAACCTTTGCAAGATTGTCTGTGACAATGATTGCTTCCTTGGGACATTTCTTTTCGCAGAGCTTGCATCCGATACAACCTGCACTGCAATAGTTTTTAACCACAGGACCTTTGTCCTTTGAAGCACATTTAACAATTGCTGTGCGTTTGTCAGGGATAATCTGAATCAGATTTTTGGGGCAAGTACTTGCACATTTTCCGCATCCAACACATTTTTCATCATCGACAACGGCAATTCCGTTTACAATTGAAATTGCATCTTCTGTACACACTTTAACACAGCTTCCAAGCCCCATACAACCAAATTCACAATTCTTCGGACCTGTTCCAAGCTGAGAAGCAGTGTAGCAGTCATCGATTCCATAAATTTCGCATTTATCGGAACATTTGTCACAAGAACCGCTGCATCCGACAATAGCAATCTTTTTGATAACCTTGCCCGCTTCAACGCCCATAATAGCGGCAATTTGTTTTGATTTTTCTTCGGTCATCAAATTACATTTTGTAATTCTGGCTCCGTTTTCAACAATTGCCTGAGCAAAAGCGGCACAACCTGCATATCCGCATCCGCCGCAGTTTGCACCGGGAAGAATTTCTGCTATTTTTTCAATTCTTTCGTCTTTTTCAACCTTGAATATAATTGAAGCAAAGGCAAGAACCGCTCCGAAAAATAGTCCGATTGCACCGATTGCAAGAGCAGGATATAAAATTTCGTTTAACATTCAGTTCTCCTCCTTTACAGTTTGAGTCCCTGGAAGCCCAGAAATGCCATAGCCATAAGACTTGCTGTAATCAGAGCAATAGGGAAGCCTTTAAGATATTTGGGAATGTTTGATGTTTCAAGGCGTTCTCTGACACCTGCAAAAAGAACTATCGAAAGCGTAAATCCGATTGCAGACCAGAATGAAAAGCTCAGTGTCTGGAAAAGCGTGTAGCTTCTCTGAACATTTATCAGTGTTACACCGAGAACAGCACAGTTTGTTGTTATAAGAGGAAGGTAAATTCCGAGTGCGTTGTAGAGGGAAGGCACAGATTTTGCCACAAACATTTCAACAAACTGAACAAGTGCCGCAATAAGGAGAATAAAGCTTATTGTCTGAAGATATTCAACATTCAGGGGCACAAGAATATATTTTTGCACAAGCCATGTAAGAAGCGAGGCAAGCACCATTACAAAGGTTACTGCGCAACCCATTCCGAGGGCGGTGTTTGTCTTTTTTGAAACACCAAGGAAGGGACAAATTCCGTAGAATTTTACGAGAACAAAGTTTTCAACAAGAACACCAAGAACAGCAAGGGATAAAAATTCTTTTAAATAAATCATTTCTTTGCAGCTCCTTTCTTGTCACTTATCATATTGTATATTGCAAGAATGATTCCAAGCGCCAGAAAAGCACCGGGAGGAAGAATGAACATCAGTGCAGGCTCAAAGCTTGCTCCGAAAAGCGGGAAACCAAGAAGTGTTCCTGCTCCGAGAATTTCTCTGACTGCACCGAGAACACTGAGACCAAGGGTAAAACCAAGACCCATACCAAGACCGTCAAACATTGAGGGGATGGGTTTATTCTTTGATGCAAAGCTTTCCGCCCTTGCAAGAATGATGCAGTTTACCGTAATAAGAGGGATAAACAGACCCAGTGCATCGGATATTGAGGGAAGAAAAGCTTTTAAAAGCATTTCAATTATACTCACAAACGCAGCAATAACAACGATAAATGATGCAATTCTGATTTGTGACGGAATGAACTTTCTGATAAGTGAAATAACAAGATTTGAAAAAACAAGTACAAAGGTGGCGGAAAGCCCCATTCCGATTGCGTTAACGAGTGATGTTGTTGTGGCAAGGGTCGGACACATACCGAGAAGCTGAACAAATATTGGGTTTTCGGTGATAAGACCATTTGTTAAAACTTTAATGTTAGAATTTATTTCCATTTTATTCAGCCTCCTTTTCGCTTAATATTCTGGAAACTTCAAGAGCGTTGTTTACGCCTTGAGTGACAGCTTTTGATGTGATTGTTGCTCCGCTTATTGCGTTAATTTCGTTTTCTGTAGTTTCAGGCTTGTTTTTTACTACACTCAAAACACCTTTTTTGCCATCAGCAAACTGTCCGTAAAAGCTCTCGTCCTGAGCTTTGGCACCGAGGCCCGGAGTTTCGGACAGGGAGGTGATTTTTACTCCATAGCAGGAGCCTTCAGGATCAATACCGACAATCATTGTGATTGGACCATTGAATCCCTGGGGTGCAACGCTAATGCAGTAGCCTGAAAATTCACCGTTTTTTGTTGCTTTGTATGCCTCAATAAACTCGTACTTGGAAAGCTCGTCCGCATAGGAATCGGTGTTGATTTTTTCAAATTCGGCTCCGGCAATAACCTCTTGTCTTGCAAGATCTTCGTTATGAGATGCAAGCTCTGCAATTCTGCCCTTTGTCAGATAGTTACAAAGTGAGAGAAGGAGAGTAGCAATAAAGCATATTGCAAACAGGATTAATGTGAGCTTCAGTATGAATTTGCTGTTTTCTGCTTTACTCATTTTGCTTTCACCGCCTTACCGAATAATTTTGGTTTAACACCCTTGTCAAGAAGGGGAGTTACAATATTCATAATGAGAATGGCATATGTAACACCTTCGGGATATCCGCCGAAAAGTCTGATAACACCGGTTATAACTCCGGCTGCAAATGCATAAATAAACTGACCCATTTTTGTTACAGGGCTTGTAGTATAGTCGGTTGCCATGAAAAATCCGGCAAGCATTACACCGCCCGAAAGAATGTGATATAAAAATCCGTATTCAGAAAACAGACTACCGAAAATACCCACTGCTGCAATGTATGTAACAGGAATTATGAGATTAATAACCTTTCTTGCAATAAGGTAAATGCCTCCGATTAAAATCAGAAGTGCAGAAACCTCACCGAGAGATCCGGCAACATTACCGAAGAAAAGATCGGAAAGACCTGCGGCAACTGCGCCTTCTCCACCTTTTAAAACAGCAAGAGGAGTTGCGGAGGAAACCGCTTCAACACTGTTGCCGAAAAATCCTGCAGGATCTTTTGGTGAAACAAAAGATGTCATTGCAACAGGCCAGCACGCAAGCAAAAAAGCTCTTGCTGCAAGAGCAGGATTTACAAAATTCTGACCGATACCGCCATAAAAGCATTTTACAATTATGATAGCAAACGCATCGCCGATGATAAGGTAGTAAAGGGGTGTTGTTGATGGCAGACACATTGCAAGGAGAAGCCCGGTGACGATTGCGCTGAGATCTCCGGTTGTGTTTTCTTTTTTTGTGAATTTATTCCACGCATATTCAAACAAAACACAAAATGCCGCAGATGTTACAAGCATAATAAGCGCGTTTATGCCAAAGAAATACACGCTGCCAAGTGCGGCAGGAACAAGTGCGATAATGACATCGCGCATAATTTTTCTGAGGTTTTCTTTGCCGTGAATATGTGGTGAGTATGAAACTGTTAAATTATCCATTTCGCACCTCTCATTTCTTCTGACTTGCCGCAATTTTTCTTTTGGCAAGCTTTATTCTTTGTGTAATATGATTTCCGCAGGGACAGGTGAATGAGCAAACTCCACATTCGATACAGTCCATGACATTGTATTTTTTGAGGGTTTCAAAATCATCAATTCTTGCATATGCATTAAGCTGAACAGGCATTAGACCCATGGGACAATGGGCAACACATTTTCCGCATCTTGCACAGTTCATTTCTTCGTCAAGATGACATTCTTCCTTAGTCAGTGCAAGAATAGCTGATGTTCCCTTGATTGCAGGAACATTTAAACTGCTTTGGGCAATACCCATCATAGGTCCGCCCATAAGGACCTTAACTGTTTTTTCAGGCATATATCCGGCATTTTTCAATACATCGTCGAATCCGGTACCTATACGCACTCTGTAGTTTCCGGGATTCTCAACAGCTTTCCCTGAAACTGTCACAATTCTTGTAAACACAGGTTGTCTGAATTTAATTGCATTGTAAATTGCAGTACAGGTGTCAATGTTGTTCACAACAACTCCGGCATCGGCAGGAAGCTTTCCGCTGGGAACTTCTCTTCCGGTGATTGCTTTAATAAGATGCTTTTCACTGCCCTGAGGATATTTTGTTTTTAAAACACAAACCTCAATGTTTTTGTAATTTGCAGATATTTTTTTCATAATATCAATTGCTTCGGGTTTGTTGTTTTCAATTCCGATGTATCCTTTGTCAACACCGAGAATACTCATAATTTCTTTAAGTCCTTCAAAAATAAGAACAGGTGTTTCGAGCATCACTCTGTAGTCAGAGGTGAGGTAAGGCTCGCATTCTGCACCGTTTATGATGCAACAGTCAATTTTCTTATCGGGTGGGGGACTAAGCTTTATGTGAGTGGGGAATGTTGCGCCGCCAAGACCGACAATTCCGCAATCCTTTATAATTTCTATTTTATCTTTCGGTGTGAGCCCGGAGGTGTCATACTCTACACCAACCCCATCATAGAGTCTGTCTTCAAAATCGTTTTCAACAACAACAGACATAACCTTTGTTCCGTTGGGATGAAGTCGTTTTTCAACTGCAACAACCTTTCCTGAAACCGTTGAATGAACCGGTGCAGAAACAAATGCTTTGCTTT
>JAZNUS010000012.1:0-5784 GCA_045592485.1 Clostridia bacterium | reverse complement strand
C
The DNA here is from genome assembly GCA_045592485.1 of Clostridia bacterium. GTDB lineage: Bacteria > Bacillota > Clostridia > UMGS1810 > UMGS1810 > RGIG1828. The sequence goes on along the minus strand of JAZNUS010000012.1, from coordinate 5,783 downwards.
TTGGCCTCCGACTTGAAATGAGATGAAGTCTGTCATCGAGACCTGTAAGGTTTTTCAAGGCATTTAAAAGAAGCGCCGCAGAAGCTCCGAGAAGCTCGGAGGTTCTTCCGGTAACAATTGTACCGTCATCGAGTTCAATTGCCGCAGCCGGAGCACCTGTGAGGGCAGATTTTTGAAGAGCCGGAGCAATAACACTTCTGTCTTCAACACTGACACCTGCTTTTTTCATCAGGAGCTCAAGTCTGAAAATGGTATCATCTGAGCATGTCCCCTTGCGCTGCTCGCAAAGAGAGGTGTAATATCTTCTGAGAATTTCCTGACGGGAAGCATTTTTTGTGACTTCATCGTCTACAATACAATTCCCTGCCATATTAACACCCATATCCGTGGGAGATTTGTAAGGACATTCACCGAGAATTTTTTCAAGCATTGCCTTTACAACAGGGAAAATTTCCACATCACGATTGTAATTTACCGTTGTTTCGCCATAGGCATCAAGATGGAAGGGATCAATCATATTAACATCGTTAAGATCTGCCGTTGCCGCCTCATATGCAAGGTTAACCGGGTGAGAAAGAGGCAGATTCCAGATTGGAAAGGTTTCAAATTTGGCATATCCTGATCTGATTCCTTTTTTGTGCTCATGGTAAAGCTGAGACAGACATGTTGCCATTTTACCGCTTCCGGGGCCGGGAGCAGTTACAACAATAAGCTTTCTTGAGGTTTCAATATATTCATTTTTACCGTAGCCGTCGTCGCTTACAATTTTGGCAATGTCGGAGGGATAGCCTTCTATTGAGTAGTGATGATACACCTTTACACCAAGGGATTCGAGTCTGTTCTGAAAAGCAACAACTGAGGAATGCCCCGAAAATCTGGTCATAACAACACTGCCCACATAGAGCCCTATTGAACGGAAGCAATCAATGAGACGGATAACATCCAGGTCATAGGTTATTCCCAGGTCGCTTCTGAGCTTGTTTTTTTCGATGTCAGCAGAATTTATTGTAATAACAATTTCAACAACCTCTTTGAGCTTAAGAAGCATTTTGAGTTTACTGTCAGGCACAAAGCCCGGAAGCACACGGGACGCGTGATAGTCGTCAAAAAGCTTGCCGCCAAACTCAAGATAGAGCTTGCCCCCAAACTGGGATATACGCTTATTAATGTTTTCCGACTGCATATGCAGATATTTATCATTATCAAATCCTGTTACTGCCATATTGCCACCTCATAACACAAAATAATACTATTTTATTATATAACAAAAAGATAAATAATGCAAGGATAAAATATAATTTGACCATATTATTTTCGCAGTTAGCCTTACGGCAATATAATCAAAAAAGTGTAGCTGCATCCCGGTTGAGTCACAGCTACACTTTAAATTATTTAATACACTTTTTTATGTCTCCGTCGGACACATCATCTGCTATACACACCGCCACAACACTGCCGTTTCTCACAATTACCGGCGAATTGAGCTTTGCCATTTCGGCAGGCATATAGTTTTCATAATCAAGCTTTTTGCGTTCGATTCTTTCTTTGGCAAGCTTTTCAAGCTTCTTTGCCTCCGACTCATTTTCCGCTTCAAATACTGCAATCTCTTCGGCAGTTGAACCGCCGCCCATATAAAGCTTGGCAGAATATATTTTTGTCGGGTCAAGCTTGTAATTTGAAATTGTAAGTGTATCACTCACAGGGGTAAGCTTGTCCTTGAATTTTACCGATGAAAGAATTTTTTCTGCAATTTTTCCGGTGTCGGCTTTTCCGCCTTCCTTAAATGCGACAGCCTTTGATTCCTCGCCGTCATTTTTTGAAAAGCTTCTCTCCGGAATGGCATGAGTCTGGAGATATCCGGCAAGCTCCTTATACTTTTCGGGTCCCAGATGTATTCCGTCACTGCCTATGTTGTCGGGAAGATAGTTGTCGGAGTTTTTGAAATAGGAATGAAGATCAATATAATAGCACTGTTTATCTTCGGCAAGCTTAAGAAGAAGCTTGTTATATTCTATGATGCTGTCGCGTTTTATTGATGTTGTGTCGGAAATCTCCCTTGTGACAGGCATAATAGACTGAATATAGACAATTGCATCGGGGAATTTCTTTCGTGCCTTATCAATAAACTCACCGTATCTTTGAATAAATCCGTCAGGCTCGCCATAGGCAATTTCATTTGTGCCGAGCATAATATAAACCTTGCCCATATGCTCTGCATTTTCAATGGTTCCAAGAACCGTGCTTCCGTTGGGAAGCTGAGCCGATTCAAGATTGCGGGTGTTGAGTCCGCCCATACAAAGGAAGGTTGAGTTGAAGCCTGAGAAATTCTGAATGCCGATTGTGAGAGAATCTCCTATAAACACCGCATCGTCAAAATAGGACACATCAACCTTGTCGTGCTCGTCCACCTTGCCGTAGCTGACCATGGGAACATCAACAAAAGATGAAGTCTTTGCATAGTCTGTAAGCTTTGAAAGATTGTTATCGGTCATAAATGTGTTCTGATTGTAGAGAACAAGAACATCGGTCACATTACAGCTGTACAGATATTTGAATACATCCTCCGTGAAATAGCGAAGGTCAACAAGATATATTTCGCTGTAGTGATTTGCGAGAAAGGGAGCCAGTGAATGAGCATAGGAGTCCTTTATTATGGCAAGCTTTTTGCCGGTTCCGCACTGAGATTTAATTTCTGCCACAGAATGATTTCCGTCAAGATAGAACATATATTTGTCCTTTTGGGAAAGTGCCTCTTTGTTATAAAGAGTTTCAAGGCTTTCCTCCTCTGCCGGGAAATCAACCGATGCTTCAAATCCTGATTTGAGAGTATATTTGTAGATTATATCCTCTTTTACCTTTGCGAATCCGGAATTTGACCACTGAGTACCCTTGAAGCTGTCTGCCATTTTTTCTATTTTAAATTCTTCAATTCCATAGGGCTCATATCCGAGCTTTTCAGCAAGAGCAACATAGAGCCAGTAGCTTCCGTTGGCAGTCTGATGATGGTCGCTGTAGTAGTAAAGATATTCTTTTTTGTGCTGTTCAAGAAGGGGTCGGGCATCAATTATGCCTGCGTTTTTAATCTTACGGCTGAGGGTATTTGTCAAAAGGTCATAGGACTCTACATATGCTTTTGAAGGAAGCTTTTCCTTCATGATTTCATAGGCAGTGGGAACAATCGCAACATTGACATTGTAGCGTTCAATTTTGGAAAGAGTATTGATTCCGTCAATGTTTGAATCAATGTTTGCCCATGTAAGCTCCGATGTATTTTCTATGAGATAGCCGTCATCGCACATAAGTATGCCGTGGTTTTCTTCCTTGCCCGACAGTAATTCATAGCGTCTTTTGGCTGAAACAAAGCTGTTGCGGAACACAAACTGATCGGAAATGTAGTTTTCGAACTCCCTCATAAAAGTGCCGTTGGAAATTGATGCAAGGCTGATTTTCGGGAAGGTTGAAAGGGCTCTGTTTTCTTTTTCAGACATACTCCTTGTGGGAGTGAGAATGTTCAGCAAAAGAAACAGCACCAGAAATGCGGGAATCACAAAATTGCAAAGTCTGCGTGCATTTTCTTTCTTGCCGGCACTCCGGAATGAGTAAATCAATTTGTGCAAAGCATTGCCTTCGCCGGGCATAGGCGGAAGAAAATCTTCAAGGGAAGATATTTGCATATCGTCACCATTATCCCGGTCGCCGAAGGCTTTGCCGCTGTCATAATCCTGCACAAGTGCTTTACTTTCGGCAACGGCTGTTGCGGTTTTTTCTTGAGTTTTACTATATTTTTTCTCTAAAAATTTCTGAAACAGTTCCTCTTCGCGAAAATCTGAATCGTCAAATTTATAATCATTATTCATGGTATGTACACCCCGTCAAAGGTAATTTTAAATACATCAGAACCTGAAGTACAGGAATGGGTTATAGGTGTCGTCAACAAGATATGCCATGCACACCAGAATTGCCACAAGCGAAAGAACCGGTCTTATCCACCAGAGCTTTTCTTCGGTGGCTTTCAGAAAGATTCTCTTCACTCCGGGAGCGGCACCTGCAATGGCAACAATAAGCACAAGCCAGTAGGAAAACAGTCTGAATAAAAACACCGGGTCTGTGAACCCTATGTTGGTTATGTTTATCATAGACAGCAGGTAGGAAAATGCCGAGCCAAAGTCAGGTGATGCAAAAAATACCCAGCCTATCATTACAAGAATCATTGTGTAAAGACGGCTCACTGCACCGGGAAGGCGTTCAAGCTTGTGAAGCCAGAACTGTTTTTCCAGAACCAGCAAAATTCCGTAATAGAGCCCCCAGGCAACAAAGTTGAAGCTTGCACCGTGCCAGAGGCCGGTGAGAATCCACACAACAAAGATGTTGCTGTATCTTTTTATCATAGCTTTTCTTTCGGGGTCGAAAGCAAATTTGCCCCAGCGTGTTGTTGTTTTGTAGTCGGATGCATAAACACGGCTTCCGCCAAGGGGAATGTAAACATATTCCTTGAACCATGTGCTGAGACTTATGTGCCAGCGATGCCAGAACTCGGTTATGCTTTTGGATATGTAAGGATAATTGAAGTTTTCGCAAAATTCAAATGCGAACATTTTGCCAAGACCTATTGCCATGTCCGAATATCCCGAAAAATCATAATAAATCTGAATTGTATAGGCAATTATGCCAAGCCATGCCGCAAGCATTGAAACCTCTCCGCCGCAGGAATTGGTAAGCTCCCAGAGCTGACCTGCATTGTTTGCAATGAGAACCTTTTTGGCAAGTCCGCAGGAAAATCGGATTAAGCCATCGGAAAACTGCCGGATCTTCTGAGGGTGATACGGAAGCTGAAGGGCAATGTCGTCATATCTCACAATCGGTCCTGCAATGAGCTGTGGAAAAAACGAAATGTAGAGGCCAAAAGACACAAAATCCTTTTGCACGGGAGTTTTGCCACGGTACACATCGATACAGTAAGAAAGTGCCTGGAAGGTGTAGAAGGAAATACCGATAGGGAGTGCAAGCTCAAGGAAGGGAATGTGGGTGCGGATAACGGAATTTACCGTTGAAATGAAAAAGTCGGCATATTTAAAAACAACAAGCAAGCCGATGTTCACCACACAGGTAAGGGTAAGAACACCTTTGGAACCCTTGTTTCCGATAATCATTCCCGAAATGTAGTTAAAGGTGATGGAAAAGAGCATCAGGAAAATGTAGCGGGGTTCTCCCCATGCATAGAAAATCAGGCTGACGATAAAAAGCGTAAGATTTTTATATTTTTGAGGTACAAGAGCATAGATTATAATCAGCGGCGCCAAAAAATAAAACAAAAACAGCAGGCTTGAAAATACCATCTTAACACATCTCCCGGAATCTATAGTTTTCTGTATACTAAAATCAGAATTATTTATTATCAAACGCAGATTGTACAGTCATAAAACCACAAAAAGCGACAAATTATATTGTACCACACAAGAAGCAAAATGTCCACAAAAAAATAGTTACAAAAGTATTATATTTTACAGACAATTTTCTGTATATGCATCCAACAAAAGATTTCAAAAAATTCTCGGGAACTTTTTAAAGAAGATTGCACATGCTTTCGTGTTTTCCGCCTGTCGGTAATAACAGATTGATAAATTGGGGTTTGTCGAGGAGATGGAATTGGGCTGATGCGAAAGCCGCCCCTGCCTAAGGGGAGGTGGATTTGCCGTAAGGCAAAGACGGAGGGGTACGAAATGCAGAAATATCAATACTTTCAGCAATACCCCTCAGTCAGTTTCGCTACGCTCACTGCCAGC
>JAZNUS010000011.1:0-19088 GCA_045592485.1 Clostridia bacterium | reverse complement strand
GACGGAGGGGTACGAAATGCAGAAATATCAATGCTTTCAGCAAAACCCCTCAGTCAGTTTCGCTACGCTCACTGCCAGCTCCCCTTAGGCAGGGGAGCCTTTCGCCCTAGTGTTAAACAGAGCGACAAACCCCAATTTGAAACACTAATTATAATCTTTGAGACTAACATCAAACACACTCAAGCCAAGGGGCGGAACCTTTGCAAGGAAGCCAAGGGGAACAGCATCATATTTCATACCGATTTTCATATTTTCCGCTGCCGCACCGTCAAATTTTGTCTCATCGGGATTTGGCGGATAAACAAATCTTGGAGGAATAACAGGGAACTTGCCTCCGCACTCCACAGACAATATTTCTTTTTTGCAAAGCACCTCATAGTTCTTGTAGTTATTAAGGTGATTGATTACATAAACTCTGTACTTGCCGTTTTCAAGAAGAACCGGAAGAAGAGTTGTTTCACAGCTGAAAATGGCATCATTGCCGTTGTTAATAAGATAAGCAAGCACCTGATAGAATGCTGACGAGCATTCGTTAAAGGGCATCTGTGAAAGGAAGAACGGATGGTCATACCAATCCTTGGGATTTCCTGCCTCGTTGGCAGGAGCAACACTTTCTTTCAATATGCCGTTTACCTTTTCAATGTGTACTTCAATGTTGTCCAGTCCGAAAATAAACACTTCAAGTCTGTAGCCGCCTTTTTCATCGGCGAACACTGCATCTGCATCTATTCCGTTTTCTTTGCAATAGCCAAGGGGAGCAGTGCATATAACCGTTCCGCAGTTATAATTTAAAACCTTTTGTTGCTCGTCTGATGAGAAAAGGTCAAAATTCGGAACAAAAATTGTGCTTTTCACAGAGTCAAGCTCTTCTATTCTCACAGCGGCACCTGTTGATGCATTGCACCTTTGTGCTTCGAAATATTGCTTGTGAGCAGAAGGTCGGCGGGTGTTTATGTATTCATTAAGAAGTGCATAGTGAGCATGATCAGACCACACAACCGTTGCGGCAGCAATATATGCCGGCTTTGAACCAAAAGCGAGCTCTTCCCTCTCGTTAAGCCATTCCCATTCCGATTTTACAATGCCGTCACCGAGAGTTATCATATATCCGTCAATGGAATTCTGATATTTGCCGTTATGAATTGTGTACATGTTGGCAAGATAGTACATATCCTTTTCAAGCCGTGTGGGAATGTGATGAATGGCATCCCAGCCTTCGGTACAGTCTCTTACGCCAAGAAGGCTGTGAAGCTTTCTGTCAGGATTGAACACATTCATCATTTGCGCATGAGACATATACTGTTGGAAAATGTAAGGCCTGCAGTCAAGAAGCTCCGATGCTGTGGGCACTGTTTCTGCAAGAAGATAATCCACACCTGACTCATAGAACACACGGTAATCTATTCCATAGCGGTAGAGTGCTTCAAAAGGATCGGAACACCAGGCATTGTTTATCATTATCTTTTTGCCGACGGCATGGAGAGCATCTGAAACCTTTGTCCAGAACTTTTTCCATCTCCACACATAAAAATCGATCCATTCACGGCGAAGCGAACCCCATATATAATTCTTTCGGGCTTCAATATCGGACTGTTCGTCAAAGCCAAGGCGGGCAACAATTTCATCGGGATAAGTCACACCGGAATGAGACTTGAACTGATCGAGCATATCAGCAGAAAAATCACCGTTTGAAATTGAATAGCCGGGAGGGCAGAAGCAATCGGAAACATGAAGTCCTGCAAAGCCATAATCGGTAAGACATCTGACAACTTTATCCACAAAAAAATCTTCATAGTAGGTTCCGTCTTTGAAACGCTTCAGAACATTGAGCTTCATTCTGCCGTTTACGCCATATGAAAGAAGCTCGAGATGGTCTGACTGCCATTCGTAGTGTCGTGAATTTTCAAGGTAAACTCCGTCAACACCGATAAATGCCTCAATGCCTTTTTCGGCAAGATGATGACCAAGGTCACGGAGGTCATAGTTTGTCCAGGGCTGACGCTCACGAAACTCATTTCTGGGCGCACCGAAATAATGACAAAAATCAATGTGGAAAGTAAATTCTTTATCCATGCTTTCGTGCTGGTTTATAATATCGGGATGAAAAATAAATGCCGACATAACAGACGGAATAAAACCGATGCTGTCAAGGTATTCGCCGACTCCCTTGTCTTTCTGGTCTCTGTCAAAGCCAATCAAGGGCATCCATATCATATGGTCTTTCTTATTCATTTTGTTTCCTCCTGAAGGTTATTGGATTTTGAACCTTAATACAATAGCTGTATTATTACATATTAACATAAAAGCCCTTGTTTGTCTTTTCATTTTTTACACAACAACTTTGATATTTTGAACAAGAAAAGCTTTGCATTTCAAAAAATTTTGCACGGCAATATAATCAAAGTTTTTTGCTTTAAGCAGTTTCATATACCACAAAAGCCGCGAAGTTTCCATACTTCAGCGGCTTTTTGTGTGCAAAAAATCAGGACTGCATTCGACAGCTTTTTCGGTTATTATCTTCAGGCAACAGTTGGAATCAGTTTTGCCATTGTTGCATTGAAAACAATTATAAAGAAGTTTGTAAGATAAATTAAATAATAAATTCAACATGCATCTTCCCATCTGCACAATAGCCTTAGCAACCAACACTGAAGACGGTTCAATCATATTGAGTGCAAAGACTTGTATGCCTCGGATATGTAATAATATCCACGGCATACAAGTCTTTCATTTGTTGTGGTGTGGTGTAATATCCCACTACCTGCAATAGCCCAATAGCCTTTCCGTGTGTTTCCGTTCCGTTACGCTTTCCATTCAGGCATCCCGAGCTTAATCAGGTTCTTTACCTTTGTTCTTGGTAATTTCCACTGTTTCCAAATGTACAACAGTTGTTTTTTCAATTTGTTTAATTATGTATATTTTCATCTTCACCGGGCACAGAAGAAGCAAATTTTACTGCCGCATTAAGCTCTGCACCAAGAATCAGAATAATTGCCGAAAGGTACAGCCAGATCATAAGAACCATCATTGCACCGAGAGTGCCGTAGATGATTGTGTAGCTTGCAAACTTCTCCACATAAAACGAAAATCCGATGCTTGCAACCATCCATAAAACAAGTGCGAACAAAATTCCGGGAAGAACAGATTTGATTTTTTCTCTTTTATCCATGGAAAATGCATACAATGCACCAATTGCAACACACATTAAAAGTGCCGCCGGAATAAATCGAAGATATTGCCACGCACCCAGGAGATATTCTGACATGCGAAGATTTTTTTCAGGTATGAGCGAGTTGAGATATGTGAGAAATCTCTCCCCAACAACCGAAAGCAAAAGAGTAAGCACCACAACAAAAAGAAGTATCACGGTGTAGATGAGCTGACGGAATGCATACAGGTAAATGTTGGATGGGTTTCCAAGACCATAGGCCTGACGCACACTGTTCATAATTCCTTTTGCGGCTCTCATGGGAAACCAGATTGAAAAAATCAGTGCAAACCAGAGAAAAATCTGACTGGAGGTGCCCGATATGTATTCAAGATAGTTTTCAATTATGCCCACAACCTCCTTTGGCATAACCTGACCGATTGCGTTTGTCACCGCATAAACATTAAGGTTAAGCATACCAAGAAGGTTCGAGAAAAATATGAGCAAAGGAAAAATAGCAAACAACAGATTATATGCCAGCGATGCGGCATTCTGAGCAACATTGTGTTCAAAATAGTTTATGGCCATAAAACGGATAACCGTTTTGAAGCTATTAGTTTTTTGTTTGGTGCAATAGGTTTCTTTATTGGATTCCACTCTGTTCACCACCGTAAAACATATTGTTTTGTTTAGCCTTAGCAACCAACACTGAAGACGCCTTTAGTGTTGGTTGCTAAGGCTATTTTATCACAAACGGCAAAAAAAGTAAATAGTATTATTAGTCAGCTAATTCATTGTAATTTTTTTACACTTATATTCTGACATACTGTAATTCGCCTCAAACATTGCATAAATAACGATTTATAATACAATTATTGAAAAATAAAAATTCTTATGAAATGAACCTGGAATAATATGCTCAAAATAATTTAAATGCTAACTTTTTTATATTAAAAAAGAGAAATTTTCTATATGATTTTTTTGTTTTGCGTGATATAATGATTAAAAAATTATATAGCTCTGAATGAGCTGTAACAGACGGAGGTTATTATGGATAAAATTCGTATCGGTATTTTCGGAGCCGGAAGAGGCTCATATTTCTTCAACAGCATTATGCAAAACAACGGAGAAATCGTTGCAGTGTGTGACAAAAAGAAAGAACGCCTCGCAAAAGCAAAAGAAAAGCTCGGGGATAATGTTACATACTACACAAGCTTTGACGAGTTTATCAACCACCCCATGGATGCGGTGCTTGTGGCAAACTATTTCCACGAACACGCAGAGTATGCAATCAGACTTCTTGAAAAAAATATTCATGTTCTCAGTGAATGTACTGCAAACAGTACATTGGCAGAAGGTGTACGACTTGTAAGAGCCGCAGAAAAAAGCAAAGCGTTCTACATGCTCTGCGAAAACTATCCTTTTATGCTCTTTAATCAGGAAATGAAAAAGGTGTACGAAAGCGGAAAGCTCGGAAAAGTTCTTTATGCAGAAGGTGAATACAACCATCCGGGAAATGCCTTAAGTACAGACAACAAAAAAGATCTTTTTGACGATGTTAATCATTGGAGAAACACTCTGCCCAGAACTTATTATATAACACATTCTCTTGCACCTATTATGCGTGCAACAGGATCTGAACCGGTCAGAGTTACTGCAATGCCCGTATATTGCCCTCCCGTGCCCGAAGCAGTTAGTGCAAGCACTGTTGGTGACAAGCTTGCTGTTATCACCTGTCTTAATGACGACAATTCGGTGTTCAGAGTACTTGGTCATTCTGCTTTTGGAGGCTGTGAAAACTCTTACCGTGTGTGCGGTACAAAAGGACAGATGGAAAATCTTCGTGGTTTTGATGATACTGTGTCAATTCTTTACAACGAATGGGAATTACCTGAAGGTGTAGAAGAAAAACACATATCCTACAAGGTTGAGCCTGACGAAAGCATATCAGAACATGTAAAAAGTGCAGGCCACGCAGGCGGCGACTTCTTTGTTATCAGAAATTTCTTTGATTGCATTCGCACAAACACCAACCCTGACATGGATGTGTATTTTGCAACAAAGCTTGCATCTGTTGCAATTCTTGCTCACAGAAGTGTTATGGCAGGTGGGGCACCTTTTGATGTGCCCGATTTCAGAAAAGAAGATGACCGTGTTAAGTATGAAAACGACGATGCTTCGCCTTTCTGGTATTCCGATGGCAGAAAACCAAACATTCCATGTTGCTCAAATTCCGATTACAAGCCAACCGAAGAACAAATTGAACGCTTTAAAAAAGCTATAGAATAAATCAGAGGGACTGTCTCCGTTTTTGGAAAGGCAGTCCCTTTGATTTTTATATACGATTATTTATTAACACTTTACACAATTACAAAAAATTTAGCTTCGCTTGTCTATAATTGTCTTAAGCTTGCCTGTCCTTGCATTATATTCAAGGTCTGACATCTTGCACCATATGATTTCAGGCACAGATACATCCTCAGCTTCCACTGCTTCCTTAAGGAGCGGTCTTTGATTGTAGAGTGCATTTACAAATGCTTCATTATCTACATTGTCAGGGTCCGAAACTGCAATCTTAAAGGTGAATTTATCTTTCATATCGTGGGTTACAATAATCTGATAGGCATCATAGACGATTGATGCAACACTGAGCACATCGGCAATGTCCTGAGGTGAAATTGAAACATAGCCTGCTTTGGCTGCGGTCTGGGCTCTTCCGAGCAATCTGAACCTTCTGTCAGGCACGCCTTCGGGCTGCGTGTATTCACCCATATCGCCGCAGGGATAGCGAACAAGGGGTATGAGGGTTTTGAAAAGCGATGTGATGTAGATTTCCCCGGGACGATTCATCTCTGTAATCACTTCACCAGTGTCGGGATCTATAATTTCCAGGAGTGTAAGATCGGACATAACATGATGCTCGTTATAACCGCAATCCTTTGCATAATAGCCTATAGGTCCGCCATCGTTTGAAGCGAAGAACACCGAACGGAAATCAAGTTCGCGTCCGAAGGTTTTGCAAACTCTTTCCCTTTGGTCCGGATAGAATGTTTCCCCGGCAAAATAGATTGTATCAACCGCAAAACCTGTGAGGCTGTGTTCGTCTATGTAAGCTGCAATCTGAGTGATGATAGAGGGAAGACCGGCAATGCAGTTTATCTGATGGTCAAGAATTGTTTCTGCCATTTCTGCAATCGAACCGTTACCTGAAATATTATACATTATGGTTTTTGCAGGTGAAAAATAGAGCATGCTGTAGGTATAGAGAAAGCTTGCATACATTCCGCCTGCATAAAAAAGATTAGCTATCCTTGTGCCGTTGGTAAGTCCGCCCTTAGGAAGAAGAGCTCCGCACGCTTCGCACATTCCCTGCCACTCCTCGGCGGTGTAGAGTGAATATTTGGGGTCGCCTGTGGTGCCGCCGCTTTTAAACACCTGACCGTCGGTTTGTTTAAAGGTTGCCACCCTTCCGCCGTGCTTGTCGCAGTTATCCCAGAAATTCTTCTGGTCAATAAGCGGAAGCTGTTCAAGTGTTGCATTTTCGGGAATATCCTTATAAAGCTCTTTGTAATAAGGTGAATTTTCTCTTGCAAGCTTTATGATTTCTTCCGGTGTGTATGTTTTGTAACCCATAATTACGCCTCCTTTTTCCTTTGTGTTATTTCAACAATATCATTCCTGAGTTCTTCAAATTCTCCCACAAGCACCAGCCTGTCATAATCCATACGGTCACCGGGAAGCATCTGCATTATAAGATAATCGCCGTTTTCTGAGCCGGGAATAATTCCCGAAAGTGAAAAATCACATTTCTCTGCCAATTCATATGCATAGCAGCAGCTTGGAGAATTGAGGCAAAGAACCAGCTCTATCATTTCGTTTTTCTGCTTTATGGCATCCATTACCGCTTGTCTGAGCCCCTCTTCGATGTCTTCTCCTGCCTTGCGGACAATAATTCTGGACATTTTAAGTGCCGTGTTTGATTCAACAGACATCTCGGTGAAGTCGTCCTTTTTGCCATCGGTGAACAGGTCATAGCTCATGCCGAGCTTTGAGTATATTTTTTCAACAAAGCCGCTGATTTTTTTCGGAGCATACACCTTGCTGTATGCATTTCTGTCGAGAATTTTCACACTTACACTGAGACCAAGCCTTTCGCCCTCTTTGTTATACTCACTTTCAATCTCTGAATTTATATAAGACATAAGAAGCGATGTGGCATTGTAGCCCGAACGCAAAAACGCCTTTTGAGACATGGGATGAAAGGTAACAGGTTGCCCCATGAGAGCACGGAAGCCCTTTTCTTTTCCAACCTCGTCACAGTAGTCCATAAATTTCGCAAACAGACCAAGACCGCGAAATTCCTTCTTTATAACAACTGTGGATACCTCCGGCATATTTTTATACAAATCGGAAAAAGCAAGGAGAAAATGCCCTGCAGTTTGACCATGGTCATTTACGGCAAGAAATGACATTATTTCGCCGTTTCTCACAAGCTCCATAAATGAATTTATGTAGTAGAGTCTTTCATAGGAATAAGAATAGCCGTATTCTGCATAGATGCAACGAATTGCCTCGATGGCATCTTCTTCCGTTACAACAGGACGGATTGTAATGTTTGTGTCGAGAGCGACGGTTTCTTCGTAGGGCTCAGGCTTTACAAACTCCAGAGGATTGATTATCTTTTTGCGGATAAAAATTCTCTGTCCGTTGGAGCCAAGCTTTTCCATACCGATTTCATCAACACAAAGACTTATCATAAAATTACGCAAATCCTTGCGATTTTCGTCAATACCCTTTTTGTCGAAAGAAAAATCCTGCCATCCGGGAACACCCTTGTCTCTTATGGATATTTCGAAAAAATCTCCGACAATAAACAGCTCAACAAAAATTTCTCCCAAAGCACCGGGGTATGATTTTTCAATTCTTTGTTTCAACACTTCCCCGGCAACGAGTCGAATCTGATTATATCTTGTCACATCAACTGTTGTGTGAGTTTGAACAATGGAATCAATAAAGCTCATTACCGGGAAAATGAATGTCTTGTCATTTTTTATTTCAAGTGATGCAAGTTTTCTTATTTTCACTCTTTTCAGCTCCTTTCAGACAAATTCTGTTAAGACCGATAACCGGTCCGTATTCTGCTGCAAAGCCCTCTCCTTTTATATCGGACACAGCATTTTCTATGTTTTTGTGATCAAGATTGTCACAGATTATTATTTTTCTGTCATATCTGTTAAATTCAACCTCAATATATTTTCCGCTTCTTTCTTCAATGGCAAGTCTGAGCTTCCGCAAATAATCATCCGCTGCAGCAAGCATCTGCTCGCTGTATCCTTCGGTTTTGCAGCCAACTGCTTTTATTTCCTCACTAAAGCCTGCAAAGTCATCTGAATTGCATTTGAAGACATGGGAAGAGGTTTTTTCTTCAATGTTCTTGTCAAGGAAGAATACATCAGGGTTCGCATTGTCACAGGAAAGCTTTTTTCTTTTTGCAGTATTTATGACTGCAAAAACAAGGAAGGTAAGGATTTCAGCCACACAATATGCCGCCCATATTCCGTTTATTCCAAAAATCCGTCCAAGAAAAAAGGCACTTACAAGAAGCAATATACAACTCCTTAAACTGATGAGCACACCGGCAACCCCGCCAAGCTCAACGGACTGAAGATAATTGCCTATAATTACATTGACAGTCATAATAAACATACTGGTGGCATAGATTCTCACTGCCTGGGAGGCCTTTGAAACAATGGCAGCCTCGCCAATTCCGAATATGTGAGGAACAACACCCGGAAAGACTTCCAGGAGTATCATTACACTGCCGCATATTATGATTGCGGAAATTATGGCAAGCTTTACACTTTCTTTAATTTTTTTGTTGCTTCTTTCTCCGTAATAAAGACTCACCATTGGCTGTATTGTCTGGCTGAGACCTTCAAACACCGAAAGGGATACTGTACCAAGATTAAATACCACGGTGTAAATTACCATACCTTCAGGCCCTGCCATTTTTATTACATAGTGATTCAGAATGATTATGGTTAAAAACTGATACACAAAACCAAGTGCCGAACCAAATCCGTTTTTAATAATGCGGAAAACCGATGAATCAAAGGCAAAACAGAATTTAAGGGTGTTTTTCTTTGAGAAAAAGTGGCTTCCGATAACAACCAGTCCCACACTCTGACCAAGAACAGTGGAAAGTGCCGCTCCTGCCACACCCATATGCATAAAGCCGACAAACACAAGGTTGAAGGTTATGTCAACGCCGATTGACAGAAGCATTCCAACCATTGAGCGGTTGGCTCTGCCGTCGTTTCTTACAAAGAACGCACTTGAAATGTTCAGAATGAAGACAGGCGCACCTACAAGAATAATCTTCACATATGTTTTTACCTTGTCAAACACAAGCTCATTTCCTGCACCAAGCATAACTGTTATGGGTCCGCTGAAAAACACTCCGGCTACAAACAAAATTGCAGACAAAGCACAAAGGCACTCTAAGGCAATACTGAAAGAGCGGTTGGCACTTAGCTTATCACCCTTGCCTGTGTCAACACTCATTGCAATGCATCCGCCAACTGCGAAAAGTGCGGCAACGGTGTTTATTATCATATAAATTGGTGTTGCATAGGTTACAACCGAAAGAGAAAGGTCATCAAGATACTGTCCTATTATTACCGCATCTGCCATTGAGCCTACTGCCGTTGTGAGATTCATAAAAATTGTCGGCACAAGTATTGACAGGAATGTTCTGACCACCAGAGGACTTCGCTTCCGGCAAAACAGATTCTCCATGCTACGCCCTCCTTAAGCCATATTTCTCAGGTCGATTACACTTCTGACCTTGCCTCCGCCCGAGCTGAGCCGGAATTTGTCTTTGCTTTGTTTTACAATTTTAACATCGCCTGTTTTATCGGTGAGACACTCTTTGATTTCAGGATAATTGTTCTTCAGGCATTCAATAATTTCAGCCTCGCTGCAGGGAAAATCCGCCTCAAGACAAATACTCATCACACTGACCCTGTCATAGGACAAAATAATCTGCAGCCAACCGTTGTAGTTCAGTTTTTCAGAAAAAACAGATTTAACAGTTTTGTAATTCACATGGTTTGTTGCAAATTTGAAAACATCGCCAAATCTGCCAAGAAGCTCAAACCGTGGTGAAAGCCTGCCGCATTTGCAGGGCTCTTTTATAAACCTTCCAAGGTCGCCTATTTCATAGCGCTTGATTGGAGTGTTTTCCTGGTCAACAGGAGTCCACACAAGTCTGCCGACTTCACCCTCTCCGGCAGGTTCATCTGTGTCGAGCTTTAACACTTCAAGATACTTACTGGGGGCAACATGGTGAATGGTGCCTTCGCAGTATTCACAGGCATAACCCATGGAGCCGATTTCGTTGCATCCGTATGTGATAGAGGCAATTCTTTTTATGTTAAAGGTTTTTTTAATGTATTGTGCCTGAGCAGGATCAAAATGCTCACCGCCGTAGAGTACGAGGTCGATGCCGCCATAGTTTTTAAGAGCTTCCTCCTGCTCTGAGAAAAGCCGCAGAAGATAGGTAGGCATACCCATAAGCACATTTACCCTGTTTTCAACAATTTCACTTGCAACATGCTCCATATCCATAACTGCAGTCATAGGAAGCTGTATGATTTCTGCACTTTTCAGTGCTTCATAAATGCTGATAAAGCCACCGTAAAGCTCACCCGAATAGAACAGGTTCATACAAATATCTTTTTTGGGGTTAATGCCTGCAGCCATAATGAAACGACCGGTTTCCCTGTAGGTGACCTCTGCATCGGCATAGGTGTGAGGAGCATATTTTGCTTTGCCTGAGCTTCCGCCGCTCTTCAGCACAAGATAACCCTCATTTTCAATTTCTCTCTTTGCGGGAAAATCATCTTTTTTAAGGACGGGAGTGCCCTCATCAAAGGGTTTTTTCATTTCGCAGGTCATTTCTGCAAGAGACATACTTCCCGAGGGAAGTCCGTTGTTTATAAAGCTCACTCTTTTGAGATAGCGTGTCATGGCATAAACACCGTCGTGAGGTTCGCCTGTATAGCCTCCCATCATAAGTCCCGGCTCGGTTATACGGTTAACACCACCGGCAATCAGAAGGTTTGACAGAGGAACTATTTCTTCTGTTGCACAGGCAAGGCCCACACTCTGAAGATAGGAACGAAACGGTCTCAGAACACTGATTAAATCATTTCTGTTTATTCCCTTAATAATAACCGTTCTATACAAGGGCGAAGCACAAAGTTCATTGTCGAATTTGACAAAAATTCTGCATCCTTTTCCTTCTATGAGCTTGGCATCTCCCATAATCTCCTCAAGATAGCACATTTTTGTTTGTGCCGTAAGCTCGGCTTTTTCGGGCTGAGTCATTGGGTGGAGAGGATATGTATCTGAAATTTTCTGAAGTTCGCTATAAAAATCCTGTGCAAAGCTTAAAAGTTTTTCCTTTGAATCGGTTTCATAGTACACAATCTGAGGTGCACTGCATGCCTGCTGGTCGTTTACGCAAACATCGTGAGCAAGACCCTGGAGCATTTCTTTTGTGCAGCCTTTTTCCGTGAAATATGCAAAGCTGATTCTATTGCCCCACTCAACAATACTCACACCCTTTGGTGCAAGCTCTCTTACGCCCGAAACAGCACCGTCGGAGCCCCACACTGCAACAGAGTTGCACAAGCCGAAAAGCTCAGTTAAAAGCTCCTTATCCTTTGAGGAAAGGGGGAAGACATAGAAGTAGGGACAAAGGCTTTCATCATCTGCACAAAGCTTTTCAATGAGTTTCATTGCAACCTTGTGTGCTCCTGATGCCGTTTTAATGACATTGATGTTGCCTGTCAGAATGCCTTCAACGGAGCTGAAGAAAGGAAGCATTGCATCATTTGAGCTTGTGACATGGCCTAAAACGCCTATAGGCATCCAACCTTCAAACTGCTCTTCTCTGGTTGTCTGACGGGTAATTTCAAAAGGAAGACCCCCAAGCTCTCTTTTCAGCTTTTTGTAAAGCTCCTCCTTGGATAAAACTGCAAGAGAATCTTTTTTTATCTGCATTGCCTCGTCCTTTGAAAAACCAAGCTCCATAAGCTCTGCAACAAGAAAGCTTTCGTCTTCGGCAACAAAATGCCCAAGCCTGTCAAGGCTTGCAATTGCTCTTCGCACATCCAAAACACCCATTGAAAGGTCTTTGGTTATCTGTTCGTCAACGCCCTGAAAACAGTTTTCTTTTTCAATTGTGACTTTTTTACCTCTGATAATAAATTCCATAATGCCACCCCTCCCCTATCTTTTCAAAAGCTCACTTGCTTTTATTGCACAGCTTTTTGTTGCACTTGTTCCGGCTCTGCCCAGAATTTCCATATAAGGAGTTTCTATGCCGCAACCGCACTCTTTTGCATCGTGCAAAACTGCCATGTCACCCATGAGAACCGACACCGCAGGAACGCTCATAAGATGAGGTGTGACAAAATTGGCAAAGCCCGGCTCGCCCTTTGGCAGAGGCTCAAGAGTTTCAACATCGCGGATAATCATTCTGCTGTAAACGGGAATGTGGAAATGGTGGTTCCTGCATTCAAAGTAAGGAACGGAATGCTCTGTTGAGCCGTAGCCGTCACGGCAGTTTTGCTCGGGTATGCCGAGCATTTCTTCAACAAGAGAATAAAGCTCACTTTTCTGAATTTGTTTGTCAGCATAGCCTTTCCAGCCGCCGCCAAGCATCGTCATTGATTTTGTATTAAGCTTCAACGGTCTGTGGCCTGTATCCTTCATTTGCTTCACCGTGAAATATAAAAACGAGGGAAAGCCGAAAATTCTGACAGGTTTTCCCTGTCTTTCATATTCCTCCAAAGCAGCTATTGTGCCGTACACATCGAAATCATGGCCCTGACCGTTGTAACGGAGAGCAAAAAATGTTTCATTTACGGGTGCATAGCTCAAAAGACCAAGGTCTGTTTTGGCAGTACCAAGATCCTTGCTGACATCTGCGGGTTCATATGTAAAAAGAAGATAATTTGTGAGTTCATCTGAAAGAAAGCCGTAGTAACGGAATTCGTTTTCAATCATGGAATTTCCGAAATCAAAGCTGTCTTTATCAAAGAACATCTGACTCTTTTGTCCGCCCGTGCCCGAGCTTGTTGCATGCTCGGTTATTGTTTCAAAAGGCACGGAAAGAACCTCATATTGCTTGAAAAAATTTGCGTGAATGGGCGGGATTTTTTCAAGGTCTTTTTCTGTTTTCAAATCTTCAACCTTAAATCCCGAATCATCACACAAAGCCTTAAAAAATTCACAGTTTTCCATGTGATGAGTCAAGCATTCTCTCATAGCCTCCAGAAAAAGTTCCGAGGAATTTTTGTGATCGTACACATTTTCGATTTTTAAAAGTTCATGTCTTGCGGTCATTAGAATCACCTCTGTTTAAATATTAATATAAATTCTTCATTCATGCATAAATACATATAATAATTATACATCGTACACCAACAGACGATGCAATAGTTTTGTGACAAAATTTAAGCAAAAAAACTGAAAATAATGCATTAGATTAACCTCTAAAACAACATAGCCTTAACAACCAACACTAAAGTATTGGTTGTTAAGGCTAATGTTATATGTCTAATGTAAGCTCAACAGGGCAATGGTCAGAACCAAGAATATCGGTGTGGATTTTTGCATCTGAAAGCTTTGAATTGAGATCCTCTGAAGTGAGAAAATAGTCAATTCTCCACCCGGCGTTTCTTGTCCTTGCACTGAAGCGGTAAGACCACCAGGAATAAACCTCTTCGGTGTCGGGGTAGAAATAGCGGAAGGTATCGGTGAAGCCTGCTTTTTTCAATTGGCGGAATTTTTCTCTTTCTTCATTGGTGAAGCCTGCGTTTCTTGTGTTAGCTTTAGGATTTTTCAAGTCAATTTCCTCTGCGGCAACATTGAGATCACCGCACACAACAACGGATTTTCTGTGTTTTAAATTGCAAAGATAATCTCTGAAAGCATCTTCCCACTCCATGCGGTAATCAAGCCGCTGAAGCTCGTTTTGAGAATTGGGAGTGTAAACACAGACAAAATAGAATTTTTCAAATTCAAGAGTGATTACCCTGCCCTCGTGGTCATGCTCGTCAATTCCTATTCCGAGACTTACACTGAGCGGTTCTGTTTTAGAAAAAACAGCCGTGCCGGAATAGCCCTTTTTTTCAGCATAATTCCAATACTGATAGTAACCGGGCAGGTCAAGATCAATCTGTCCTTCCTGAAGCTTTGTTTCCTGAACACAGAAAATGTCTGCATCAAGAGCTTCGAAGCTTTCCATAAAATTTTTGCCTACAACGGCTCTGAGTCCGTTGACATTCCACGATATAAATTTCATAATTTCAACCTCCCGCAAGGCTTATTTACCGTCAATTGCTTCTTTTACTATTTCTGCATCAAGGGTTGTTTCGCCGTCTGATTCTGAAACGGGCTCGGTTTCTGCAGGAATAGCCTGAGGATTAATACTGTTTATATAGGTTTCGGAAAAAAGAGTGCCCACCATATTGCCCATAGTGAAAAGCACACAAAACGGAACCATAATCACAAGAAACAGCCTTATTCCGTGCCAGTCGTAATAATCGGAAAAGCCAACTGCAAGAATTGGAGTTATGAGAATAGCAAAAACGATGAGTATTGTTGCAATAAAAGCAAAAACATCTCCGATTCCCGAAAAATCACCGCTGAGATAGGTAAAGGTAATTGAAAAAGTTGCTATGACAACAAAGCAGTAGTACATAAGCGCAATTACTTTTTTTACATTGGAGCCTGAGCGGAATCCGGGAATTGCAAACCGTCCGAAGCTTGTTTTTGGTTGAGTGTTGGTATTGAGAATTCTCATAATGTCATCACCTTTCAAAAAATTGCCACAAACTTTAATAAAATCATATTTTGATTATACCATAAGTAAAAATGCTTGCTCGCAAGGGCATTTTTACGCAGCCGTCAATGTTGCAGAATGTACGGAGTACATTAGCGACGAAGTCGCAGAGGCTTGCTGTGCAAGACTTACTGCATACATTATACCATAAACATATTGATTTGTAAATGTTTTTCTGTCCGGACAATATTGAGAAATCAAAAAAATCATCAGGAATCCGTTGGCTCAACAAAATCACCACCGTCCTTCGCCGAACCGGTGTTATGCCTGTGGATAAAATTACAGTTCAGCCCGGATTTGAACTTAGCCTTAGCAACCAACACTAAAGGCGGTTTTAAAATATAAATTTCGTCTCACCCATCGTTAAAATACTCGGAAATATCTAGCATTTGCCGTCATTTTTTTGGCGAAAAGACTGATTAAGAAAATGGAATTTTCAAATCTCTATAACTGCTCCCAGAAGACCCTTTTAAAATTTAAATGTCCGTTTAATGCATTGCATTTTTAATTTGTTAATGATATAATTAAAATAATTCTAATTTTTACAGGAGATGATTTGAATGAAAAAAGTGTTATGTTTAATGTTGACTCTGTCAATGCTGGTTTCCTGCATTTCGGTGTTCACAGTCAGTGTTTCGGCGCACCAGAACTTCCGTGATGCCATAACCTTTGACGAAATCGACGATTTCAATGTTACAGGTTACAAATACGGAACAGGCAACTTTACAAGAGAAGAAGGCGCTGCTGCCAATGGTCTTGAAAAATATTCAACCTATGGCAAGCTCACAAACTTCCACTACAACGACACCTCACACATTGATGTTGCAAGCGCACCCGACACAAGATATGGCAAGAGCCTTGCTGTTTATCACACAGCTACATCCATTTCCACCAACCCCTATGTTCAGGTGTCCTATACCCCCAATGAAAAGGTTTACGGCACACTTCATCTGACATCATCTATCTACATAACCGAGGCTGCACAGTATATGCAAAGAGCTCTGCTCCTCAGATCAAGCGAAAACTCCGGTTGGAGAAAGTACCCCATCTTGTTTGACTATGGTACAGGAAGAAGCATCAAAATCTTTGGTGAAGCATCAGGCATACAGTATTCACCCAAAAAATGGTATGATTTAGATGTTATCTACAACATCGACACCATGGAATACCATGTTAGAATATGGGAAAACAACACCCTTATTATCGACAAAATGGGTATTGATGGCGGACAGCAATACGGATACTGCGACCTTGTTATTTTATATCACACTCCCACCAATGTAGCGAATGGAACACAGTACTGCTACTGGGATAACTTTGTTTTTGAAAGCACCAACAAATTCAATATTCCCACAACCAACACCGCTGCTTCGAAAGAAATTTACGATTTTGAAAACTTTGAAAAACAGGATAACAGTGCAACAAATGTCGGTATTCCTGCTTCCACAAGGGGAACATGGTCTCTCGGTTATGGTGGCTCAACAACACTTGAAATTGCAAAATCCATCACCGATGAAAAAACAGATGATATGGAACTTGCTCCAAACCTGGGAAAAAGCGTTGCATTCGGCAGCTTCACCACTTATGATGAAAACAATGCCCTTGACAGCAAAAATGACTATAGCTATCCTCAATTCAGATTTAACTTCAATTCAGGAACATGGGCGAAAAAGTTCCAGGTGGCATTTTCTCTGAAACTTGTACAAAACGGCACATTAAACCTCTATATGAAAGGTTCAAACCAGTGTAACATTCTCACCATAGACGGTAGCAATCTTTCCATTTTTGGTGTGAGAGATACAAGCTTTGCTTTTAACACAACCGACTGGTTCGATATAAACATCCTTATGGACGGTGCAACAGGCTACTACAGTGTGGACATCAAAAACCGTACTTCTCCCTCTAAGGCATCCTTCCACACCGAAGCATTCAATTCAATAATAACAACCGCATGGGCAAGAACAGATAAAATAATTTACCTCCAGCAAAGCACCGGAGCAAAGGTAAAATATGTTTACCTCGACAATCTCTATTGGGGAGAAGCATCAGATAGCGAATATCCGGAAACTGCGGCAATTGCAGATGTGACTGCCACTGCCACAACCGAAGCAGAAGCGGTTGCTACAACATATTTCCCCTTTGTTGACACAGGCGCGGGTAAATTTGTGACCGCAAATCTCACCTTTGCAGGCACGGCTCCAACCTTCAATCTTGGCGGCGAAGCAATTGACATTTCGGCTCTCCAGCCCGGTACATACCCTGTAACCCTTAAGCTTCTCAATGCAGAAACTGACTCTGTTACACTGACAATTAACGGAACCAATTACCCTGTGGCACTCACAGCTCTTCCTTCAAGCCTCGTGCTCACAGCTCCCGCAGGTGAAGGCAACACTGCATCCTTTACCAATGTAACTTATAAAACAATGGATGCATTCAAAATTACAAACAATTTGTCCACAGAGCTTTTTGATCCCGACGACGATGTTGTTATCAATTTCTCAACAAAGCTCGTGAATCCTTCCACTGACAGCATCAAGGTTTACAAACCTACCGGCACAATCAGCGCAAGTAATGAAATTACCGATAAAACCGTGACATTTGCTCCCGACGGCAAGAGTGTTAAAATTGCCTTTGACAAAGCATATGACACACATTATCACATTACTCTTGATAACCTCACCGATGAATTCGGAAGCACACTTTCAGACATTGCAGAATTTGACACTCAGCTTCCTGACCTTGTGATGTCCGGCATCAGATTCTTCAGAGGTACAGGCGAAAACGAGGAAGCTCTCACACTTCTCACTCCCGGTGAGGTTAAGGCTTCAATGAATGCCATAGCCAACAACGGCACCGATTTTGAGCTTTTCTTTGCTCTTGCTCTCTACAGCGGTGATGAACTTGTTGTTCTGGATTCAACAGAGGTTGATGTTACTTCGGAAAAATCAGAGCCCGTTCTTTCCGTAACTGTTCCGGGCGACAAAAAAGAATACAAAGTTAAAGCCTTTGCATGGAGAAACGACAATTCAAAACCCTTGCTTAAATCAAGAGTTCTCACCTCTGCAACCGAAGAACCCATTGCTATTATAAAGCTTGACGACTTTGGTAAAACAAGCGATCTTGCAATCTGGAACGAGGTTGCCGGATGGGCAAAGGATCAGGATGTTAAAATGAGCTATGGTCTCATGGGCTATGCAATCAATGAGGAAGACTACGGAAAGTCCCACGCAGCCGCTGTTGCAAAGCTTGCAAACAATCCTATGATTGAGGTTTGGTCTCACGGCTATAACTGGCAGACAGGCTATTTCACATCAGACGATGAAGAAGTGCAGGCAAACGAATTTTCCGAAAGCAACCGTGTAGCAAGTGAGGCAGGCTTTGAAATGCATGCATTCAATCCTCCCTCAAACGGAATGAACGAAACAACAATGAAGGTTCTCAACGAACGCTTCACCAACTACAAAACCGTAATGTGGTTGACAAGCAAAGAAACCGTTAATAAATATCAGTCTGACGACAACAATTTCTACATTTTGTATAACAGAATCAGCTCTGAAACAGGCGGAACCGGTAACACCGAAACTGTCGAAAACCTCAAAGCAAGCTGGAATGAACAGAAAGCAAATGGTGCAGATTATGTTATTCTTCAGCTCCATCCCGGCAGCTGGTCGAGCAACAGAGCATCTCAGGAAAGATTCTATGAATTTGTAATGTGGCTCAGAGATCAGGGTGTTGTGTTCATGCATCCCTCTGAATACACTGAATATGTAAGACAATAATCAGTTCAAAATTAAATAACGAATAAACAACAAAATTATTCCGGCGTTGTCTCAGCATAATACTTTTCCTGAGGCAACGCCATTTTTGTATTATAAATTGGAATTTATCGGGGAGATGGAATTGGGCTGATGCGAAAGCCGCCCCTGCCTAAGGGGAGGTGGATTTGCCGTAAGGCAAAGACGGAGGGGTACGAAATGCAGAAATATCAATACTTTCAGCAATACCCCTCAGTCAGTTTCGCTA
>JAZNUS010000010.1:0-8091 GCA_045592485.1 Clostridia bacterium | reverse complement strand
GAGTTTATTCCCGATAAAAAGGAAATTCCGCAAGACTATTTCTAATCTTGCGGAACATACTTCCTTATTAACCCCGTACTTTCGACAGGATTTTTGTTTTGGTGCCGGTGGTCGGGGTCGAACCGACACGGTATTGCTACCACGAGATTTTGAGTCTCGCACGTCTGCCAATTCCATCACACCGGCAAATATTCACATTTACGACTTGAATATAATAACACATATTGAAAAATAATGCAAGTGTTTTTTGAAATTTTTTTCATTTTAAGCTTATTTTACAAATAATCTTTGCTAAACAGAAAAATCCGAACCAACATATGCATGGTTCGGATTTTAAATAAGTAATTTTGAAAAAGCTATCCCCTATTACCAATATCTTACCCAATCGGGGTTTGTATATCTCAAAAGGGCTTCGAGAAGGAAGAAGTCGCCATAAGATGTGCAGCCATCTATGCATAGATTGTGAGGTGCAGAACAGGTTACACAGTTAACAAGACCGTCGAAATCTTTATTTTCGTAGTCCATGCAGTTGTCGATAACTGCTTCGAGAAGTCTTGCAGATGCATTCTGATATACTGCTTTTTCCTCAGCATCATCGGGAAGATACTTCAACGCTTCCATCATACCGCAAGCGGTAATAAGAGCGGCTGATGAATCCTTCGCTTCGTCACAGGGTTCAACAAAATCGTAGTCATAGTAAGGGATGAAGCTTTCGGGCATATGATTGAGTGCAAAATAGCAAACATCACGGTGAAGAGGAAGAAGACTTTCGTCCTTGGTATATGTATAGGCAACAGGAAAACCATATACACCCCAGGAGTGACCTCTTGTCCATGTGGAATCATCGGCATGACCCTGGAATGTGAGTCCTCTGACAGGGGCATGGGTTTCAACATCAAACATATAGTGATGGAAAGACGAACCGTCTTCTCTGATGAGGCATTTTTCAGTGATTGCAAGCTGTGACTTTGCCGCATCCATAAACTTTATGTCGCCTGTCTGCTCATATGCCCAGAAGAAAAGCGGAATGTTCATAAGGGTGTCCATCATTGTACGGCAGCCTGCATCGGTATCCTTACTTTTGCAGGAACGGAGGATGAAACCGCCCTTCTGAGAATAAAGATGTTCATAAAGATGCTCCGCAGCACCAAGGCACATTTCTTTGATTTTTTCGTCCTTGACGAATCTGTAGAGAGCAACACAGGAAGGTGAGAAAACAAAGCCTACATCGTGACTCCAAAGACCTATTTTAGTTTCAAGTCTTTCATAGTATGAGTCAAGCTGAGCTTTTGCATAATCGAGAAATTTTTCATTTCCGGTAAGCTCATAGGCAAGAATTATACTTCCGGTGTGCATACCCTGAGTCCAGCTTGTGTTTTCGCCCATTTCATATTTGTCATATTCCTTTGATGTTGTGCCCGGAAATTTATTGTTAAATTCTGCAAGCTTAACAAGCCATTTGTCAGTGGCTTTTTTGATTGCTGCCTGAATTTTTTCAGCAGGAATTTCATATTTTCCGGCAAAACGCGCGGGATTGTCTAACTTAATGTTTCCTCTTACCATTTTGAATATCTCCTTAAGTAAAATTTTGTTAGGTAAAGTATAACACATGTTTTCTCTTTTGTAAATAGAAAAAACCGCAAATATACTGATAAATCAGAAATATTCTGCCGGGATAAGGCAATCTTATTTGACAAATCAGCCCAAAAGATGTATAATCAGTTTATTAAAATTAACCTTGGGAGGATACCGGTTATGAATAAATATATAGGACATGCAAATCAGCTCTATGGAGTTGAAGAAATGATTCTTTGCACAGGTAAGGGCAAAGGTATGAAAATGCTTCAGGTGAGAAACGGCTCAGGGCTTGAACTTATGATTTCTGCAGACCGTTGTGCAGACATTGTGAAAATTTCTTTCAAAGGAGACAATCTCTCCTATTTCTCACCCTGCGGTTATGTGGCTCCTGCTTACTATGAAAAAGACGGAATTTCGTTTTTAAAATCATTTACCGCCGGTTTCATCACCACCTGCGGTCTTACCAATGTTGGGAACCCTTGTGTTGACGAGGGCGAAGAATTTGGTCTTCACGGCGGGATTTCAAACACACCCTGCGACAATATCTACCATTACATAAAAGATGACAAAATTCACATTTGTGCCGAAATCCGCGATGCGAGAATGTTTTCACACAACTTTATTCTCGAAAGAGAATATGTTATTCCTCTTTTTGAAAATGTTCTTGAAATGACAGATACCATCAAAAACATCGGAAGCACTACCGCTCCCGTTCAGCTTCTTTATCATTGTAATCTCGGATATCCCCTTCTCGACGAAAGCACACAGTTTACCATTCCGTCAATTGAAGTGAAAGGAAGAGACGACTATGCCGAGGCTCACATTGCAGACTGTCTGAAAACACAGAAACCCGAAAAAGGTTATCAGGAAATGTGCTTTTATCACAAAATGGAAGGTATTGCAAAAGTCAGCGTTTATAACCCCAACATCAAAAAAGGTCTTGATATGATTTATGACACCAAAGAGCTTGGCTGCTTTACGCAGTGGAAGCTTATGGGTGAATATGACTATGTTATGGGAATTGAGCCGGGAAATGCACATCCCGACGGCAGAGATGTTATGAGAAAAAACAACACTCTCGAAATGCTTGAACCCGGAAAAGAAAAGCTTTCACATCTCAGATTTGAATTTAAAGAATAAGAGATGCATAATGGGTCGGAGTGTTCCCGCCCAAGCTCCGGCTCACCCGAATCCATATCATCTTCCGGAATATTTTACAATGATTTTTAAAGAATATTCTGTTGCACGGAATTTTATAATGTTTTTATTGTTAATGAGGCTGAATAATAAGCGGTTTTTTGGCAAAAATATTATTAGTAATTACTCATAATACGCAGTTGACAAAGCTTAAGGTTTTTGTTATAATACTAGTTGGAGACTCGGCTTTTTTGGAAAGTCTGACAGGGAGAATGTGTCGTGGACTGGAAGCACATTTGAGATGAGTAGTAAGCTCGGGAACACTCCGATTTGCCTATCTTAATATTTTAAAAAGAGGACACATTGTGTCAATGCGGGTGGCACCGCGGGTTAAACTTTTGTTTACTCGTCCCGGGGATATGGAAATATTCCCGGGGCTTTTTATTTTGTATTATAAACCAGGAGGTATGTAGCATGTATAGAACACTAATGTGCAACGATATCCGTGATGAACACATCGGCAAAACCGTTGAGCTTGCCGGATGGGTTGATGTTGTTCGTGACCACGGCGGCGTTATCTTTATTGATCTTCGCGACTACACCGGAATAACCCAGGTTGTTATTCACGACGAAGCTCTCATTAAAGATGTTAACCGCGAAACTGTCATAACGGTAAGCGGCGTTGTTGAAAAAAGAGACGAAGAAACTGTAAATGACAAAATTGACACCGGTAAGGTTGAGCTTTTGGCAAACTCACTTAAAATTCTTGGAAAAAGCCGCAATATGCTCCCCTTTGAGGTTCGTGCTTCAAGACAAAGCAAAGATGAACTCCGCCTTAAATACCGTTATCTTGATCTTCGCAATCCCAAAAATCACGATAACCTTGTTAAGCGTTCACAAATCATCCGTCACCTGAGAAACAAAATGGAAGACAAGGGATTTCTTGATATGCAGACACCTATCCTTACTGCATCATCTCCCGAGGGTGCAAGAGACTTCCTCGTGCCCAGCCGTAAGCATCCCGGCAAATTCTATGCTCTCCCTCAGGCACCTCAGCAGTTCAAACAGCTTCTTATGGTTTCGGGATTTGACAGATATTTCCAGGTTGCTCCATGCTTCCGTGATGAAGATGCCCGTGCTGACCGCTCACCCGGTGAATTTTATCAGCTGGACTTTGAAATGGCTTTTGCAACTCAGGAAGAGGTTCTCGATGTGTGTGAAGATGTGATTTATGACACCTTCAAAACCTTCTCTGACAAAAAAATCACTCCAAAGCCTTTCCGCCGCATCACCTATGCAGATGCAATGATGACCTACGGTTCAGATAAGCCTGACCTCAGAAACCCTCTTCTTATCTGCGACCTCACAGACTTTTTCGCAGATGTTGACTTCCCTGCATTCAAAGGAAAGCCGGTGCGCGGTATTGTCGCAAACTGCACAGGCAAATCGAAAAAGTTTTTTGAAGATTCCTTAAAATTTGCAACATCTCCCGAGGTAGGCCTTGGCGGACTTGGATACATTACCTTAAAAGACGGCGTATTTGCAGGACCAATTGCAAAATTCCTTTCTGATGAAAAGAAGGAAGAAATCATAAAAATTACCGGTGTTAAAGAAAGTGAAACACTTTTCTTTATCTGCGACGACAAGAAAAACGACACCGAGAAAAAAGCAGGTCACATAAGAACCTGGCTTGCAAAGAAGGAACAGCTTGACCTCATAGATGAAGATGCATTTGAATTTTGTTTTGTTGTTGACTTCCCAATGTATGAAATTGACGAAGAAACAGGCGAAACAATCTTTACCCACAACCCCTTCTCAATGCCTCAGGGCGGAATGGAAGCTCTTCTTACAAAAGAACCCACAGAAGTTCTTGCTTATCAGTATGACCTTGTTGGTAACGGTATTGAGCTTGCATCGGGTGCTGTTCGTAACCACGATATTGATGTTATGAAAAAGGCATTTGAAATTGCCGGATATTCCGAGGACGAGCTCAAAAAGAGATTTAATGCCCTCTACACAGCATTCCAGTACGGTGCTCCCCCCCACGCCGGTATGGCACCGGGTATTGACCGTATGGTAATGCTTTTGACCGACGAAGAAAAAATTCTTGATGTTATTGCATTCCCCTTAAACGGAAATGCTCAGGACTTGCTCCTTGGTGCGCCGGGCGAGGTTACAAATCAACAGCTTGAAGATGTTCACCTTCTCGGAAACGGAAGTGCTCTTGCTCAGAGAAGTGCATCTGCAGGCAGCACAAAGGCTTCTTCCTCAAAGCGTTCAACCTTCTCAAATGCACAGCAGCTCAATCAGATTGCGCTCACAGATTCAGAAGAAGCTGAAGTTCAGAAAATCTTCGGCAAAATGAACGAATGCGAAAAAATTCTTGAAACCATAAATACCGACAGTGTTGAACCCATGGTACATGTTATGCCTATGACAAATGTCCTTCGTAACGATGTTCGCAGTCAGCCCTTCACA
Source organism: Clostridia bacterium (assembly GCA_045592485.1). GTDB lineage: Bacteria > Bacillota > Clostridia > UMGS1810 > UMGS1810 > RGIG1828. Next base: position 2,898 of record JAZNUS010000010.1, on the reverse strand, counting down.
AGAGAAAGTCTGCTTGAAGGTGCTCCCGACAGAAGCGAAGACAGCTGGCAGGTACCGAAGGTAGTAAAGTGAGGTGTGTGAAATGAAATATTATGCTTATAAATGCGACGGAAACATCGCAGTTGACGATACAATTCTTGTAAAAGACATTCCAGCAACAGCAGGTTCAAAAATTCTTGATGGCTTTAAGCCCCTGTTTAGCGCCGAAGCTGTTGTAAGACTTGAAAACAAAGGCTACAAGGTTGCCGGAAAAGCCAATGTGGGCGAATTTGGTCTTGACCTTGTGGGTGAATTTTCACACTACGGTGAAAATGATGAAGAGCTTAAGGGTGCATCTGCCGAGCTTGTTAAATCAGGCGAGGTGAAGGCAGCTCTTGGTGTTGATATGAACGGTTCCACAAGAAGAGCCGCCGCAATTTCCGGTGTTGACTTTTTAAAACCAACCTACGGAACAGTTTCCCGCTATGGCGTGATTTCGTGTGCCGCATCGGGTGAACAGCTTGGTGTTTATGCAGGCGATGTTGACGGAATCAAAGAAATTATGGACATTATTGCCGGACACGACGACAAAGACGGAACAAGCCTCAGAAACGACAAATATGATTATACCATTGCCGATGGAAAGGGTAAAAAGGTTTGCGTTGTAAAAGAGCTTTTTGAAAAAGCTGACAAAGCTGTACAGGAAAACATCAAAAAAGCAATTGATGCTCTCAAAGCAAATGGTGAGACTGTGGAAGAAATTTCCCTTGACATTTTCGACACCGCAAATGTTGCATGGCAGATTCTTATGACAGCAGAAACCTGTAACAACATTTCCCGTTACGACGGTGTCAAATTCGGGCACCGTGCATCTGAATACAGAAACATTGACGAGCTTTATGTAAATTCAAGAACAGAGGGCTTCAACTTCCTTACAAAAGCAGTTATCCTCTACGGCTCCGATGCTCTTTCTAAAACAAGATACAAAGACTGCTACGACAAATCTCTCAGAGTACGCCGTGTGATTGCAGACAGGTTTGCAGACCTTATGAAAAGCTATGATGCAGTTCTTGCTCCTGCATGCTCCAAAAGCTCGTATGAAGCTTATGACATTAAAGATGCCTTTGTAAAGGTTTTTGAAGAAAGTGTGTTCACTTCCCTTGCCAACCTCATTGGCACACCTGCCCTTGTTACATCGGGGGTTCAGCTCATTGGTAAACACTTTGACGAAAGTACACTTCTTGGTCTTGGCAATGTGATTGAAAGGAAGGGTGAATAATATGAACTATGAAGTAGTTATCGGTCTCGAAACCCATGTGGAGCTGGAAACCAATTCAAAAATATTCTGCTCCTGCGGAGGTCACTCTGCCGCAAATGAACCCAACGACTGCGTGTGTCCTGCATGCAGCGGTATGCCCGGAATGCTCCCCGTTATGAACAAGCGTGTTGTTGAGCTTGCAGTTACAGCAGGTCTCATGCTCAACTGCGAAATCAGCAGATACACAACCTTTGACAAGAAGAACTATTACTACCCCGATCTTCCCTGTGCTTATCAGATTACACAGCTTAACCACCCAATCTGCACAAACGGATGTGTTACGGTGAAAACCTCAGAAGGAGCCCGTGACATAAGAATCAAGCAGATTCACATGGAAGAAGATGCAGGAAAGCTTGTCCACGGCGGAAAGGTTTCTTATGTGGACTTTAACCGTACAAGTGTTCCTCTTATCGAAATTGTAACTCAGCCCGATTTCAGAAGTGCTGAAGAAGTTGTAACCTATCTTACAAAGCTCAAATCAATGTTCCGTTCAGGCGGGATTTCCGAATGTGAAGAGGGTGCAATGCGTTGTGATGTTAACATTTCTGTTCGCCCTGAGGGTAGTGAAGAATTTGGTGTCCGTACAGAAATTAAAAATATGAGCTCATTTGAGTCAATAGCAAAAGCCATTCGCTACGAATCACAAAGACACATTGATGCTCTTGAATTTGAAACAGAAGAGCTTGTTCAGGAAACAAGGCGTTATGACGACCTTACAGGCAAAACTTCAGCAATGCGTAACAAAGAAACAGAAGCGGACTACCGCTATTTCCCCGATGCAAACCTTATGCCTATCATAATCGACGATGAATGGCTTGAAGAAATTAAAGCCAACAAGCCTGCCGAGGTTGATGAAAAGGCTGAAGACTACCGTATTGCCGGCATTTCGGAAGAAGAAATTGAAATGCTTATTTCAAACAACAAAATAAGCAAGCTTCTCGACGACATTGTTGCAAAAGGCTGCAACGCCAAGGAGGGTGCTGCTTGGATACTCACCGACTGTGCCGGTATCCTTCGCAAGATGGGCAAAACTCTCAACGACCTTGCAATCACTTCCGATGACCTTTTTGCAATCACAAATATGGTTGACCGTGGTGACATCAACAGAAGTGCAGGAAGAAAAATTCTCATTGCAGTTATTGAGGACGGAGTTGATCCCATCGCCTTCTGCAAGGAAAACGGACTTGACCAGAAGTTTGACGACAGCGCAATCGCAGCTGTAATTGAACAGGCAATTGCAAGCAATCCTCAGGCAGTTGAAGATTTCAAAAACGGTAAAACCAAAGCACTTCAGGCACTTTTCGGTTTCTGTATGAAACAGCTTAAGGGCGCAGGTGATCCTGCAGTAATAAAGACTATGCTTGAAGAAAAACTGAAATAATATACAAATTATCCGAAAGACCATTCAGGTGTCTTTCGGATAATTTTTAAGGAAATATTATTGGAGATTTAAATTGGAATTTGTCGAGCTAATAACAAATGAGGCTAAAGCGAAAGGCTTCCCCTTGGTGGGGAAGCTGTCACCGTAAGGTGACTGATGAGGGGAAACAAAAGAAAGTAAATTCAAATATAAATTTGAAAATCGTTCAAACTATTGAAAA
>JAZNUS010000009.1:0-8349 GCA_045592485.1 Clostridia bacterium | reverse complement strand
TTTGAACTATTTTCAAATTTGTATTTGAAATTACTTTCTTTGGGTTCCCCTCATCAGTCACCATACGGTGACAGCTTCCCCACCAGGGGGAAGCCTCACACATCAGCCCAATTTCAAACTCACCGCTAAACCCCAATTTGAAATCACAAAAAAACATCTCCAAATCATGATAAGGAGATGTTTTTTTGTGATTGTTTTTTTAAAATTACCAGAACATTTTGAAATCTTTAATTGCAAATCTTGCAAGAGCTTCAAGATAGAAGAAGTCGCCATATACTGCACATTCGCCAACGCCCTGACCGCCACAGGGTTTTGCATGGGTAACTTCAAGGAGAAGACCGTCTGCATTGTCGTTGTCATAGTTTGCGTATTTTTCGATGAGAGAATTGAGTATGAGAGTTGCGGCATTTTCATAAACTGCTTTTGTTTCAGCATCGTCAATGTGCTTTGCCATTTCGTGGAAACCGCAAACACCAATAGCACCGGCGCTTGAGTCTCTTTCTTCATTGCTTCCGTCGGTAAAGTAGAAATCCCAGTAGGGAACATAGTCTTCGGGAAGATGGTTGAGATAGTAGCTTGCAATTTTTTTGTGAACTTCAAAGAAATCTTCGTTTTTGGTGTAGGAATATGCAATGGGGAAGCCGTAAACACCCCATGAATTACCTCTTGACCAGCATCCTTCAAGAGAGTACCCCTGACCGGAATAGGGGTGAAGTGGCTTGAAGGTTTCGGCCTCAAACTGGAAGTGATGCCATGTTGAGCCGTCTTCTCTGACAATGTTTTCAATTGTTTTGTATGCGTGGTCAACAGCTGCCTTGGTGTATTCGGGTCTGCCAAGCTCTTCGCCTGCCCAATAGAGAATGGGTGCATTCATCATTGTGTCAATGATGATTCTCCAGCTGGTGAGTCCGCCGGGATAACCTGTGTGAAGAAGGTATTTGCCTTCGGGAGAATAGTGGGCAAACATTTCCTCTGCACCTCTAATTGCAAGCTCTTTTGCATATTCATTGCCGCAGGCTTTCCAGCCGCCAACGCAGGAGGGAGTGAAAACAAAGCCTACATCGTGGTCGTTGAGACCGATTTTTTCATCAAGTCTCCATTTGTATGTATCAAGGTGTTTTTCGGCAACCTTCTTGAATTTTTCATCACCTGAAAGAAGGTAAGCAAGCCAGAAGCATCCGGTAAACATACCGCATTCCCAGTTTCTGTTTTCGCCGGGGATATATTTGAAATCTTTGCTGCAGGTTCCGGGGAAAGCTTTTTCAAAAGCAGGGATGAGCTTAGCCAGTCTGTCACAGGCAGCTTTTATTGCTTTGTCCAATTTTTCTTTGGAAATTTCTGCAGGTTTTGCAAATCTTTCAGGGTTGTTCAAGGTTAATTTGCTCATTTTTTATACCTCTTTTCAATGTATTGAGATAAGTATATATTAAAAAGTCAATAAATTCAACTGTTTTACAGGACATGTTTTTTAATTTATGTCGTTTTAACTCACTTTAAGTCAGTATCCGAACTCCGATTTTTGTATCTTAAAATCAGGCTAGGAATAACTCAAGAACAGAAATTGTGGCATTGGGCTTGATTCCGGGAATGTCAAAAGCAAGACGGTTGTTGCCTCTGTCGTGGGTGATGATTTCAGAACCATCGTGAAGAAGCTGAGCATAGTCAAGCTTATCTGCGATGTTTTCCATGATGAGCTCTGAATAAGGATAATCAACAAGATGCACATAAAGTCTCTTGCCGTCCTCTGACTGTGTAAGAAGACAACCGTTAGGTGCTGTAAATTCCGGTTCTGCCTTGGTGCAGCCGTAAATGCTTCTTCCGTTTAATTTCATCCACTCTTCGAACACCTTGAGAGCGTTGTCGGCTCTGTAGTCAAAGTTTCCTCTTGAAGTGGGGCCAACATTCATAATAAGGTTTCCGCCTCTTGAAACACTGTCTAAGAGTGTACGAATCATCATTTCGGGAGTTTTCCAGCTCATTTCATCTCTGAAATAGCCCCATGAACCCGAGAATGTGTGGCATGATTCCCACACTGCAAGCTCGTCTGTGCCGGGATATTTCATCCATTCGGTGGTAAGAGTCTGCTCGGGAGTGAAAATGTCCTGGTCAATGTTTGCACGGTTGTTGATGATGATGTCCGGATTAATTTCTCTAATCATCTTTATGAGGTTTTCGGCATCCCAGGTTTCTTTATCTGTACCCTTCATCCATTCTTTGTAGCGGGATATGGCAAGTCTGTTTATCCAGTTGTCTGAAATTTTGTTTATTGCGGGATATGAAAAATCAAACCACAAAATATCGATTGTACCATAATTTGTGAGAATTTCTCTGACCTGATTATGAAGATACTCTTTGTAAACCTTCATATCACGCTTCAGATTCTGCTCGTAGGCATCGGCATCTGCGCGTCTGGGATGAAACATATCAATTTGATAGAATGGGTGGTGCCAGTCAATAAGAGAATAATAAAGACCCACTTTAAGACCTTCGGCACGGAAGGCTTCAACATATTCTTTTACGATGTCTCTGCCAAAGGGAGTGTTTGTAGATTTGTAATCGGTGTACTTTGAATCGAAAAGGCAGAAGCCTTCGTGATGCTTTGCGGTAAGAACAGCATATTTCATACCTGCAGCTTTTGCTTTTCTTGCCCATTCCTTTGCATCAAAAAGGTCGGGGTTAAAATATTTGAAATATTTTTCATATTTTTCTTCGGGAATTTCTTCGAGTGATTTTATCCATTCGTGACGGGCAGGCATGGAATAGAGACCGAAGTGAATAAACATTCCGAAACGGTCATTGACAAACCATGAGGTATCTCCGTCTGTTTTTTTGAGTTTGTAGCTTGACATAGTATCCTCCTTGAGTAGTCATATTATGGATAAAAATCCATAATTATTAGTTTTACATACAACTGTATTATATCTTTTGTCACCACACTTGTCAATAAGAAAGCTGTGAAAAAACGGATATACATTTTTTAATCAAAAAAATTTTGACAAATTCTTGATAATGTAGTATAATATAACAGATTATATATATTCGGGTAGTTTGCCCGAAGAAAGGACACTGCTATGGATTATAACAAGCTTGCCGAATTGCTTTTTTCTCACATCGAAAAAACACCGGCAGATTATGAAAGTTTATACCCCAAAAGAAACCTTGGCGAAGAAGCAAAGGTAACCCGTTTTGCTCCGAGCCCCACAGGATTTCTTCATATAGGCGGACTTTTTGCCGCTCTTATTTCCGAACGAATTGCCCATCAGTCGGGCGGCAAATTCATTCTTCGTATTGAAGACACCGACAAAAAGCGCGAGGTGGAAAACGGAGTTGAAAGAATCCTTGAGGGACTTCTTGGCTTTGGAATACAAATAGACGAAGGCTTTACAGGCTTCGATGTTCAGACCGGAGACTATGGTCCCTACAAGCAAAGCGAAAGAGCTGAAATTTATCAGTGCTTTGCAAAGGAACTTGTAAAAAAAGGCATGGCATACCCCTGCTTTTGCACAGAGGACGAGCTCTCTGCAATAAGAGAAGCTCAGGAGGCAGAAAAGCTTCTTCCCGGATACTGGGGAAAATTTGCCAAGTGCAGAGATCTTACCTTTGACGAAATAAAAGAAAAAATTGATGCGGGGCTTCCTTATGTTATGAGACTTAAATCGCCCGGCTCAGAGGATAGAAAAATTTCTTTTAAAGATGGCATAAGAGGAAAAATTGAAATGCCCGAAAATATTGTTGATGTGGTAATATTAAAATCCGATGGGATTCCAACCTACCATTTTGCCCATGTTGTGGACGACTATCTCATGGGTACAACAAATGTTATCAGAGGTGATGAGTGGATTTCTTCAATCCCGATACATCTTCAGATGTTCTATATGCTCGGTTTAAAGGCTCCCAAATATGCCCACATTGCTCCTATTATGAAAGAAGACGAGGGCGGCAAGAGAAAAATTTCCAAGCGTAAGGATCCCGAAGCTGCAGTAACCTACTATGATGAAGAGGGCTATCCTGCAGACGGCGTTATAGAGTATCTTCTGAATCTTGCAAACTACACCTTTGAGGATTTCAGAAAAGCCAACAAGACTGCACATTGGTCTGAATTTAAGCTTGAAATGAATAAAATGAGTAACTCGGGAGCTCTTTTTGACCTTGTTAAATTAAATGATATTTGTAAAAACAAGATTGCTTCCTACACCTCCGAAAAGGTTTACGAGCTTGCAGTTGAATGGGCAAAGAAATATGATGAAGAGCTTTATGTTCTTCTTACTCGTGACAAGGATTTTTCAGTTGCAATGTTCGGCTTTGACCGCAATCCCGACAAACCCCGTAAGGACATCGGCAAATGGAACGAAGTGCGCAATGCCTTCTCATTTATGTTTGACGAGCTCTTCGACGGCAACTATGATGAAGTTGAGAATGTGTCTAAAGAAGATGCCGGAAGGATTCTTGAGCTTTACAAGGATATGTATGACGAAAATGCCGACAACAATCAGTGGTTCGACACTCTCAAAGACCTTGCCGAAAAGATTGGCTTTGCAAGAGAAGTGAAGGAATACAAGAAAAATCCCGAAGCATACCCAGGTCATGTGGGTGATGTGAGCAATGTGCTCAGAGTTGCCGTAACAGGAAGAACAAAATCTCCCGACCTTTGTTCGATTATGAAAACACTGGGCAGAGAAAAAGTTATTGAAAGAATTGACAGAGCGTTAAAAGCTCTTGCCATCTGACAGGAAAGGAAGAATAACAATGGAAGAACATATCGTTTCCAATTTTATTAACGATGCCATAACAAAAGACCTGGCAGAGGGAGTGTATGATAAGGTTCAGACCCGATTCCCCCCCGAGCCCAACGGCTATCTCCACATAGGACATGTCAAGGCAATAAACATTGACTTTTCAATGGCAAAGAAATTTGACGGAACCTGTAATCTCCGTTTTGATGACACCAATCCCACAAAAGAAGAGGTTGAATATTGTGATTCCATCATGGAAGACATAAAATGGCTGGGCTTTCAGTGGGATAATGTGTACTATGCATCAGACTATTTCCCGATTATCTATGATTGTGCAATAAAGCTTATCAAAAAAGGTCTTGCCTATGTTGATGACCTTTCTGCTGAGGAAATCAGACAGTATCGCGGCACCCTCACCGAACCCGGAAAGGAAAGCCCCTACAGAAACAGAAGTGTTGAAGAAAACCTTGAGCTGTTTCAGGCTATGACCGACGGCAAATTTGCCGATGGTGAAAAGGTTCTCAGAGCAAAAATTGATATGGCGGCAGGCAACATCAATATGCGCGATCCGGTTATCTACCGTGTGCTTCATGCTTACCATCACCGCACAGGCGATAAATGGTGTGTATATCCGATGTATGATTTTGCACACCCCATTTCCGATACTGCAGAAGGGGTTACTCACAGCCTTTGCTCTCTTGAATTTGAAGATCACAGACCTCTGTATGACTGGTTCCTTAAGGCATGTGATTTTGAAACTCCCTCCCGTCAGATAGAATTTGCAAGACTTAATCTCACCAACACACTCACAAGCAAAAGAAAATGTCTTAAGCTTGTTAAGGAAGGAATTGTTGACGGATGGGACGATCCGAGAATGTCCACAATTTCAGGAATGAGAAGAAGAGGTTATCCTGCGGCGGCGCTTCTTGATTTTGCAGAGCGCATTGGTGTTGCAAAATCCTTCAGTGTTGTTGATTTCCAGATGCTTGAGCATTGCGTAAGAGAAAATCTCAATCAGAATGCTCCCCGTGCAATGGCGGTGCTTCACCCCCTTAAGGTCACAATAGAAAACTATCCCGAGGGAGAAAGCGAGCTTCTCAATGTTGAAATCAATCCTAATGATGAAAATGCAGGAACAAAGGAAATAAGCTTCTCTAAAAACATATTCATTGAAAAGGATGACTTTATGGAAGTGCCTGTTAAAGGCTACAAGCGACTCACTCCAGACAACGAGGTCAGACTTAAAGGTGCATATTTCATAAAGGTGTCTGATATCATTAAAGATGAAAACGGAGAAGTGACAGAGCTTATCTGCACCTATGATCCCGAATCCAAGGGGGGCAACTCTCCCGACGGACGAAAGGTTAAGGGTACAATTCAGTGGGTTGATGCAAACAACTGTCTCAATGCAACGGTTAATATGTATGACAAGCTGTTTTTGACTTCAAACCCCGGTGATGTTGATGAATATCTTGAAAATCTCAATCCTGAATCACTTGTTGTTTTAAAGGATTGCAAAATTGATGCTGATCTCAGAAGTGCAAAGGTTGGTCAGTGCTTCCAGTTTATGAGAAACGGATATTTTGCAGTTGACAAATATTCCACCGATGATAACATTATCTTCAACCTTACCGCAACCCTGAAGGATTCCTTCAAGGTGAGTACAAATTAATGAATTATGAACAAAAAAGAAACAAATAAAAAAATTACAGCTTCACAGTGTGAATCCTGTGCATACTATGACTACGACGAAGACTGGGAAGAATATGTGTGCATAATGAACATGGACGAGGACGATATGACAAGACTCTATCAGAGCAGAGAAAGCTGTCCTTATTACAAGTTCTATGATGAATATCAGGTTGTAAGAAAACAAAACTGACAAAGAGCCAAAAAGCCTAAGTGGTTTTTTGGCTCTTTTCTCATATTTTGACGGATTCTGGACAAGTTAAAATATGAAGGAGATGAACCAATGAATATGAAAAGATTTCTGGTTCTGGCAGGCGCATTTGTTATAATTTCATCATTTTTGTCTGCGAGACTTATGTATATTTCGGTTTTTAAAAACGACGAATATACCGATGCCGTTGATTTTCAGCAAACCAATGTTGTCAGTGTGGGAAAAGTCAGAGGCGACATATATGACAGAAATGGTATTGCACTTACAGGCACAGAGGAAGCCTCATATGGTATCACCAGGGATGGAGAAGTCACCAGCGGTGACGAGGGTGTAATCCGCTTTTCCTTTGTACCGAGATACGGCGAAGGAAGTATAGCATCACATATTATCGGTTACACAAACAGCGACGGAAACGGTGTGTGCGGAATAGAAAAGCTTTGCAACGAATATCTGAAATCAGACGACGAGATAGCTGTTTCCTTCAAGGGAGATGCCATAGGGCGTCCCTTTGAGGATACGAGTATTCAAACAGATTCAGACAGTGAAAGAAAAACAGGCAGAGTGTGGCTTACCCTGGATTCAAAGGTGCAGAAAATTGTTGAGGATGTTATGGATAAAAGCATTGCCAAAGGGGCAGCTGTGATTCTCGACACCAAAACCTTTGAGGTGATAGCAATGGCATCAAGACCGGATTTTGACCGTGGCAATCCGTACAGCTTCTTTGGTCGTCCTGACGCTCCTCTTCTTAACAGATGTCTATGTGAATATAATGCAGGAAGTGTGTTTAAAATTGCAGTTGGCGGAGCATATCTTGACAACAACATTGAAAATACTGATAAAATGTTTTTTTGCGAAGGCTTTTTGAAGGACGAAAATCAACAGGTTTTCAGATGTCACAAGGAGGGGGGCCACGGAGAGTTGGATTTTAAATCGGCTTTTGCGGCTTCCTGTAACTGTGTTTTTTACGAAGCAGGCATTTCTACGGGGGGCGAAAAAATATGTCAGATGGCAGAAAAGCTTGGTTTTGCCAGAAAACATCTTGCCTTGGCTGCTGAGGAGGCAGCCGGCATATTGCCCCATGCACAGTCCTACACAAATTCACAATTGATGAACATCAGCATCGGTCAGGGTGATGTGATGATAACGCCTCTTCAGTGTGCTGTGATGACGGCAACTGTTGCAAATGGTGGAATAAGAAAAAATGTCAGATTAATAAATGGGATTGGCACTGTGGATGGTAAAATTAATTTTGTTCCCTGTGACAGTGATGAAACAAAAGCTATGGAGGAATCTACGGCAATTGAAATCGGAAAAATGATGAGAGAATGTGTGCTTTCAGGTACGGGAAGCGGTGCATCGGTTTGCAGTGTTGCCATTGCCGGGAAAACCGGAACTGCCGAAACAGGGTGGTTAAATGAAGAGGGTAAGTTGCTCCAGCATGGTTGGTTTTGCGGTTTTTTTCCTTATGAAAGCCCAAGGTATGCAATGGCAATTCTTTGCGAGGACGGCAAAAGCGGAGCAGGAAGCTGTGTTGAGCCCTTTGTAGAAATTTGTGATAAAATAAATGAAATTAATTGCTTAAAAGAGTAGAAATTAAAAAACAATTGTGATATAATTATATAAATACAGTTTAAATTGGGGTTTATCGGGCTGATTGACGCAAGGACATTGTAGGGGCGATTCACGAATCGCCCGTTTGATATCTGCCATTTTCGG
>JAZNUS010000008.1:0-5637 GCA_045592485.1 Clostridia bacterium | reverse complement strand
ATTCATCCATTTGAGGTCCTACGGAGTTTTAAAATAATAAATTTTGTCTCAATCAAGGCAAAAACGCAGGGAATATGTTAATATTTCCGAGTATTTTAACGATGGGTGAGGCGAAATTTATATTTTAAAACCGCCTTTAGTGTTGGTTGCTAAGGCTACTATACCATTATAAAATAAATTATATCATAAATAAATATTATTGCAAGGTCGAAAATATACAATATTTCTTCGTTCAAGGCAAAAAAATACGGCATCATTACGATGCCGTATTTCTGATAATCTCTGAGATTACGCGTCATGTCCCTTGGTAGCTCCTTTAATTGCAAAGAGAACTGCAACCATAAGAACTGCGGAAATGGGAAGAACGATGTACCAGCTCTGAACAAAGCCTGCAATAATGTAAGCAACAAAGGAAACTGCCGCTACAGTGATTGCATAGGGAAGCTGGGTTGAAACATGGTTAATGTGGTTGCACTGTGCACCTGCCGACGACATGATTGTTGTGTCGGAGATGGGTGAGCAGTGGTCACCGCAAACAGAACCTGCAAGACATGCAGACATACCGATGATTGCGATTTCTGTTCCGGGCTCGAAGATTCCGAGAACGATGGGAATGAGGATACCAAAGGTTCCCCATGATGTGCCTGTTGAGAAAGAAATACCAATTGCAACAAGGAAAATGATTGCAGGGAGGAAGTTCTTGAGTGCACCGGCATTAGCAAGAGCACCTTCAACAAAGGCATCGGAGCCAAGAAGTCCGGTAATATTTTTGAGAGCTGTTGCAAAGGTAAGGATAAGAATTGCGGGAACCATTGCATTGAAGCCCTTGGGAATGCATTCCATAGCTTCCTTGAAGGTGATTGTTCTTCTGCAAAGCATATAGATGATTGTGAACACCAGAACAATGATAGCGCCCCAGGGAAGACCAACAGTTGCATCGGTGTTACCGAATGCATCAACAAAGCTTGCACCTGAGAAGTATCCGCCAACATAGATAAGTGCGAGTACACAAACAACAATAAGAACAATGATAGGAAGAATAAGGTCGATAACCTTACCTCTTGATGAACCTGCTTCTTCATCTGCTCCGGCTCCGGCTTCAGCTGCACTGCCGCAGAAAAGGTCACCCTTCATAGCTGCAAGCTCATGCTTTTTCATTGGGCCGTAATCAAACTTCATAAGAGAAAGAGCGATTACAAACACAAATGTGAGAAGTGAGTAGAAGTTGTAGGGAATAGCCTGAATAAAGAGACCAAGACCCTGACCTTCGGGAGCATAGGATGAAACTGCTGCTGCCCATGAAGAAATGGGAGCAATCATACAAATCGGAGCTGCTGTTGCATCGATAAGATATGCAAGCTTTGCTCTTGAAATCTTGTTTCTGTCGGTAACAGGTCTCATAACAGAGCCTACTGTGAGACAGTTGAAATAGTCATCGATGAAAATGAGAACACCAAGAATGAAGGTTGCAATTGATGCACCGATTTTGGATTTGATGTTCTTTGATGCCCATGCACCAAATGCGGCACTACCGCCGGACTTGTTGATTAATGCAACAAGCACGCCCAGGAGCACAAGGAAAATGAAGATACCTGCTGTGCCTGCAACTGCGGCAATGAAGCCTTCGTTGAGAAGGTTGTCCATAGCGGCAACGGGTTTGAAATCTGCCGAGAAAAGTGCGCCGGCAAGAATACCTATGAAAAGTGAACTGTAAACTTCCTTGGTGATGAGCGCCAGTACAATGGCGATTACAGGTCCGAGAAGTGACCAGAAAGTACCGTAGAACTTGGAAACTTCCGCACCTTCCTCAGCGGCAAATGCACATGTTGCGAAAAGACAAAGCATAACGCAAACAGTCATCATAAGCACGCCAAGCTTTTTAAAGGTTTGTTTTGACATGGTTTTTCCTCCGTAAAATTATAAAATTTCATTTTCATTATACATTATTTACCATAACAAGTCAAGATAAATAGTTTTATTTTAGAAGAATTTTTTTGTCAAAAATGCTTGACAAGCGTATATTAATTTGATATAATACACAATTGTTGACACATGCTGTTGTAGCTCAGCAGGTAGAGCACTTCCTTGGTAAGGAAGAGGTCGGCAGTTCAAGTCTGCTCAACAGCTCCAGAAAAAACCGTAGATTCATCTGAATCTGCGGTTTTTTCAACTAAATACGCCCTGTGGCGTGTGAAATATTGCTTTGCAATGTGAAATAGCTCCGCTTTTCAATGTAAATGATACGCCTGTGGCAAACAATGGGTTCTAATCAATTTCGTTGACAACAAATGAGTATTATGCTAGAATAACACTGAGTATGAATATAATTGACACTGATAATGACCAGTGACGGAGGTTTATCATGGCTTTGAAAAACAAACTCAATATAACAGATTCAGCAGAGCTTGCCCGTGAAGAAGAACGAATCAGCAAAAAGAAGGCTGTTGAGCTTTATGATAAAGGTTTACTTGACGAAAAGGAGGCAGGCAGTTTTTCTTCTCTTGCATTTATTCATAAATATTTATTCGGTGAAATATATGATTTTGCAGGCAAGGTCAGGGATGTAAACATTGCTAAAGGCGATTTCAGATTTGCTCCCGTAATGTACCTCAAGAGTGCTTTGGAGCATGTCTGCAGTATGCCCCAGTCAACCTTTGATGAAATCATTGAAAAATATGTGGAAATGAACATCTGTCATCCCTTCAGAGAAGGAAACGGTCGTTCGACGCGCATTTGGCTTGACCTCATCTTGAAAAAAGAGCTTGGCAAGGTCATTGACTGGAGTCAGGTTGATAAGGAAGACTACCTGATGGCAATGGAGCGCAGTCCTGTTAAGGATATTGAAATTAAGCATATTCTGAAAAATGCTTTGACCGACAGGATAAGCGACAGAGCCCTTTATATGAAAGGTATTGACAACAGCTATCACTATGAGGGTTACACTGCTTTCAGAGCAGAGGAACTTTAAAATGAGCACCAATAAACCGTAACTGCCAGATTAAATGCAGAAAAATGACAGTCGCCGTCACGAAAGTGGCGGGTTTTTCAACTAAATACGCCCTGTGGCGTGTGAAATATTGCTTTGCAATGACATTTACACATTCCCCTATTTCTGCTCATTTCTGTTAAGAAAATATCTGAAAGAGAAATAAAACACATATAGCCGTCAGGGTGCTCTTTTTATATTAGCGCCGGTCGTTAAGACTGACATATCGCTTCTTACCTTTGCATCATACCAGCTTATCATTGTCTCGGGTGCACGGTAGAGAGCCGTGAGGAGATAGGCTCTGACATTTTTCAGGGGCTTTGAATTTTCACGCATACATTCCCACACATACTCAATATGATCGCTTTCAAGGCTTAAAAGCCTTTCCCTGACAGCTTCGGGAGGATAGATAACATTATTTATTTTTTCACTTCCGCCGGCACACAAGGCATCGGTCATAATGCTGACAATTTCATCCAGCCATTCTCTTCGGATAGAATAACAAAGGATATCATAGGAGATATTTTTATGAATTATTTTTTTATATTCCTCTGCCCTCTCCTTCCATCCGTCGGAAATGCACGGACTATTATTGTTTTTATCACTGCATTGGGCTGTAGATAGATTGATTTTATGCTTGCTTAAATAATTATTATTTAATTTATTTTTATTTATTTTATTATTATTACAGTCCAACTTTTTGCATTCCTGATTTTCAGCTTTTAAAAGTCCGGATGCATCATTTTTAAAAATCGGGGTGGTTAATTCCTTCGCATCCGGATGGTCAACCTTTGAAACAGAGTCAAAAAAAATATCCTCATCCGGGGATTTTTCCACATTTTCCAGGCTCGGAGGACAAGTGGCTTTTTCAGCCTCAGAGCCTTTGGTGTTTGTTTTTTCAAATTCGGGCTTCAAAACAAAAATAATTGAGGTTTTGCAAAGTCCCAGTCTTTTTCTCTCAATGAGACCTGCTCCCTTTTTAATGTCCAGCTCTGCAAAAAGCTTCACGGCTTTTGTACGCGAGCACCCAAGATCCTCGCACACATCTTCCAGAGAATAATAGACAATGGTTCTCCCCTGTTCATCTTCAATTCCGTTTTTCATTGAAAGAGTGAGGCGGTTCAGGATTGAAATATATAAAAGCTTTGCACCGTCGGAAAGCTTTTTTAACTCCTTTGATTTAAACAGTGCTTTCGGTGTTTTGCAAAATTCATAATCCGGTGTGTCAGACGAAGTGTAATAGTTTTGTGCAGTCATGGTTGCACCTCCTTCAGATATATAAGTAAAAATGCTTGCTTGTAAGGCTTTCTGTATTCATTTTACCACGGGAAAAAATATTTTGCATCCGGGGTTTTTGGTCAAAATTAAAACAGGCTCAAAGCCTTGAGAGAGAATGGGTACAAATGATTTTTTGCAAAAAAAGACGCCGACATCATCGGCGTACTCAATCATTAATTCTGTTTTTCTTCAATTCCACAGGTTTTGGCATATGCCTTAACCATTTCCAAAAGATTGCTTACCTGTTCATCTGACATTTGTTCGATATATTTATCCAATATACCTCCGGCATTGCGTGAAGATACACCAAACAATATATAATCAGCATCTGTATCAAGAGCCAAACAGATATCCTTAAACTTTGCAATAGACACTCCCGACAAGCCCCTTTCAATATTGCTTATCTGTTGCGAATTACAAATTCCTGCTTTCTCGGATAGCAATTCTTGAGTCATACACCTTTTTAACCTGATTTCTTTTATTCTTTTTCCGATTTCTGCGTTTTGCTCGTCAAATTTATTCATTGTCAGTTACAAGCTCCCATTAATTATTACACTTTAATTATAAACTTTTTACCACTATTATAGAATGTGCTTAAAGCACAAATACTAAACCTCTCACTTGACTTGCAGATGTATTAATGTTATAATGAAAAAAAGTTTAAAAAAGGATGTTAAAAATGTCTGCTATAATGCAAAGCTGTTGCTTCATAGGTCACAGAAAAATTAAAGAAACCCAAGAACTGAAAAATTCAATATATAATATCGTTGAAAATCTAATTTTAAATAAGGGAATTAATACATTTTATTTCGGAAGCAAAAGCGATTTCAACGATTTGTGTTATGAAATAACTTCCAGACTGAAGGAAAAGTATTCTTATATTCAAAGAATATATGTTCGCGCAGAATTTCAACACATAGATGATTCGTACCGAAACTATCTTTTGGAGTATTATGAAGATACATATTATCCACCGGATATTGCCAATGCCGGTAAAGCAGTTTATGTCAAACGAAATTTGGAAATGATAAAGCGAAGTGAATACTGTATTATTTATTACGACGAAAACTATATTCCCCAAAAGAGAACCAGCATAAATAAAAATCAGAAATCATATCAGCCGAAAAGTGGAACAAAGCAGGCTTATGATTACGCTATTAAAAGATGTAATGTTATAAATGTATTTCATAATGCTGAAAACAGTCAAAATTGAAACAGGCTCAAAGCCTTGGGAGGAGCATTGTCAGCTAGTAACATTACGATAAATTGGGGTTTATCGAGGTGTTTAACACTAGGACATTGTAGGGGCGAATCACGGATCGCCCCTATGGTATCTGCCATTTGCGGGCGGTTCGGGGATCGCCCCTACCACA
>JAZNUS010000007.1:0-7298 GCA_045592485.1 Clostridia bacterium | reverse complement strand
TAAAAATCAGCGTTTTCAATAGTTTGAACGATTTTCAAATTTATATTTGAATTTACTTTCTTTTGTTTCCCCTCATCAGTCACCTTACGGTGACAGCTTCCCCACCAAGGGGAAGCCTTTCGCACCAGCCCAATCCCATCTTACCGCTAAACCCAAATTCAATCACCAATTCTTACGGAGAAAACCTATGGATAACAAGGAGCTTTTTTTCAAAAAAAACTATAAGTATGCAATTCAGAAAACAGTGTATGATTCACCCGAAACAGGCACTTCTTTTTACTGTGCCCTCGAAGAGGAAACAGGCAGAAAGGTCGGCATAAAGGTTATAAAGGCAAAGAATCAAAATGATCTTCGAAGCTTCATAACCGAGGTTAATGTGCTCACAAGGCTCGAATCAAATGTTACCAATGTTCCCACTGTGTACTATCACTACTGCATGGGAAACACTCTTTTCATTGTTATGCAATACATAGAAGGGGACACCCTGAGGCAAAAAATGGACAAGGAAACATCACCCCTTGATGCTCCCGATGCAGTTCAAAGAGAGCTTTCAAGGCTCCGCCTTCTTGCCTCGGCTCTTCGTGATGTTCACAAAGGCTCCCGCACCAATGGCAGACCCTACACCCAGCACAAGGATCTTAAACCGCAGAACATTATTCTTAAAGGCAATTATCCATACGAAAAGCTTTTTCTCATTGATTTCGGCATATCTGCTCCAAGTGCAGTAAGAGGAAGCGGAACTCCCGGCTATCAATCTCCTGAGCAAAGCGCACTTTTCAGCGGTATTCCCGATGCTTCGAGGATAGATGTGTTTGCATTCGGTCTCATAATGTATGAGCTTTTGTGCCGCAAGCGCCTTGTCATCGGTCAGGATCTTGTTTACGACAGACAAAAGGGCGACTGGAAAAACATTCCGTTAATTTCCGAAGTAAACCCCTTAGTACCCAAACCGGTTGACGAAATTTTAAAATCCTGCATTTCATATAATCCTTCCAAACGCTTATCAGACGGAGGTGCAATTGAATGTCTGTTGAAGAAAATACTAAAGAAAAAATAATCGGCGATATTTTAGATAAACTTGATTTTGCTCTCATCGACCTTGATGACGAACAAAAAGAACTCATTAAAAATATGCCTGCCAAAAAAGAGGTGACAAAATGGGAACTCCCCTGAAAAATGGAATAAGCCTTTCAGGCAGTGAGGTGTGGCTCAATGCCCCGTGTCCCATTGTCTTTTTTGCCTTCAACAAGTTTTTTGCAGAGGCTGATTCCCCGGTCTATAAAATACGGCAGATTCTCACAGAGCAGACCACTGTTCTTGAAATTGGAAATATCTATGTAGGCTCTGAGGGATTGCAGAAATTCAATATTTTTGTTGACCGCTATGCCCTTGAGGTTGAGTTTAGCACAAGAAACAGAAACTTTGGCATAACAGGCATATTTTATGCGGGCGAGAGAACAAAAAGAAGCTTCATCGAAAATAAGGTGAAGCTTATTAATGTTTCAGAACACGGCATTATTTTTGCCCGTCTTATTGATGTTGAAAATTTCAATGTCGAAATCACTCCCGAGAGCCGCAGCAAGGAAATGAGAGAAAAGTTTTATTCCGGAAGCGAAGTTAAAATGCCTTTCAGCTCCTACTATCAGATAAGAGACTATATTATTGCAGACAGTGACAATTCCAATGGAGAATTTGTTTTTGATTATCCCTATTTTGACGAAAAGTATCTTAACACCATTGAGCAGTATGCGGCAGTAGATCAGATGGAGGAAGACGAAAAAGCTGCAAAAACAACCCCTGTTACCTATTATTCGCGAAAATCGGTTAAAAGGGCAGGAGACAAACGCAACAAATATAAATATGAATTTGTGTGCGGTGAATATGATGTGTCAATTTACACACCCGGAAGCGAGGTTAATGTCGGACTTGCAGACGAAATACATTTTGAACGGGGAAGAATAGTTGAAATCGGTGATGTTGAAGACGGAAAGCAGACAATGACACTCAGCTTCAACGACCAGTTCAACGATTCCGACATTCCTATGAGCGGACTTTTGTATAAAGCCGCAGGAAGCTGTCAGAAAAAAGTGAGAGACAGAGTTGTTGAGGGTTTCAGAACAGGAACAACCAAGGCTTTGTATATGCTCAATGCATTCAATAATCCCGACAAAATTGAAACAATGCCCTTTGATGAATCAATCGACACCGAGCCAATTATAGATGAAATAAAAGAAAATCGTGCACCATATCTTAATCCAATGCAGCAAAAGGCAATTGAAGCGGGAATCAAATCAACGGACCTTGCTCTTGTTCTCGGACCACCGGGAACAGGAAAAACAACGGTTATTGTTGAATGGGCGCTCTACTTTATGCGACAGCGAAAAAGAGTTCTCATAAGCTCCAAAAATAACAAAGCCGTTGACAATGCTTTTGAAAGAATTGCCAAATATATCGATAAATATCCGGAGTTCAAGGACCTTGTCATTGCCCGTGTTGGCAACGCGGAAAAGGTTCAGTCCAATGTTGTTGAGTTTATGCTTGACAATCAGCACCTTAAAATGCAGGAAAAAATCCTGAAAAATAACGGCGCGTGGCTTGGAGAAATTGACAGGACGCTTGAAATCATAAAAACTGTTTCCGAAGATATCAAATCCGAGGAAGAACGCATAAATAGGCTTTTTGAAACAATCGATGCCATGAAAGGCTACTATGACAAAATAACTGCTTTGCTCAGGAAGCTTACCGAGCTTGAAGGTAAAATAGCCCTTGAGCATCAGAAGGTTCAAGTGCAGCTTGACGCCCTTGAATCAATTTGTGAAAAAATTGAATCTAAAAACATTTATCTTGAAGAGAACAAAAGGCTTGGCTTTTTCGGCAAGGTTTTCAGAATTGTTGAAACCTGCTGCATTTTGCACAAGCGTTACAAGCTGAGTCAGGAAGTGAAAAATTTCAGACTCACAGACAATAGTCCGGCTGTTGTTGGACAGTATAACAGAATTGTTTCCCAAATTGAAAATATAATATCCGAAGAAGGCTTTGTTTCTTTGAAAAAAGAATATGAAGCTCTGTTTGAATACCTTGAAGCAAAAGGCACCTATGAAATCAAGGACCCATCATCGGATAATGTTCTTACCTTTAACTATTCTGTGGATAAAGAGGCATTCATTGGCTTTTGTGAGGCTATGGCTGACCTTGCTAAAAAGTGTATAAAAATAAAAAACATTCTTGGCGACTGGGAGAAAAATGTTTCCGACAAGGATAATGAGGTTCTCACAAATCTTCTCACGCGTCATCTTTCTGTTGTGGGAGCAACCTGCATAGGCATAAACACCAACAGGTCCGTTGCAGAGCTTGATTTTGATGTTGCAATTATCGACGAAGCGGGTCAGATTCAGATTCACGACCTTTTTGTGCCGATGTCAAGAGCACCAAAAACCCTTATGCTTGGTGACCACAAGCAGATTCCGCCAAGTGTCAATGACACATTCCTTGAAAAATGCGAATCGGCAAATGTGGACACAGAGCTTGCAAAGAAAAGCTTTTTCGAATATCTTTTCGAACAGAAAGATTTCCCAAAAGACAACAAGGTTCTTCTGGACACTCAGTTCCGTATGCCTCAGGAGGTTGCCGACATAATTTCAAAATGGTTCTATAATAACAAGTATCACACCTTTGATGACAAGAAAACAGGCATAATGCCTCTTCGTTTTCCCGATGTTTTCGAAAGTCCTCTTGTTATTATTGACACCTGCGATGCACCGGTTAGCGAACGCCGTGAAACAACCGAATATGACCGCAAGAGTAACAAAAAAAGCCGTTACAATAACTATGAGGCAAAAATTATTGCCAGTGTTCTTGAAAAAATTGGATTTATGTCGCCGGATTCGGAGCTTGGCATAAATGACATAGGTGTTGTCACTGCCCTTAAGAGACAAAAAGAAGAAATAAAGTCGGTACTTCGCAAAGCCTTTCCCGGTCTTTCCACAAAGCAGGCTGATTCAATGGTTGCAACCGTGGATAGCTTCCAGGGACAGGAAAGAGAAATTATCATATATAGCTGCACACGAAGCAACGACCGCAATGAAATAGGCTTTTTAAGTGAGCTTCGAAGGCTCAATGTTGCACTTTCCCGTTGTCAGAGTCAGATTGTGCTTGTGGGAGATTTCGATTTTCTTACCACCTGTACCGATTGTGTTGACGATGATGACGACGAACAGAGCGTTATGGAAAGTGTTTCCGATGCAATTGCCGATGAAGAGACAAGCTTTGCCGATGAAATAACCGATGAACAAGCCCTGCCGGAGGAAAGCGATATAGATTTTGACGATTTTGCTCTTGAACCTGATTCAGATTCCTATGACGAATCATCCGATGACGATGACTATGACGAGGATTATTCCATGTCGGTTGACGATGATGTGTATGCAGAATTTGACGAAGCTTTGGAGGAAGAATATGGCGAAGAAGGGGATGAGCCATTGCCGGATGAAGAAATAACGGCTGATAATGACGAATCACAGACAGTTCCGATATTCGGATTTGCAGATGAAGAAAATGAAGCTGATGAACCGGAGTTCGTCAATGACGACACCCACAAGGAAAACAGCGAAGCACAAGCACCTGTTTTCGGTTTTGCCGATGATGAATCCAAAGAAGCAGCAGAAGATGATGCTTTAGAGGAATCAGAAGCCATAGGTGATGATGTGTCAGATGAAACCGAAGAATATGAATCTCCTGAGCTTGATTCTACAGTGCGGAGCTTTTCGAGGTTTATGAGCTTCCTTCTTGAGCAGGTTCAGAGCGGAAGCGGACAGTATATCAAATCAAAGGAGTTCGGTGACAAAGATGAGTGAAAATAAACTTAATCCGACAAATGCCGGACCTGAAATAAAAGAAGAAAAAGAATATAAATTTCAATATCTCACATATGCCGGGAGATATCTTGAAAAATGGGAGCATATTTTTCCTGAGTTTTCAAAGAAGGGAAATGTGATGTATTTCTATCCTTTCCTTTGCCCGGTTTCAACGGTAAATGTTCACTTTACCGAAAGAAGCCGCAGTGACTATGATGCCATTGAGTATTTTATTTTAAGGCTCTATTCAGCATCGGTCACATCTCCGGAGACCATTGCCGATATGCTCGGCATTGACCTTAAATATGTTGAAAACATAATCACTCTTATGGAAAATTCCTACGGCCATGTGGAAAACGGCGAGCTTACCGAAAAGGGGAGACAATCCCTGGATGACGGTCAGAACATCAGGGTTTATGAAACAACATCACAGGTTCAGTTTGAATCAATAACAGGCACACTTCTCCGTCACGAGCTTTGGCAGGAAATGTCGGCGATTGAGCCTTACTATTTTCAGAAGAACCGTGACCGCTACAAAAGATTTTTGCCTGTAGATGCCATTGAAAGAGATATGACAGATGAACTGACAGCCTACCTTGAGGCAGAAATTCAAAGATACAAGGACAAAGAGATGATTGACCGTAATCTTGAAGAGGTCACCGGTGCCGAAGTTGCAAGGCTTACCTACACCGAAGCCTTTATGATAAGATACGATTTTCTTCCTCATCCTTTCATTCTCTTTCCGGTAACAAGCGGAACCCGACTGTTCTGGAACCCTGTGGCAATCAGCACCTCAAATGCTGAAATTATGGCACAAAATGAGCTTTCCTTCACCGTTGGAAAAAGAGACCTTGCACCTCTTGTTATGCCCGACGAAATTTTCGCACCCCTTCTTGAAATAGAAAACCTTCAGGAACTTGCGGTTCAAAAAGCACCTGTTGGCTCAAGGTTTACCCTTGGCAGGGAGCACAGAGAATTTGTTGTTACACAAAAAAACGAGGAGGGCTCAAGGCTTTACATGCACCCGGTACACAATCATCTGCCTGTTTATGCAAAGCCCTTTGAAGAAACCAAAAGTACGGAAGGAGATGCTGTTTTGAATGTGGATCTGTCAATGTCAGACAAAGAACAAACTGAAGAATAGAACCTGCAGCATATGTCAAAGCCCAATTCCTCCCGAGGAACGCAAAAGGATATATAAATATGAGCTGGACACCGCACGAAAGGAAATAGGTTTGAATTATTCAAACTCCTCCGTTTTAACAAAGCTCGATAACTATGCCGACAACGACGACAAATCGTTTCTGGAGGTTTTAAGCATCATTGCTCTTTCTGTTATTGCAGCAGCTATGCTTATATACAAAAACTTCAGAAAACTACTGCCCTATGCATCAGTTGTGGCAGTGATTGTCTGCATAATAACTCTATCTAATCCCTATAACAAACACATTCTCAGACAAAAAAAGGAAGTGTCAACAGCGAGACGAAGTATCATTGCAGAGAATATGAGTTATAAGCTCGGCACAATCCGCGAGGGATTTTCGGAGTATTTAAACGCTCAGAAAACCACCCTTAATGGTGAGGAAATCACCAAAACCGAATATGTTGACTATAAAATCAACCTTGCTAAGCTTAAAGGGAAGGAATTTTTATCAACGGTAACGGATTCTGCCATGGATTATATTGATAACCTTAGTAATTGACACTGAAGACGCCTTTAGTGTGGCTTAAACGCAGAATAAATTATGATTTACAAAGGATGGTATAAATTATGATTTCATTATTGTTCTTTTTGCTCAAAAGTGCAATGATTATCGGCTCTCTTGCAATGAGCATCACAGTGTTTATAAAGAGCTTCCGCTATCTTGTTGCCTGCAGAAGCATCAATTCAAATGTAAACAACGCAACTCTCGCAGAATGTAAAAACACCTTCACCTTTGCTATATTTTTCGGCTCATTAATCCGATTTTTGTACTGGCTTCTGATTCCCGATTTGTCAAATGCTTTATCCATTGCCATTGTTGTGGATTTGCTTGCAATGGTTGGAGTGATTGTTCTTTCATTTGTTTTTATCATAGTTCCTTTTCACCTCATTGCAAAAACAAAGTACAGAAGGGTTTCTGTTATTCAGTCGGCAGTTTTTGTAAAGTATGCCGTGATAGGGATTCTTGCTCAGTTTGTTGTTGTATTTCTCACAGGCTTTCCGGGGAGTTATCTTGGCTAAGAATATAAAATGAATTGGGGTTTGTCGGAGGGTTTAGCACCAGAGAGAAAGCCTTCTCCCTGGTGGAGAAGGTGTCAGGCTTGCCTGACGGATGAGGGGATAGTGACACTCCAAGAATAGCCTTAACAACCAGCACTGAGGATGGTTTTAAAATATAAATTTCGCCTCACTCATCGTTAAAATACTCGGAAATATTACCATATTTCCTGCGTTTTTGCCTT
>JAZNUS010000006.1:0-3406 GCA_045592485.1 Clostridia bacterium | reverse complement strand
ACCACCCCCACCGGGTGCACCCGGTGGGGGTGGTGCGTTTAGTCTTACAAATTAAAAGGAGGTTTTATGGGACATTTAACCGCAGATGAAAGACGTCGTTTGGAAACTCTTTTGAATCGAGGCGAGAGTTTTCGCTCAATTGCCGAAATTTTGGGAAAATCTCATTCGACGATTTCAAGAGAAATCCGCAAGCACCGAACAACCAGTTTTAAGGCAGTATCACCGTACATTCTGAACAATTGCACGCATCGCAGCAAGTGTTCAGTTGAAAAATTATGTAGAACACCTACTCAATATTGCAAAAAGAAGTGCAGTGCTTGCACATTGGTATCCTGTAATAAAAAGTGTGCGAAGTTTGAGTTGGAGGAATGTCCAACTCTTTTACGCTCACCTTGGGTGTGTAATGGCTGTAAAGTTGAAAGGCGTTGTTCCCTTACAAAATATTACTACATCGCAGAAAAGGCAGAGCAAAAGTACAAATCATTGTTGAAGTCAGCCAGAAAAGGAATAAATTTGACGGAAGATGAATTAAAGCAAGTCAGTGATATTATTGATGCAGGAACAAGCAGAGGACAATCCGTCCATCATATTTTGCAGGCCAACGCAAACTGTTTTACGATTTGCGAGAAAACTGTCTATACTCTGATCAATACAGGAGCGATAAAAACAAAACGGTACGATTTGCCGGTTGCTTGCTGCAGAAAAAAGCGGAAATGCAAGGCTGTTGAGCATAAAATCAACACAAAGTGCCGCCTTAATCGGTCTTTTGAGGATTTTAAGAACTTTTTGCATAATAATCCTGGAATTCCAGTAGTGGAGATGGATACTGTCATAGGAAAACCAGGACAAAAAGCTCTTTTAACAATGCATTTCAACAATTGCGGCATGATGCTCGCTTTTATCAGAGAAGCAAACAATGCGCAAACAGTCATTGAAATATTCGACCATTTGGAAAAATCTCTTGGATTGGAAATGTTTCAAAAGATGTTCCCGGTTATTTTAACGGATAATGGTTCTGAATTCTCCAATCCCGATGCGCTCGAACAATGTTGTGATAAAAAACAAAAGCGGACAAAGGTTTTCTATTGTGATCCATATTCATCATGGCAAAAGCCCCATGTAGAAAATAATCACACAAATTTAAGAAAAATTTTACCAAAGGGAAAATCTTTCAACAACCTGACTCAAGCTGATGTAGATAAAATTATATCACATTTGAACTCATACAACAGAAAAAGTTTTAACAACAAAACTGCATTGGAAATGTTCGCTGTCATTTATGGCAAGGAGGTAATTCAAAAACTGAATATCGAAGAAATTCATCCCAATCTGGTTATAATGACTCCCGATTTGATCGGCTGATATAAAAAAAGAGTCTCTCCCGCAACTGGTGGTGCGTTTAGTATGTCCGAAAAACTAATACGACGTCCCACCACGGATTTTTATACCCTGATTTACAGATTTGTAAGACTAAACGCACCGTTTGTAACAGTAAATGCACCATTTGTAAGACTAAACGCACCACTTTTCATTTTTTGTAAGACTAAACGCACCGCCAAGGCTAATTAACTCCCTCAAACTTGACTAAATGGTGCATTTACTTTTGTATGTTATCCCTTGTATTGTTTCTGCAACTTTCCTTTTCCGAGAATGGGCTTTTTACCCGTCGGAGGAAAAGGAAAAAGTTGCAGATGTGAATTATTGTGCTACGGTATAAAAGGTTGGATTCGGCAGCCAGTCGATGAAAATCGCGGAAGCATCATCTCGTGTTTACTTTTGATCTTTGGAAGATCGTTTGTAAGATGGAGGGATGCTTCCGCTACCGTGCTTTGTCAAAAGACCGTACAGCTATCCAGGTACATAGAAACCGTATCTGCAAAATGGGTCATGACAAGCCACATTTAACTTACATCTAAGTATGGAGAAAAGCAAGCATGGAAGAGAAAAAAACTATTATTTGGGCAGGATTTGATGTTGGGAAAGAAACATTTTCAGCATCATTGGACCAAATTACAGAAAGCGGAAAAGCAAAGATTACATCGTTGCCATGCCGTGATTTCAAGCGTAGTCCGGAGGGTGTTACAAAATTTTTTCAATGGGCTGATGGTTTCGTCACCGAAAAAGAACTGCATATCGTAATGGAAACAACCGGCTGTTATTCTCAGCAACTGACCGATTGGCTCAATTTGAGTCATCCTGAGGTCAAAGTGTCCATTGAGAATGCACGTAATATTCATGCATTCATTGACAGTTTGAATCTGCCGCATAAAACAGACAAACTGGATGCTCAGGCAATCGCGCGTTTTGGAACAGAGCGGCAGCCTCATCCGACAAAGCGTCCGTCGAAAACAATCCTGACCATTCGTGAACTTTCACGGGAGAGAACTGCCCTGATCAAAGCGCGAGTTGAACTTCAAAATCGCCGGGATACGATAACCTCTTCGGTTGTCCGTAAAATCAATGCACAGACAATAGCGACACTGACCATACAAATCAAGAAAATTGAGAAGGAAATCAAAGCTTGCATTGTCGAAAATGAAGAAATCCTTGCGGAAGTACACATCATGACAACTATGCCTGGAGTCAGCTTTGTTTCCGCCTACAACATCCTTGCGGAAATCGGATCTTTGAAACAGTATTCTGCAAAGGAATTATCTGCCATATCCGGTCTGGCTCCGCGAATCAGACAGTCCGGTTCAAGTGTTCATTCATCCTTTATGAGTAGAAGGTCGTCAGGACGTCTTCGACAGATTCTTTATCTGGATTCTGTGGCAGGTGTTCCAAAAATACCGGTACTTCAAGATTTTCAACAGAGATTACTGGCAAAAGGCAAGAAAAAAATGATGGTCAGGTGTGCGTGTATGCGGAAAATGTTGCTGATGCTACGTTCAATGGTCATCCACAACAGAGCGTTTGATGAAAATTTTTTGAAATTTTCTCAAACTTCATTTGACTTATGACACACTATCTTACAATTCACGTATTTGTCAATTGAAAAAGGAAATGCACAGGAAGAAAAAGATGATTGATAAGCTGAAAATGGCTGATTGTGTGAGTCCACTCAGAAAGCAGCTGCTGAAAATGCTTTTTTTTTTCTGAATGTAACAGGATTTTTCTGAACCTAAAATTAAAAAATTAAGAAATCTCCTGTTATTCCTGTTGCTGATTATAAATTTCGGCTTGACTCTTAAAAATTCTGTGCTATCTTTAGGAGAAAAGAAATATTTTCAACGGGGGTGAAAAATGATGAATTGGTATGGACATGCACTTCTGGGCAGACGCGCCGCTCAGGGGCTTCCCAAATGGGAAATCAATAAATTGAAACCGGATATGAGAGACGAAACCATCAAACGTCCTTTCATGCCGGAAATCCATGATACGGCAGATAAACTCGGAAAGTCGGAGG
>JAZNUS010000005.1:0-7250 GCA_045592485.1 Clostridia bacterium | reverse complement strand
AAATCCAATAAATTCCCAATAAATATGAGATGAAATTTCTTAAGTTGACGACATTGCCCACCAAGGGGAAGCCTTTCGCACCAGCCCAATCTCATCTCCCCGATAAATTCCAAATATCCCCTTTTTGAGGATGTACAATATTCCAAAAAATTAATACGATTCTCCATTGACAAATATTGTGAATTAAAATAAAATACAATTGATATAGTGGATAATTTATGTTGTTGAAATGAGGAGTAGTGTGTATGAAGATGATAAAAAGATTAGACAGGGTACTTTCGGTAATATTAATATTATTACTTTCGTTTTCTGGATCCATCCCCGTGTTTTCGGCATCGGGTGATGCGACAATAACTGCAGTCACAACAGATGATTCTTCATCTGCCATAATTGACGGCTATAGAATGATTTCTGCACCGGTGAAAATAACCGCTCCGACCTATTGTGTTGCAGATGGCAAGTGGACAACCTTCAAAAATGCTTCTTCCATTTCGGAAACCGGAGGCGTTATATACAGAATTGATTTTCCCAACATGGTTGGCAAAGAATTTAAAAACTTCATTTTCCGCTTCGGCACATCCTACTATGGCGGAGGCTATCTTCGTGTTATGAGAGTGCCGTCGGACACCGATGTGGAAAATATGTCACCTGACAATGAGCTCTTTGGAAATATATGGGCAAATGAAAGTGACTATATTGTAAGCGCAGGAAAGCCGGTCGCATACAACTTCAACTCTAATTTTTATATTAACTATGCCGACATCACTGTTTATGCAAATGAATGTCTCAATATGGGTGCCACTCACATGTACCTTGCAGTGGATGCAAGCTCCACATCCAAGGCATTCGGCTCAGACATTATCGACACAGATTATAAGGCATATGACCTTTTTCCTTATTACTATTATGACACAAAAACCTCATCCCAGACAAATGAAACCCCCACAATCAAAGGCTATCAGGAAATATCCGAGCCTGTGCTTGTAACCGGAACAACCTATGGACCCGCCTCTCCCTGGACAACCTTTATCAACAGTGTGTCCATATCGGAAAATCAGGGAGTTATCTACAGGATTGATTTTCCGAAGATGAACGGCGAAGAGTTCAAAAGCTTTATTTTCCGTTTCGGAACCTCCTACTACGGCGGAAATTCCATGCGTGTAATGGGCGTGCCTGCCTCTGTTGATGTGGAAAATCTGTCATATACCGACGAGCCCTTCAGGTCAATGTGGGCAAATGAAAAGAACTACATTTCCAATGTGGGTGAAATTCTCACCGACAATTTTACGGCAAACTATTTCATAAACTATGCCGATGTCACCGCATATGCAAATGAGTGTCTTGAAAAGGGCGACACCTATATGTACCTTGCAGTAGATGCAAGCTCCACATCAAAAGCCTTTGGCTCCGACATTAAAGACTCAACCTATCGCGGGTATGATCTTTTCCCTTATTACTATTATGACACAAAGCCTGTGACACCAAGCACGGCAAATATTCTTTCAAACATCAACAGCCGCATTGCAGAGGGCAAAATGAATCACCCCTACATTCACGGCTCCCTTGAAAAAATCAATGAAATTAAAAAGAATCTTACCGAGGGCGACTACTGGACAACCTATCTTTACGAAAAGGTGAAATCTTCGGCAGACTCCATTGCCAAAGGCTCCCCCGTAACCTACGGAACACAGGTAAGTCAGAGCTATGGCGGTGTTGACACCAATATAATTACCCTTATGACTGCGTTCCACATAGAAGACGACAGTAAATATCTTGAAAGTGCACTTGCACAGTTTGAAGCACTGCAAACTATTACCGGCTGGACTGCGGCGGCTCAGCTCGACAACACTCAGACAGGCGAGGTTATTGCTGTTGCCTATGACTGGCTCTATGATTATCTCAGCGATGAACAAAAGCTGTGGGCGGAAACCGTCGTAAAGGAAAAGGTTTTGTCAATAGCCTACCGCTACTATCAGAATCCAAACGACCTCGACCAGATCCGCAAGGAAAATGACTACATGAACATTGTCTGCGGTCGTGGCTCATATAATCATAACACCCACAACAATTCAGACCTTCTTGTGTGTGCTCTGGCTCTTGCACCCAAAGACCCCGAGTACAGTGCATTTATAATTTCGAACAATCTCTATAACATAGAACCCTATCTTGAGCTTGTGGGTGAAAACGGCGGCCATCAGGAGCCAATAGGCTACTATAACTACACAAGTATCAGAATTTCGGCAATGATGTCGGCACTCAATTCTGCTCTTGGCACAATGTATGGCTATGACAAATATCCGGCTTTTGCCAAAACAGCCTACTATCCCATGCAGATGTACGGTGCAGGTGCCTTCTGCTTTGGTGACACGGCAAGAGGAAAGGGAGTGTTCAACTCAAACCCCCTCTACTATTTTGCAAAGCACTCAAACGACATTCCTCTCCTCGGTGTCCTGGCATCACGATTTGACATCGGAAACTGTGTCAATGTGCTTTTGTGGTACGACAAGGGCGACCTTGACAGTGCCGATATCAATGAAAGACTTCCCCTTGATGCCCATCTCTATCCCTCAACCTATGGTCAGAACATTGCAGCTTTCAGAGACAATTGGGATATAGACAAAGGCTTCTATGCTGCAATGTACACAGGCTGTGCCTCTTCAAACGGACATGCCGATGCGGTTTCGGGTTGCTTTTGCATCGATGCTTTTGGTGAACGCTTTGTTACCCCAATGGGTCTTGGCGATTATCAATATACCGGCTATTGGGATCATGCCCAGGACGGCGGCAGATGGACCTGGTATGAAAAACGCCCCGAAGGCGGAAACTGTCTTGTCATAAACCCCTCGGAGGATGTTGGACAAAAGGTTGATGAAACGGCAGTGTTCGACCGTTTTGAAACAAGTGACGGCACCTCTTATGCAGTAACCGACCTTACCGGAGTGTATTCTGACTATGTCACAAACTATAAAAGAGGTATGATGATTCACGAAAACCGCAGCCGCATTGTGGTTCAGGATGAAGCGGTTATGAAAGCACCTTCAGAAATTTTCTGGTCCTTCAACACCGAAGCAGCCATTGAAATTCTTGACAACTCCACTGTTGTTCTTACCAACAACGGCAAAAAGGTTATGGTTAAAATAAGCTGCAACGCAGATTATTCCCTTTTCAGAATGAAAGCCGAAAAGCTGCCAACCTCGCCTCAGAGCGAGTTGCAAAGAAAGTATCCCGGCTATTCCAAGGTTGCCATAACTGCCGACAATGTAACAAATCTTATGCTCAGTGCAGAGTTTATTCCTCTTGCAAATGACTATGAATGGCAGGATGGAGATTATGAGCCTTTGGCAATCAGCCAGTGGTCAACTGAAGAAGACTATGAATCAAAGCCTGTTCTCGACGGTGTTTATATTGGCGGAGAGCTTATTGAAGGCTTTGAAAAGGATAAGTATAATTACGAGCTTGTCTATGACATTATTCCCGACAAAATTCCCGAAGTGACAGTTGATAACTCCGGAAATTATGAAGTGAATATCACATATCCCACGAATGGAAAGACAGAAATTGTAATCAGTGTCAGGGGCGAGGCAAGAACTGCATACTATGTTCTGAATCTCAGTCAGACATCATCGAATCTTGAAACCTTCACCACGACCATAGATTACCGCAATATTAAGACAGCAAGCTACGATATGCTTGACAGCTCCTCTGTGGGAACGAACGAATCCAGAAATTATCTGTATAACGGCAAAAACTTTTATTCCCATTATGCAACAATTGATATAAGTGGTCTGAAAGATACCGATGTTACAAGTGCAATATACAGGTTCTATACTGCAGGTGTTGCAAGTTTGTCGGTTTATGGCTTAAGCGGTGATTTTACCCCCGGCACAACCACATATGCCGATTTGCCTGAAGCCGAAGCCTTCCTTGGTGAGATTTCTGACAAAACATCGGGAAGATACACGGATCTTGACATCACAGATTACATAAAACGCCTTGTCTCCGAGGGCAAAACCAGTGCCGGAATTATGATTGTTCAAAATTCGGAGAGCACGGCGTGGATAGCCGGAACATCATCCAGCTCATCTTACCGTCCGAAGCTGACGGTAACACATCGTGAGATTGCCGAGCCTTTTGTTATTTCAGACATAGGCATCAGCACAAACGGTGACAAAAAGAGCGGAAGCGTTGTGCTTGTCAACAGCTCGGAGAACTGCTTCGGAGAATACATTTTCTATGGTGCATCCTATGAGGGCAGTGAGCTTACCGATGTGTCGATGAGTGAGCCGGTTATCATAATGCCTTACCGTGCAATAGAGCTTACCGCTCAGGTTAAAGCATCGGGAAACACAAAGTTTTTCCTGTGGAAAACAAACGGCGAGCCTGTTAAAGTCAAAGAAAACTGAAAAGAATAAAACACTTGAAAAAGGGAATGTCACACGGTAAAGGTGAGACATTCTCTTTTTTAAGCAGTATGCTTTGACAGGAATTTTTATAAAACAAAATATTTTTCTTGCTTTTATAGCGATTTCATTATATAATAGTATCAAAGGAGAGTGATATTATGAAGTTAGTACTTGCAATTGTAAATGATGAAGACGGCAACAAGGTCCTTGGTGAACTTTCGTCCAACGGTTTCAGTGTTACAAAGCTTGCAACAACAGGCGGTTTTCTGAAAGCAGGAAACATGACTCTGCTTATCGGTACCGAAGATGAAAAGGTTCAGGAAGTAATTGACATTATCAAAAAGAAAAGCCAGCGCAGAAAACAGATTACAGCATCTCCGATGCCAATGGGTGCTTCGGCTTCATTTACTCCTTATCCAATCGAGGTTCAGGTTGGCGGAGCAACAATTTTTGTTCTCGATGTTGACAGATTTGAAAAGGTATAATCTAAATGCTTTCATCTCAACAGCAAAAAATAGCGACATATTTTAATAATGCCGTGGCGTCTGCATCTGTCAGACACGCATACATTATAAGCGGTCAGGACGGAATGGGCAAAAAGCATCTTTCGGGGATACTGCGGCATTATTTCGCTTGCCATACAAATTCTGCCTGCGGAGCTTGTCCGGGGTGCAAAAGTGATTCAGCAGGAGCCAATCCCGATGTTGTGTGTCTTTCAAATCCTGAAAAGAAGCCCTACAAGATAGACGAAATCCGCGAGCTTATAAAGCGTGTGTATGAAAGACCGGTATATGGCAAATACAAGCTGATGGTAATCGAAGAAGCTCATCTTCTGGACGAACGGTGTCAGAATGCTCTTTTAAAAGCTATAGAAGAGCCCCCCTCTTATGCTGTGTTTATTTTTTTGTGTGATAACATGAGCACAGTCCTTCAGACAATTTTGTCCAGAGTTATGGTGATAGAGCTTCTGCCATGGAAAAAAGAAGAGCTCAAAGCAGCGTATCCGCTTCCTGAATCAGAAAGCTTTTTGTATGATTACTGCATGGGCAATATCGGAAGACTCAAAAGTATTTGTGACGATGAAGATTTCAAAGATGCAAGGGACACGGCGGTTTCGGTGCTTTCCAAGGTTCTTGGCGGCGACTGTTATGCAGTTTATGAAGCAGTTGATGAATTTACAAAACGCAAGGAGCATATAACGGAGATGCTCAGTGTTCTCACTCTTTTTATGAGGGATATAGTATTTTTAAAAAAAGGTCTCGGTGAAAACATCTTAAATTCAGACAAAAAAATACAGCTTAAGCTTTTGTCCGACACCCTCACCTCCGGTCAGGCGCTGGAAATTGCAGAGCTTCTCGGAAAAGAGACCTCCCAAATAAGGCACAATGAAAATATGACTATGCAAATACAAACTATGTTTATGAAAATAGCCTCAACAACAAAAAACCGTCT
This sequence comes from Clostridia bacterium, assembly GCA_045592485.1. Lineage (GTDB taxonomy): Bacteria > Bacillota > Clostridia > UMGS1810 > UMGS1810 > RGIG1828. The sequence goes on along the minus strand of JAZNUS010000005.1, from coordinate 1,395 downwards.
TTAGCGGTGTCGGTTGAGGCTGAGAGATAAGTCTGCCCTGTATTTTAGAATATGGCAGACGAATCCGTAATACAAGTAACAGTAAGGAGAAAACGATGGTTGAAGTAAGCGGAATAAGGTTTAAAAGTGTGGGGAAAATATATTATTTTGACCCCGGTGACCTTGTTTTAAAAAGCGGTGACCATGTTATTGTGGAAACCTCAAGAGGTATAGAATACGGAACGGTTGTTGTCGGCAGAAAAAGTGTCACCGACGATGAAATTGTTCCGCCTCTCAAAAAAATTATCCGAAAGGCAACCCCTGAAGATGACAAGACGATTGCACGCAATGCACAAATGGAAAAAGAGGCATTTGCAATGTGCCAGGAAAAAATCAGACAGCACAATCTTGAAATGAAGCTGATAGATGTTGAATACACCTTCGATCACAACAAGGTTCTTTTCTATTTCACTGCCGACGGCAGAGTGGATTTCAGAGAGCTTGTAAGAGACCTTGCCGGAGTGTTTAAAACCAGAATTGAGCTTCGTCAGATTGGTGTAAGAGATGAAGCCAAAATGCTTGGAGGTCTCGGAATATGTGGAAGACAGCTTTGCTGCAATCTGTTTCTTTCCGTTTTTGTGCCGGTGTCAATAAAAATGGCAAAGGAACAAAATCTGTCTCTTAATCCCACAAAGATTTCAGGAACCTGCGGCAGACTTATGTGTTGTCTTAAGCATGAGCAGGAGGTTTATGAATCTATTGCCCGAAATACTCCGAGTGTGGGTTCAATTGTAAAAACCCCCTCAGGCAAGGGTCAGGTTACCAATGTTTCGCCTCTTAAGGGCATTGTTACCGTGGCAATTGAAAACGGTGATGCAAGGGAGCTTTCGGACTTCAAGGTTGAAGATGTGAAGATTCTCAAAAAAGCAAACATTAAAAATGAAGAAACTATCGACATGGCAGAGCTCAAGAAACTTGAAAAAGATTGATAAAACACTTGATTTTTGTGTCGAAAGTTGCTATAATATTAATATTCATTTAAGGAGGTGTATTCCCAATGGCATATATTATCAATGATGATTGCATCAGCTGCGGCGCTTGTGAAGCAGAATGCCCCGTAGGTGCTATTTCCGAAGGTGATGGCAAATATGTAATCAATGCAGACGAATGTCTCGATTGCGGTGCATGTGCAGGTGTTTGCCCCGTAGGTGCTCCCGTTCAGGAATAATTCTGATTGACTTTACAATGTGCGGCATAGCCAGGCTATGCCTCATTTTGTGTTTTTGAGATAATTCAAGGGTTTTATTGTGAGGTAAATTGGGGTTTGTCGGGGTGTTTAACACAAGGACATTGTAGGGGCGATTCACGAATCGCCCGTATGATATCTGCCATTTGCGGGCGATTCGTGAATCGCCC
>JAZNUS010000004.1:0-6340 GCA_045592485.1 Clostridia bacterium | reverse complement strand
AAAACGCAGGGAATATGTTAATATTTCCGAGTATTTTAACGATGGGTGAGGCGAAATTTATATTTTAAAACCGCCTTTAGTGTTGGTTGCTAAGGCTAACTTCCTCAAAGGTAAAATCCTTTGGTTTTCCTTTTAATCTTGCTATTAGCTTTTCTTTTTTACTCATATTTCATACCTCACTGTTGCAACTAAATTTAGTTACACCATAATTATATTCTATATTATGAGTTTTGTCAACATCTATCTCCGATATTTTAATTTTTAATTAAAATAATTATAACAGAATGATTATCAAATTACTTATTTACATTAGTCATCACAAAAATATATCAGGCTTATAAGAAAAAGAGAGTATGCCACTTGTTCAAAGTGATATACTCTCTCTTTTTTTTGAAAACACCAAGGGCTTTTTGAACACTGATTTGAAATGCTGTGTGCGTTTCGGATTTAATTCAAATTACTTCTTATAAAAATAATATTGACTTTTCTGAAAAAAATGCGTATAATAACATTGTAAGAAAATCGGAATTTCAGAAATTGCGAGAGGTGATTAAATATGTTAGCAGAAATCAGAGGTCGTTCTCAAATTACCATACCGGCAGAAATCATTAAAAAATTAGGAATTTCAGAAGGAGACAAATTTGACATCATTGAAAAAGATGGCGGAATATTTCTTTGTCCGGTTATAGTATATCCTAAGGATAAACTATTAAAAATTGCAAAATTGATAAAAGAATCCGAAACCGAACTTTCTTCCCGGGAAAGCTTTGATACAGTCGAAGATATGTTTGCGGATATGGGGATAAATGTAGATAATGTATAAATTAAAATACACAAAAGAATTTGAAAAAAATTTAAAGGCATTGACAAGCCAAGAACAGAAATTAGTTGCAAATAAATTAAAATTATTTATTCAAAATCCATTTTATCCGTCCTTGCGTACAAAAAAAGTACAGGGTATTGATAATGTATTTGAAATGAGTGTCAATATGGATATTCGCATTCTCTGGAAATATGAAAATGGAATTATCGTACTGCTTCTTGACATTGGACATCACAAAAATATATTAGGCTTATAAGAAAAAGAGAGTATGCCACTTGTTCAAAGTGATATACTCTCTTTTTTCAGATCGTATTAAATTATTTCTAGCCTTCCGTCCTTAAAGTCAACGGTAATCTTTGAACCCTGTTCAAATTTCCTTGCAAGAATTTCATCGGCTAAAGCATCTTCAACCTGAGACTGAATGGCTCTTCTGAGAGGTCTTGCACCGTAAACCTCGTCAAATCCCGATTCACTGAGGTGGTTAATTGCTTCATCGGTTATTTCAAGACTGTAGCCGAGGGCTTCAACCCTCTTTTTGAGTCCGTCTGTCATTATAGCCGTGATTTGCTTTATGTCTTCCTTCGAAAGCTTTCTGAAAACTATTGTTTCATCAATACGGTTGAGAAATTCAGGTCTGAACACATTTTTGAGCTCTCCCAAAACCTTTTCCTTAATTGAATTGTAGTCATCGTCAGCGTCTGCCGCCGATGCACCAAAGCCGAGAGAGCTCTTTGCTTTTTCGGTGATAAGGCGGGCACCGATGTTTGAGGTCATAATTACCACAGTGTTTTTGAAGTCAACCTTTCTACCCTGTGAATCGGTGAGAATGCCGTCGTCTAAAATCTGCAAAAGAATGTTGAACACATCGGGGTGTGCCTTTTCAATTTCATCAAAAAGTACGACGGAATAGGGTTTTCTTCTCACCTTTTCGGTAAGCTGACCGCCCTCCTCGTAGCCCACAAATCCCGGAGGTGAACCCACAAGACGGGAAACATTGTGTTTGTCCATGTATTCACTCATATCTATGCGGATAATGGCATTTTCATCGCCAAAAATGGACTCTGCCAGCGCTTTGCAAAGCTCTGTCTTACCAACACCTGTGGGACCAAGGAAAATGAATGAGCCTGTGGGGCGTTTGGGGTCTTTGAGTCCAACTCTTCCCCTTCTGATTGCCTTGGACACGGCAACAACCGCCTCGTCCTGACCAACAACCCGTTTGTGAAGAATTTCTTCCATGTTCTTAAGTCTTTCCTGCTCTTCCTCGGCAAGCTTTTTAACAGGTATTCCTGTCCAGTCGGCTATGATGTCGCAGATATCCTCCTCAGTTACGCAAAGCTCTTCCTTGGAGTTGTTCTTTTCCCATTGATTTTTCTTTTCATCAAGGTCGGCTCTGAGCTTTTCTTCTTCATCACGAAGAGCCGCCGCTGCTTCAAAGTCCTGTTTGTCAATGGCTTCACGCTTTTTAGCCGAAAGGTCCGAAAGAGCTTCCTCAACATCTTTAATTTCAGGGGGAGCAGTGAAGGCCTTAAGGCGTATTTTCGAAGATGCCTCGTCAATAAGGTCTATGGCTTTGTCGGGGAGAAATCTGTCGGTGATATATCTTGCCGAAAGCTTTGCGGCACTCTCCAGTGCCGAATCAAGGATTGTCACCTTGTGGTGTGTTTCATATTTTTCTCTGATACCCTTCAGAATTTCGATTGTTTCATCAACAGTTGGCTCTCCAACGGTTACAGGCTGAAATCTTCGCTCTAATGCTGCGTCCTTTTCAATGTTTTTGCGGTATTCGTCGAGAGTTGTAGCACCGATTAGCTGAAGCTCACCACGGGCAAGAAGGGGTTTTAAAATGTTTGCCGCATCCATTGCACCCTCTGCGGCACCTGCACCGATTAAGGTGTGAACCTCGTCAATGAAAAGAATTATGTTTGCATCTTTTTTAACTTCATCGAGAGCCTTTTTGATTCTGTCCTCAAATTCACCACGGTATTTGGTGCCGGCAATCATTGAAGAGAGGTCAAGGGAGAAAATCTTTTTGTTTTTGAGAATTTCGGGAATTGAACCGGATGCAATTTTCTGAGCAAGACCTTCGGCAACGGCAGTTTTACCGACGCCCGGTTCGCCAATCAGACAGGGGTTGTTTTTGGTTCTTCGGGAAAGAATCTGAATTACCCTTTCAATCTCTTTATCTCTGCCAACAATCGGGTCAAATTTATTGTCCTTTGCCATTTGTGTGAGGTCTGTGCCAAACTGTGAAAGACTCTTTGGCAAAGAGGAGCTTTTGTTTTGTTTTGAAGATGCTGAGCTTTGGTCTCCGCTCCCCTGACCACCTGAAAACATTCTTGAAACAAGCTCGTTTGGATCGATGTCGAAGCCTGCAAGAATTTTTGCACAAACGCTCTGCCCCTCGCGGAGAATTGCCACAACAATGTGTTCGGGAGCGATAAAGAGAGAGCCTGTTTTTTTGGCTTCATTGAAGCTCATTTCCAGAATTGATTTGCATCGGGGTGTAAAGGGCAGTGTTGCACCGATAACCGCAGAACCCGAATTTGGAGGCGATGCCTCTGCCATTGCCGAAACAAAGGTCTCAAAATCCACTCCCATGTCGCAAAGAGCTGCGGCGGCGCTTGATGTGCCGTCTTTAAGTATGCCTGCAAGAATATGTTCACTGCCTACAAAGGTGTAGCCCATTTCTTTTGCAATGTCGTGGGCATTTTTGAATGCCTGTCTTGATTTATCTGTAAATCTTGAATCCATATATATTACCTCCTGTCTGAAATTACGAGAGTATTTTTCTTATTGCGTCTGCCCTGGCAATGTCCCTCTCTCTGGGCGACTCTGCGCCGGTGTCAACGCTTATATATCCGGGAGATGCAATTATCATTATTTCCGTGAGGGTTTTATAGTCCACATCACCTATGAGAGAAAGGCCAAGTCCAAGTCTCACATCGGAAAGTCTCTGCATCATTTCCTTGCCCGAAAGCATCCGTGCAGATTTTAAAATGGCATGAGAGCGCATAATCTTATCCTCTAAAGCAACCTTATCCTGCTCATAGATGCGTTCACGAAGGTCTTTTTCCTTGGCTATGAGGTTGCCTATGGTTTCCTTCATATCGGAAAGAATTTCGTTTTCGCTTCTGCCGAGGGTGGTCTGATTGGAAATCTGGAAAATGTTGCCCGATGATTTTGTGCCTTCGCCATACATACCCCTCACAGTGAGACCAAGCTTTCCAACAGCGGCAAAAATGGACTCTGCCGCACCGCTGACAGATGCGCCGGGAAGGTGGAGCATATAGGACACTCTCATTCCCGTGCCCACATTGGTGAGACAGGAGGTGAGATAGCCATATTTTTCGTGAACTGCATAGTCAAGCTTTTCGGCAAGATAGCCGTCAACCTTGCTGATGAGCTCATAGGCCTTGTCACCTTCAAACCCTGCAAAAATGCCCTGTATGCGAATGTGGTCCTCTTCGTTGACCATAATGCTGACATTTTCATCTTCGCTGATGTATGCCGCACAGGGAAGCTTTGACGATGCAATTGCCGGGCTGATGTAGCGCTGTTCAACAAGCTTGTTTTTTTCCTGAGGAGTCAAAGCGGAAAGGTCGATGCGTGTGAAGGTGTAATTCATTTCGTCAAGGGCGGTTTCCACAAGGTCAATCACCTTTCGTGCATCCTCTTCTGACATTTTCCCCGGAAAGGGGATTCCCTTCAGGTTTCTTGCAAGGCGAATGCGGGTGCTGAGCACAACATCGGCTTTGTCGCCCATGTCCTGATACCATTTTGTCATATCACATCTCCTCCTTTCCTTCAAGCTCTTTTATTTTGTCACGAAGAACTGCCGCTTCCTCATATTTTTCGTCGATGATGGCACGCTTAAGCTCTTCCTTCAGGTTTTTAAGATTGTTTTCTTTTTCGATTTTCTTGCCGTCTGTGCCGCTGAGCTTGCCCTTGTGAACAGTTGACGGCTGAATTTTTGAAAGCATTGCTTCAATGGGCGAAGCAAAAACCTCATAGCATTTGTCACAGCCAAGATACCCTGTTCGCCTTACGCTTGAAAAGCTTGTGTGGCATGCGGGACACTGAAGGTCGTTTGAAGAGGGAGTCATAACCTTTGGAACCGAAATGAAATCGCCGAGAAGACTTCCCAGATTAAAGGGGGATTCGTTTTTCTTTATATATCCAAGCTCCATTGCACAATTGGTGCAAAGGTGGTGCTCGGTGAGCTTGCCTCCCCTTACGAATTTATAGTGGAAATTGGCATCGTTCATGCCACAGTGAGAACACAGCATAAAAATTACCTCCTTATATAAACATTAACAATAAATTTTTAAATATACTTGCCCGTACTCTGTTTTTGAGCAAACCGTCTGAAATTGGAGAAAGAGCATTGTTTGAGCAGGCAGTGAGAATAAGCTTTGCCTGATCACGGCTCAGGGTTTCATTTGAGTAAAGACTGTCAACAATTGCTTCTGCGGTCAAAATATCGAGAGAATCGCCTATGTTTGAAATGATGTGACGGATAGCATCGTTTCTGCTCATGGCAATTCTTGTTATTTTAATGTGACCGCCGCCGCCTCGTCTGCTTTCTACAATATATCCCCTTTCCGTTGTAAAACGGGTTTGAATAACATAGTTAATCTGACTGGGAACACAATTGAAATAAAGAGCAAGCTCATTTCTTTTAAGCTCCACGCTGTTGTCTTCATCGAAAAGCTCGCGGATAAAGTTCTCTATTGTATCGCTGATTTTCATCGAAAACATCTCCTTTCAAAAACCGCAATTTAAAAATTATGGAGTAGAAAACAGGGTTTTCCCCATTTTATGAAATTTTTAAAAGTCAAAAAATTTTTTAGACTTTGACTTTCTTTGACCTTTCAAGCGCATTATACAACGAAAAAATGATTTTGTCAAGTGTTTTTTTAAAAAAAATTCAAAAAATTTTTATACATTGCCAAAGGGTGCATAATCCCTGCCTTTCGACAATTTTATACATTTTTCCGAAAAATTATGCATAACCCCAAAACCATTGTGTTTCAAGGCTTTCGGGGCTTTTTGGACAAAAAAATCAACCGATTATTAAAAAATTATAAGGTTTTCAAAAATCAGTGATTTTCTGACATTTTCAAGGCATGAAATCCCAAAAAATTGCCTTTGTTTTAAGACTGAAATCTCCCCTGTTTTTGATGTGGAAAACCTCTTAAACCCCCATTTTAAGCGGTTGATAAATGTGGATAAAACTGTGGATATGTGGAAATGTTACCTTGCAGATTTTGATGATTTTGTCAAAAAATTGTGAGATTTTAGGACATTTTGACATATGAATAATTTGTTTTTTATACCGTTAAATGGGGGTTTGTCGGTGAGATGGGATTGAGCTGGTGCGAAAGCCGCCCCTGCCTAAGGGGAGGTGGATTTGCCGTCAGGCAAAGACGGAGGGGTACGAAATGCAGAAGTATCAATGCTTTCAGCAATACCCCTCAGTCAGTTTCGCTACGCTCACTGCCAGCTCCCCTTAGGCAG
>JAZNUS010000003.1:0-11747 GCA_045592485.1 Clostridia bacterium | reverse complement strand
GCAAAAGATACCGAAAATTCACCATTTGAGGCGTCTTCAGTGTTGGTTGCTAAGGCTAGCCTCAACAAAACTTTGCCACACCGCCGCCGGAAAAGCTCCCTTTGTAGCTTTCAAAAGCCTTCCGTGCCTCCTCCTCGGTGTCAAAAATCCCATACACTGTGGGACCCGAACCGCTCATCATTGAAAACTGCGCTCCGCAGTCGTACATATGCTCTTTGATTTTTTCAACATCAGGCTCATCAATGGCATACTCAAAGGAATTGCCTGCATTTTTGTAAAGAGATTCCATGTCACCTACTGCAATATTGCATACACACTCATTAACATTGGGATGGGGATATGAAAAAGCATCGATTTTTCTGTATGCCTCACCTGTTGAAACATTTACATCGGGCTTTATGAGAGCAACCCATTTTTTGCTTATTCCCGAAAGGGGTGTCAGTTTCTCGCCAACCCCTTCGGCAAGGGCTGTTCCGCCCATTATGCAAAAAGGAACATCTGCTCCGAGGCTAAGCCCCAGCGAAAGAAGCTCATCTTTTGAAAGGGGACTTCCCAGGCTTTCGTTTAAAAACTTCAGAACTGCCGCTGCATCTGCACTGCCACCGCCAAGACCTGCACACACGGGAATGTTTTTAAAAAGAGAAATTCTGCAACCCTTTTTTATTCCTGTTTTTTCAAAAAACGCCGCAGCCGCCTTGTAGGCAATGTTTTCAGTTTCACTTCCTGTTTCTGTGCTTTCGGTGAAAAGGGAAATTTTTCCCGAATCATCTGTTTCAATGTCTATTAAGTCGGAAAGGCTTATTTCCTGCATTATCATTTTAACATCGTGGTAGCCATCTTCTCTTTTACCAACAACATCAAGAGCAAGATTTATTTTTGCATTTGCTTTGATTCTCATTTTTCTTCTTCCTTTATATGTGCTGCTTCTTTTTCAGTTTCGGTTTCCTTTGGTGATGAAGTAATTATTCCCGACGAAAAAACCTTCATAAAATTTGATGCAATAGCAATCTGCATAATTGCATTCGACTGATTCTGACCGGGAATAGCATCCTTTTCAAAAATTGGCGTTATGCTGTCACCAAGAGCCTTCATAGATGCTTTAAGATTTGAGACAAAATCTGTGTAGAGCCTTTGAATGTCTTCCTCGTTTTCAAGAAGGGGAATAATGCTTTTCATAGATGCTATGCTCATGCTTTGCTTGAGGGAAGAAATCATCAGAAGATAAGCAAGATGTGTTTTCCCGTAGCGTTTTTTCTCAGGGGCAGGCATTGCTTTCATTTTTATGTAGTTATTTATCATTGGCGGTGTCAGGATTTTTTCCTCTCCGCTAAGCTCCGATACACATCGGAAATATTGTGTGGCAAGCTCAATAACCTGATCCATATACAAATAAATTGAAGGAAGCTCATCCCACCCGGGAAGCACAAAGCTTTCCAGAGTATTTTTTATTTTCATAATGTTTTCTGCTATCTGTGTATTTTCAGACATACAATTCACCTCTATCGCTATTAAATATACCACATTTTTCTCACTTAAGTCAACAGGTTTAGCGTTTTTATGCAAAAGATTTCAAAACTTTGTACATAATATATAGAAGAAACATACACCATATTGTTATATGCAAATTATGTATTGACAAAATGAAAACAATGATGTATTATTATGTATATCATTACAACATATAATGTGTTGCATTATATATAAACATTAAGGTCGTGATTATATGGAAAAGATATGCATTTTCGGAGACTCAATAGCAAAAGGTATAGTTCTCGATCCTCTTCGTATGAAATATATACTTACTGATTTTGGCATTGGTAAATATCTTGAAAAAAGCTCCGGAGCAGAAGTTTTAAACTATGCAAAGTTTGGCTGTACCGTCACCAAGGGACAAACAGTTTTCGAAAAACACAAACAGGAAATTGACCAGAGTGACACTGTTATTCTGGAATTTGGCGGTAACGACTGCGATCATACTTGGGGTGAGATTGCCGAAAATCCTGAAGGAACCTTTGATGCAAATACCAATCTTGAAACCTTTGAAGCGGTTTACGAAGAATTTACAAAACGAATCCTCAGCCTAGGCAAAAAGGTTGTTATTCTTACCCTGCCTCCCATTGATGCAAAGAAATATTTTAAATGGATAAGCACAGGAAAAAACAGTGCCAACATCATTAAATGGCTCGGCTCTGTGGACTATATTTACCGTTGGCACGAAATGTATAATCAAAGTGTTTGTGCGGTGGCAAGGAAAACCGGAGCTATGCTGATTGACCTGCGCTCAATCTTTCTTAAGCTCCGCAACTACAGTGATTATCTTTGTGACGACGGCATCCATCCCAATGAGGCAGGCTACAGACTTATAAACAATGCTTTGGGTGAATCGTGCCTTATGAATTTGTGAATTAAAATAAATCGTTGACCTTGGGTAAGTTGTCTGATATAATTAGCCTTAGCAACCAACACTAAAGACGGTTTTAAAATATAAATTTCGCCTCACTCATCGTTAAAATACTCGGAAGTATTAACATATTCCCTGTGTCTTTGCCTTGATTGAGGCATCTTCAGTGTTGGTTACTAAGGCTAGAACGACAAACAGGGAGACGAGAAAAATGAACAAAAATGGTCTTAATAAAGCAGAAATTATTAAAGCGGCAAGAGAATTTACGAAAATGTCGCAAACAGAATTTGGTGAAATAACAGGACTTGGCAAGACAACCGTTTCAAACTATGAAACCGGCTACAGTGCTCCCTCCTGGGAAACAGTAGGCAAAATAGCCGATATACTCGGCATGGCTTTTCCGGAGCTTTTGCGCCTTGGTTCGTCAGGAGACGAACCAATAAACCTTAATCTTCCGAGAGTCAGTCAGGTGACAAACGATAAAATAATTCCCGTCTTATCCAATAGTGCTCTTAAAAACTTTGATCCCGAATACCCGTTGGCAAATGCACGCAAATTCATCTCTTTGCCGGGCTCCATGTTATCCGGAGACGGAAGCTACATATGCATCCAAGCCACAGACGGTACCATGAGAGGCTGCCGGATAAAGAAAAATGACCGTCTTTTTGTCCGTGTGGGATCAACACCGTCGGACAATGACATTGTTGTTGTGATAAGTTCAAAGGATGATGCAGTATTAATAAGAAGATTTTCACGAAGAGAACATATTATTGAGCTTTCTCCGGCTCCCATAACTCCCAAAAACGAAGTTATCCTCACACATGAGCGAAACAGTGAATTTAAAATAGTAGGAATTGTTGAAAAAATCTTAACAACAATATGATATTTCTTAACATTTTTGTAACAACTTAAAGATAAAATTTCTTAATTCCGAATTTTATAATCGCATCGTGCGGAATTTTGTGCACTTTTTTGTTTATATACTATAAAAATCCTCTATATACCCTATAACATTTTCTAAACATTGTTACTGAATTGTTAAAAAAGTTTGACAAAACTATTGGTTTGTTGTATAATGGTATCAGTTAGTAAATTGGGTCGGTGCTTTTTGGCTGATTCAAAAAAATTAACGGAGGTTTTTATTTAAGATGAAAAAATTATTAAAGGCTGCAATTGCATTAGCAGTAATCATCCTTGCTTTTACAATTAATGCAAGTGCAAGCGAACAGAGAGCATACACCACAGCTGACATTCTTAATGTTCGTTCTCAGCCCTCAATGACAGCAGCGATTGTCGGTCAGTATCCATATGGTTCAACTATCGACATCACAGGCACAAGCGATGTATGGTATCAGATAAGATATAATTCCGGATATGCATATGTTCACAGCGACTATGTTGCATTCAGTTCAACTCAGACTCCTCAGCAAAGCTGGCTCGGACAGCAAATTGTTGAAACAGCAAAACAGTACATAGGCACACCTTATGTATATGGAGGAATGTCTCCCTCAGGTTTTGACTGTTCAGGCTTTGTTAAATACATCTACTCTCTCTACGGGGTTTCTCTTAACCGTGTTGCCGCAGATCAGGCAAATAACGGATATCCTGTAATGAAAGAGAATCTTCAGCCCGGTGATATAATTTGTTTCTCAAGCTCTGTTGGCGGTTCATACATCGGTCATGTAGGTATCTATGTTGGAAACAATCAGTTTATCCATTCACCCAGAACAGGATATACCGTTACAATTGAAAGTCTTGACGGTCACTATGGCAACAGATACTACTGTGCAAGAAGAATTTTTTAATATTAAATTAAACTCCGCAGGTCCTTTTGGATCTGCGGTTTTTTCTTTATTGGTGCGACGAAGCCGCTTTTCTTGTTTTTGACAACTTCGATTAGCATATTTTGTAGACGGTTGTTGATTTTTTGCGGCTTATGTGATATAATTGCCTCAAATGTGCAACTCTTGGTTGCATAAAATATCAATGTAAAGTTGGTTGATATATTTATTGGTTTTTGATACTATACTATTAATGACAAAAGCGTGTAGCTTTAACAAGACAAAAATCAAAAGGTGAATAATATGACTATTGGCGAAAAAATTATGAATCTGCGCTCCAATCTCGGCATATCACAGGAACAGCTTGCAGAGAAGGTGAGTGTTTCAAGACAATCTGTATCAAAATGGGAAATGGATCAGGCTCTTCCTCAGATAGATAAAATTCTTCTGCTTTGCGAGCTTTTCGGAATCAGTGCCGACACACTTCTCAATGACAAGCTTCCTCTCCCTTCCGAATCCGTACCCGCATCCGGTTCGAAAAAGTATTTTGGCACAGACGGCTTCAGAGGTGAGGCTAATGTTGACCTGACTTCAATGCAGGCATACAAGGTCGGACGGTTTTTGGGGTGGTATTACTCTTCTCAGCTGTCAGGCTGTGCAAAGCCCGGCTACCGACCCAGAATTGTAATAGGAAAAGATACGCGCCGTTCAAGCTATATGCTTGAATATTCAATTGTTGCGGGAATTACCGCATCCGGTGCAGATGCATATATGCTTCATGTTACCACAACTCCCAGCGTGTCATATGTTACCCGTCAGGACGATTTTGACTGCGGAATTATGATTACTGCATCTCATAATCCTTTTTACGACAACGGTATAAAAGTTATCAACCGTCACGGTGAAAAGCTTGACGACACAACCACAGCTCTCATAGAAGCCTATATTGACGGCAATTTGTCTCTCCTCGGTGTAACAACCGACGACCTGCCTCTTGCATCAAAAGAAAAAATCGGATGCATTGTTGACTATGTTGCCGGCAGAAACCGCTATGTTGGCTATCTTATTTCTGTTGCCTCCCATTCTTATAGAAATCTGAAGATTGGTCTCGACTGTGCAAACGGAGCATCCTGGATGATTGCAAAGTCTGTCTTTGATTCTCTTGGTGCGCAGACGACGGTAATCGGTGCTGAACCCGACGGAATTAATGTGAACAACGGTTGCGGTTCAACACATATTGAAAAGCTCAGCGCCCTGGTTAAAGAAAAACATCTTGACATGGGATTTGCCTTTGACGGAGATGCCGACAGATGTATTGCGATTGATGAAAACGGCAACACTGTAGATGGTGATGCCATACTCTATATTCTCGGCAAAAGACTCAAATCAAGAGGAATGCTCAACGGCAACACAGTTGTGGCAACAATAATGTCGAACACAGGCCTTATTAACGGATTGAAAAAAGAAGGAATAGACTGCGTCCAGACAACTGTCGGTGACAGATTTGTGTATGAATGTATGCAGCAAAACGACTACTGCCTCGGCGGTGAAGAATCGGGACACATTATACTCAAAAAATATGCAACCACAGGAGACGGTCTGCTTACTGCCATTATGCTTACAGAAGAAGTGTGCGATATGAAATCACCACTTTCAAAGCTTTGTGAAAATCTGGAAATTTTCCCTCAGCATATGATCAGCATAAGGGTTTCGGACCAGGACAGCGCCTGCAACGATGAAAATGTGCAAAAAGCATTAAAAGAGGTTGAAGCTCTCATTAACAAAAACGGCAGAGTTCTAATCCGCAAAAGCGGCACTGAGCCTGTTGTAAGAGTTATGGTTGAAGCACAAACCAAAGAAAAATGTACCCAATACTGTGAAAGAATAATCTCAGAAATTGTCCAAGGAGGATATGCTGTTGAATAAAACTGCTTCAGTTTATACGAAAGACCTTTTTGACTGTAAAACAGAATATGTCGCAAAGCTCTTTGAAAAAGCAGAATTTCCATGGGAAATCATTGCCGGCATAAAGGAGCTTGCAAAAAAGCTTGTGTCGGAGGGGATTCCGGGATTTGAAGAAATTTCGGAGGGGGTTTTGGCAGGAAAAGGCTGCACCATTGCGCCCACAGCCACCATTATTCCTCCCGCAATAATTGGCGAAGGCTGCGAAATCCGCCCCGGCGCCTACATCAGAGGTAATGTTATTATCGGTAAAAATTGTGTTATCGGTAATTCAACCGAAATGAAAAACTGTATTTTACTTGACAATGTTCAGATTCCGCATTATAATTATGTAGGAGATTCCGTTCTGGGCAACAATTCCCACATGGGTGCCGGAGCTGTGTGTTCAAATTTCAAGGCAGACGGCAGTAATGTTGTTGTTCACTCTGACAAGGACTATGAAACAGGTCTGCGCAAGCTGGGTGCCGTTCTTGGCGACGGTGCCGACATCGGTTGCGGATGTGTGCTCAATCCCGGAACGGTTGTCGGAAAAAGCACATCGGTCTATCCGCTTACCTCACTCAGGGGAGTGTATGGTTCAGGACTGATTGTGAAGGACAAGGACAATATTGTTGAACGAATTTAATTTTAATACAGGAGGATTTTTCACAATGAAAGTTATAACAGTAGAAACCTACGAACAGCTCAGCAAAAAAGCAGCCAACATAATTGCATCTCAGGTAATTCTCAAGCCCAATTCCGTTCTCGGACTTGCAACAGGCTCTTCACCTCTGGGCACATATGCAAACCTTGCAACAGCCTGCGACAACGGCGATATTGACTTTTCAGAGGTGACATCTGTCAACCTCGATGAATATGCAGGTCTCGACGGTTCAAACGACCAGAGCTATCGCTACTTTATGAATACAAATCTTTTCTCAAAAATAAACATTAAAATTGAAAACACTTATGTTCCCAACGGATGCAGTGACAATATGGACGAAGAAGGCAAAAATTATGATGCTTTAATCGAATCTCTCGGCGGCATCGACCTCCAGCTTCTGGGCATCGGTCTTGATGGTCACATTGGCTTTAATGAGCCTGACGATTGTTTTACAAAAGAAACACATGTTGTTACTCTCGACCCTTCAACAATTGAAGCAAATGCCCGTTTCTTTGACTCTCCCGAAGATGTTCCCACAAAAGCAATTACAATGGGCATGGGAGCAATTATGAGTGCCAAAAAGGTTCTTCTCATAGCCAATGGTCAAAACAAAAAAGAAATTCTGAACAAAGCCTTCTATGGCCCGATTACACCGGAGGTCCCCGCTTCAATTCTTCAGCTTCATCCCGATGTAACCGTTATATTCAGCGAAAAATAATACATATTATCCCATATAAAAAAGCTTTGAATCCCTTTTAAAAAGGATGATTCAAAGCTTTTTTCATTTTACTGAGTGAAAAAGCATATATATTATTGATACGAAGCATCATCGAGCCGAAAACGAGTAATCAAGCCGGGAGAATATTATGTTTTCTGTAGCCTTTGTCAAATTAATCTTTTCATCTTTTTCTTTTATCAGGGATACATCTGTTATTCTTTTTCTTTTGGGAACAGGGATATATCTGTCTTTAAAAACAGGATTTATTCAGATACGGAAATTCCCTGTTATGCTGAAGGTTACAGTTGGTTCTCTTTTCAAAAAGGATATCATGCACAGCTCAAAGGACCATGTCTCACCCTTCAAAGCTGTTTCAACCGCATTGGCTGCAACAATAGGCACCGGAAGCATTGCCGGAATTGCCACAGCAATTGTGGCAGGAGGACCGGGGGCAATATTCTGGATGTGGGTGAGTGCCTTTTTTGCAATGGCAACAAAATATTCTGAAATTCTTCTTGCAGTGAAATTCCGCCAAAAAACAAAGGACGGAAAATGGATTGGCGGTCCCATGTATTACCTTGAAAAAGGGCTGAATGCTCCAAAGCTTGCAGCAATTTTTGCTCTTCTTGCAACAGTGTCGTGTTTCGGAACAGGCAACACCATTCAGGCAAATTCCATAAGCGAGTCTCTTTTAAACAGTCCTTTTTCAGTGGACAAAGCCCTTACTGCAAGGGTGCTTACCTGTATAGTGGCATGGGTTATTCTTGGGGGAATGAAGAGAATTATGTCAATAAACGAAAAGCTTGTTCCCTTTATGGCAGGATTGTACATCTTTTGCGCAATTGGGGCACTGGTAGTTAATTACAACAAAATACCGGCCGCTTTCGCTTCCATATTCTCTGAAGCATTCAATTTCAAAGCGATAGGAGGGGGAGTATCCGGTTACGGAATTTTTTTGGCATTGAGAAACGGATTTTCAAAGGGAGTTCTTTCAAACGAGGCAGGTCTTGGAAGTGCTCCCATCGCTCACGGAGCATCAGATGCAAAAAGCCCTGTGATGCAGGGCTTTTGGGGCATGTTTGAAGTTTTTTTCACCACAATGGTCATATGCACACTTTCCGCATTGGTGGTTCTCACATCAAAGGTTTGGGAATCTTCGCCCCTCAACGGCGCTGCTCTTTCTGCAGCTTCCTTCGATTCGGCAATTCCCGGATGCGGCAGTCTCATTGTCACCATATCGACGGTTCTCTTTGCTCTGTCGTCAATTCTGGGGTGGGCTTATTATGGGGAAGTGAGCATAACCTATCTTTCAAAAGGCAAATCTGATGCGGGGATTTGGATATACCGGATTATATATGTGTGTGCCGTATATATCGGTGCGCTTTCTTCCCTTGACAAGGTGTGGGCATTTGCCGAAACAATGAATGCCTTTATGGCAATTCCAAATCTGATAGGGATTGTCGGACTTTGCAATGTTGTGAAAAGAGAGACAGGCGAAATTAAATAAACCGGGACCTGGCAGCAATTCCGAAAAGCTTCTTGGCATCCTTGAGTGTCCTGACACAGGCGCCCGTTCCCTTGTTCTTGTCGAGGCAAGGCGTGAAGCGGACAAATTGTGCGGTAACCGGATTTTTCAGTGTCTGATTAATTTTCCTTTTTTTCGTCAACAAATTCAATTGACTCAAGGGTGCTTCTGAAATTGCGTCTTATGATGCTGAGGTATTCCTCACGAAGCACCCTTTGCTCTTCTTTTTCATCGGCAGTGAGCCCCTCCGGAGTTTGTGATTTTCTGTAAAGCTCGCTTATGCGGTCAAGTTTTGTTTTATCCATTGTTATTCCCTTTCTGAAATATATCTTTAAGTGATATTATACTATAATAAAAAATTTATGTCAAACAAAATAGTTAAAACTTCTTGAGTTTATCAACAAACATATGATATAATACAGGAGGACTCAATAAGGAAGTAATGCCTTTGATTCCCTTGATAAAATCAGTGAATTTTATAAATCCTAAAGTGAGGAATTTGAGCATGTACGAGGAATTTGTAAACACGCCTGCCGTAGATACTGCTTTGCCTTTTTCCATTGAAAATGCAGGCATATCCCATTGTGACGGAAACTACCGTATTTATCGCAAAAAGTCAAATGTGACTGTTGTGGAATATGTCATATCCGGCTCAGGAACCATAAAAAAGTGCGGAAACATCTATACACCGTCAAAGGGAGATACCTATCTTTTGCTTCCGGGTGAGGAGCATGTGTACTATTCGTCATCAGAGGATCCCTGGACAAAAATATGGATTAATGTTACAGGGAGTCTTCCTGAGGCCCTTATCAAAGCCTACGGTATTGAAAATCAGACGGTGTTTAAGTGTGACACAAAAAGCATTTTCGAAAAATTTCATAACACTCTTAAGGATTCTACTCTTTCCCTCGATAAAATTCTTTCAGAGTGCAGCATATGCTTTCACGAGCTGATTCATACTATGTATGAAAATGCCGATGCACGACATGCATCGTCTGAGGATGCTCAGATGTTGAAAAATTATATTGACATCAACATTTCGGAAAATATAACCGTAAATACCCTTGCCTCACTGATTTTCAAAAGCCCCTCGCAGACTATCCGCATTTTCAAAAAAAATTTTGGGTTGACTCCCTATGAGTATCACATGAGAAACCGAATTTCCAAAGCTGTTTCACTTCTTGGCGGAACAAATCTTTCTGTCAGGGAAATTGCATATATGCTTGGGTTTTGTGATGAACACTATTTTTCGGCGGTGTTCAAATCTAAAACAGGGAAGAGACCGACAGATTTCAGAACTTCAGGGAAATAACCAAAACCGGAAATGATTTAATTTCAAGGTTTGTTGCAAAACAGGACATACTTTGAAAATGATGTCATTTGAGTGCAGGTTTTTCTATTGCATAATAAATTCCGATGTGATAAAATACAATAAATACATTCAAAAGGAGTGTTGAATATTGATTACCTGTACTGAATTTATACCTCTTTACAGCGAGTTTTTCAAATATCTCGAAGAAAGAGAAGGTCACGATGCCGTGCTTGCATACTGGTATCACATTTCCGATACAAGCATTGGAGATAAAACCAATCCAAATTCAATGGCATATCATTGCGACCGTCTCGGCGGATATAAAGGTGCAATAAAATACTGGAGCCACACAACCACAGAGGAAGCATGCGATACCTTTGGCATTGCAAATGATGAGAAGGGTTACAGGTTTTCCATTATGCGTTATTGCCCCTCAAGAGGAATGCTTAACGCGTTGAAGCATGTTGAACCATATTATGACTATTGTGAACACTGCAAAATTATTTATTCAAGAGTTCTTGAAAAATATGGTTGTAAATATGAAAGAAACCAGTCTGAGGTAGCAAACGCAAGATGCTCATCGGTTCTCTACCACAAGGACAACCCACCCGATTTTGACATACATAATCTCACCGAAGCAGACCTTGAGAGAATGGCTAATGAACCCGGTGCAGTAGTTTCAGAGTGTAAAAGAGAAGGTAAAAAGTATCTTCACAGAGATTTTCACCTTCTTGGTGACAATGCACTTTCTTATTGCGGTATGAAATATGGTGATGAGGCAGTTATCGATTTTCTGACCTCATATGTTAAAAATTTCTATTCACCGCAAATTGCCGAAATAAAAGAAAGAGGTCTTGTCCGTCTCAAGGAATGGATTGAAAATATTTATACAGTGGAAGAAGCCTCCGATGTTCTTCACACTGAGCTTGAAGGTAACAGGCTCACCGTAACAATTGACAAAAGTCCTGTTATTGAATTTATGCACTCACTTAATCAGGAGCCGGGGAAATACTACATTGAACAGACACGCACACTCTACAGGGCAATTGCAGACGAATGCGGATTTAAATTTAATCTTGAATATTACAAAGAAGACGGCGCAACAAAATTTACCTTCGAAAAATAGGAAATCAAATTTGAAAAAGGTATTGACAAAACCCACAGACTATGTTATAATAATCAAGCTGAAACGAAATGGCCGAGTAGTTCAGCTGGTTAGAATGCCAGCCTGTCACGCTGGAGGTCGAGGGTTCGAGCCCCTTCTCGGTCGTAACAAAAAAGCACTTACCGTCAGGTAGGTGCTTTTTGTGTTACGATAATATGATTTTTTACTTTTAAATTGGGGTTTAGCGGTGAGATTGAAAAGCAAATTGTTCAAATGTGTTGTAGGGGCGATTCACGAATC
>JAZNUS010000002.1:0-9135 GCA_045592485.1 Clostridia bacterium | reverse complement strand
AGTTTTTAGAATTGTCTTTCCTAAAGAAAATAGTTCTTGTTTAATATAATACACCTTGCATTCTGCTTTGATTGATGTAGAAGGAATACACCCGGAAGGTGCAGTAATGGTATGTTCAAAAGGTGTTCGGTCGGAAATTCCATGTAAAAACAAAGCAGTTTCGTGGGAAAAAATTATTTTTTCGCTACGCTTACTAATAGATAAAAGTTCATCTTGCATATCATCCGGAAGAATGTACTGGCCTTTTACAATCCTTTGAATTTTATTTTCCCTACACAATTTATAGAGTATGGTCTTAGATACACCATGTTCGACAGCAGTTTTAGTTTCTATAATCCCACCATTATTTTTTGCTATTGATTTAAGTTCTGTCATATAATCCATATTATCACCTGCTTTACTTTGCTCATAATATTATAATCCATATTATGATGAAAGTCAACAGATTTTCTCACGAACAATATCAAAAGGGATCGAATATGACCCCTTTTGATATACCCCCTCGAAATCGAGGGGGTATCAGATTATTTAATTTTCTCCGCTTCAGCCAACATATTCTCAATGAATATCCCATAACCTCTTGTTGGATCATTCACAAAAACGTGTGTTACAGCCCCCACAAGCTTACCGTTCTGAACAATCGGGCTACCCGACATCCCCTGAACAATCCCGCCGGTCTTTTCAAGGAGTTCTTCGTCTGTAACCTGAATCAGAATACTTTTTGAGGCATCGGTTCCGTTTATGACTTTGCGTATTGCCACATCAAAGCTTTCGGCACCGTTTCCTATGTCGCAAACAATTTCGGCATCGCCGGGTGTAACCTCTTTTTTTCTGCCAATTGGAATTTTATTTTGAGAAGTGTTCCCTGTGTTTCCGAACACCCCGCAGTCGGAATTTTTTGTTATTTCTCCGATTTTCGAGCTTGAAAACACAGCTCTTATGGAGCCGGGCTCTCCCCTCTCTCCCTTGTCAATTCCGACAACCCTCGCTTCAAAAATGCTTCCGCCGTCACATTCAACATATTCCCCCGTATCAATGTCGGAAATCGGGTGGCCGAGAGCACCAAAGCCTTTATCGGTGAAGTAGGTGAGAGTTCCCACACCGGCAACGGTGTCACGCACCCAGGCTCCGATTTTGATGTTGCCGTTTTGGTCAGATGCCGGACTTATCTGCCAGCTTCTTTTTTCGGAGCGATGTTTTCCTTCAACATTAAGTACTCCGGTTGAACCCTCTATTGCTTTTGCAACATCTTCCTTTGATGTCATTTTTGTTCCGTTTACTTTTTCTATGATGTCTCCGGGGTGTATGCCGGCTTCCTTTGCAGGGCATATTTCCTCGCCGTTTGCAAGCTTTACATCTGCCAGATTTGCCACAAGGATTCCCTTTGTGCGAAGATTTATTCCCACAGCCCCGCCGCCAAGGATGACTGCAGTTTCGTCAATCACAGACACCCGGACAGTTTTTACGGGAATAATGTTACAAAGATAAACGGTGGAGTTAAAGCTATCAGGTTTATCAGATGAGGAAATCTTATCTGCTTTGTTTTGCATAACCGGACTGGAGGGTGCTTCCTTTGATGAAAGAAGCCAGGCTGTTCCTTCGGGAATAAATTCTGCATTATTTTCCCCTGAGTAAATTACTGTTTTTCCCGGAATTGTAAATGCGAGTATAAAAGATAATCCTGATGCAAAAACTATAAATATCATTAATATAAACAAAATAAGCTTTTTTTGTGTTTTTTGCATAAATGATGCTCCTTTCATGCTTAAGCAGTTGAATCGCCCGTATGATATCTGCCATTTGCGGGCGATTCGTGAATCGCCCCTACAACACATTTGAACAATTTCATCTTCAAATTCCCCGACGCCGTCAACTTCAACGACTCGCCTTCGCACCGTAAGAGGGTGCTTGCCTCGTCGGAAGTTTTGACATGTGCGCTTTCATCATTTCACATTCGCACACCTGTGTGCTCTGTTCAATGGAAAGCACAGCAAAATTCCAATTTGAAATATTACAATTTTTTTAATCATTACTGAATCCGCCTTTCTTATCATTGCCGCTACAGTCGGTGCTTATCCTGACAAAAAAATAAAGAGGGGTAAAAATTAGCCATTGAATTTTCGGGGTCATAATTATGAGACAGTGAGAATATAATATTACTGTTGACCTGTTGGAAATCCGAGGGTTTTAATTGTGGGTTTTTAATGAAAATATGGGAAATTATTTGTGTGTAATCAATATGGCGATTTTATTATACATATGATATAATATAAGTAATGATTTTGCACCCGGAATTTACGAAAGGCGGAAACTTATGAAAAATTATGATAAAAAAATTGACATTTCTCTTTGCCTGAAGGAATATACAGAAGGTACATCCCGTGATGCATATAAGTTTCTTGGGTGTCACAAATCCGGGAAAAACTATGTTTTCAGAGTGTGGGCTCCTCACGCACGAAGCGTAAGTGTTCACGGTGATTTTAACAACTGGGACAAAAACTCGCCCAAAATGAAGTCAATTGGCGGCGGAATCTGGGAAGCAGAGATTCCGGGAGTTAAAAAATATGATAACTACAAGTACTATATAGAATGCCCCAACGGCGAATTTATATATAAAACCGATCCCTATAGCTTCCACACCTGTACCCGTCCCGAAAATGCGGGTAAGGTCTATGACATAAACGGGTTTAAATGGTCTGATTCCGGTTATATGAAATCCAAAAAGAATAAAAACTGGATGGAATCTCCCGTAAACATTTATGAGGTTCATCTGGGCTCGTGGATGAAGCATCCCGACGGCAATTATTTTACCTATGCTGAAAGTGCCAGGGAGCTTGTAAAATATGTGAAAAAAATGGGTTACACTCACATTGAGCTTATGCCTATAACAGAATATCCCTATGATTTGTCCTGGGGTTATCAGGTGACAGGCTACTATGCTCCCACATCACGCTATGGCACACCTGAGGATTTTGCCGCATTTGTTGACACTTGTCACAATGCGGGCATCGGGGTTATTCTCGACTGGGTTGGAGCACATTTCCCTAAAGATGCCCACGGTCTTGCAGCCTTTGACGGTGATTTTTGTTATGAATATTCAGATCCTTTAAAAAATGAACACCCCGACTGGAACACCCGAATTTTTGACTACGGAAGACCTGAGGTGATTTCTTTTCTTACCTCAAACATATCCTTCTGGCAGAAGGTCTATCACATAGACGGCTTCAGAGTTGATGCTGTTGCCTCTATGCTCTATCTGGACTACGGAAAGCAAAACGGTCAGTGGAGACCCAATGTTTTTGGCGGCAACTACAATCTTGAAGCAATTGACTTTTTGAAAGAGCTCAATGAAACTGCATTCAAAAACGATATGTCGGTAATGATGATTGCCGAGGAATCTACTGCCTTTCCAATGGTAACGGGCCCCACCTATGACGGCGGTCTGGGATTTAATTTCAAGTGGAATATGGGCTGGATGAATGATATGCTAAGGTTCATGTCCACAGATCCTTTGTTTCGCAAAGGCATACACAACGACCTGACATTTTCCCTCACCTATGCTTTTTCGGAGAATTTTATTCTTCCCATATCTCACGATGAGGTTGTCCACGGAAAATGCTCAATGATAGGCAAGATGCCCGGAGAATATGATGACAAATTTGACAATCTCAGAGTTTTTTGGGGATATATGATGTCTCATCCCGGAAAAAAGCTGAGCTTTATGGGTAATGAATTTGCCCAGTTTATCGAATGGAATCCCGGGCAAGAGCTTGACTGGCTGCTTCTTGATTACGACAGACACAAGCAAATGCATAAATTCGTGAAGGATCTCAACCGTTTTTATCTTGAGAACAAGGAATTGTGGGAAAGAGACAACGATTGGGAGGGCTTTAAGTGGATAAGCTGTGATGACAAAGATCAGAGTGTTATATCCTTCAGACGAATAGACAAAGAGGGCAACGAAATTATAGTCGTGTGCAATTTCTGCCCTGTTAAGCGGACAAGCTATCGGATTGGTGTTCCCGGGGAAGGAAGCTACCGTTGTGTTTTTTCCAGCGACAAACAGATTTATGGCGGAAAAGGAACCCGTCTGGGCAAGGTGAAAGCAAAGAAAATTCCAATGCACGGACATGAGATGAGTGTGGAATTAACAATACCGGCAATGTCGGTAAGCTATTATAAACGGGAAAAATAATTTTAGGAGGCGTTTTTTAATGATCAGAGGAAAAAGCAAGGAATGTATCGCAATGCTTCTTGCCGGCGGGCAGGGCAGCCGTCTTAAGGTTCTCACCCTGGAAACGGCAAAGCCTGCAGTGCCATTTGGCGGAAAGTACCGCATTATTGATTTCCCTCTTTCAAATTGCGTCAATTCAGGAATAGACACCGTTGGGATAATGACCCAGTATCAGCCATTGGAGCTTAATGACTACATTGGTACAGGTTCACCCTGGGGGCTCGACAGAAACTTTGGAGGTGTACATATCCTCCCGCCCTATGCCAAAAGCAAAAAAAGCGAATGGTACAAGGGTACTGCAAACGCAATCTATCAGAACATCAATTTTGTTGACAGATATGATCCCGAATATGTGCTTGTTTTGTCGGGTGACCATATCTATAAAATGGACTACGAAAAAATGCTTCGTTTTCACAAGGAAAAAGAAGCTGAATGCACCATTGCAGTTTTGGATGTTCCCTTGAGCGAAGCCTCTCGGTTTGGCATTATGAACACCAATGACGACGATTCCATATATGAATTTGAGGAAAAACCCAAAAAACCCAAAAGCACAAAGGCATCAATGGGTGTATATCTTTTCAACTGGAAAATTCTCAGGGAATATCTTATTGCCGACGAAGCCGATCCCAATTCCTCCAACGATTTCGGCAAAAATGTTATTCCTGCACTCCTTGGTGACAAAAAACGCCTTTTTGCCTATCAGTTTGACGGCTATTGGAAGGATGTGGGAACGCTTCAGAGTCTTTGGGAAGCCAATATGGATCTTCTGGACCCCTCTGTTCCCATAGAATTAAAGGACAAAAACTACAAAATTTATGCCCGTAACTATGCAGAACCCCCAACACTGATGTCATCATCTGCCGATGTGAGCAATTCACTTGTGGCAGAAGGCTGTACAATTAAGGGAAGTGTGAAAAATTCTGTTATTTCAACAGGCTGCCGCATTGCTGAGGATGCTATCGTAATTAATTCAGTTATAATGCCCGATGTTGAAATAAAAAGCGGTGCAGTTGTAAAATATGCAATTGTCGGACAGGAAAGTGTTATCGGAATGAATGCCAGAGTCGGCGAAATTCCCGAAGATGCAGCATCGGTTAAAACAGAGATTTGCGTAATAGGTAAAAACACAACAATTGAGTCCGGCGAAGTTGTTACACAGTAAAGGGGGCGCGGTATTATGAAAATGACAGGAATAGTTTTTTCAAATGTGTATGACACATCACTTGGCGATCTTACCATGAAGAGGACGGTTGCATCACTGCCTTTCGGAGGCAGATACCGTCTTGTTGATTTTGTGCTTTCCAACATGGTGAACTCAGGAATGTCTTCAATAGGTCTTATAACAAAATATAACTATCAGTCCCTTATGGATCATCTCGGTTCGGGCAGTGAGTGGGATCTGAGCCGCAAAAATGCAAGCTTCTACATTCTTCCGCCTTTTGCATCAGGTGCTACAAATGTGTATCGGGGAAATCTGGAAGCGCTTTCGAATGCGGTGCAATTTTTGCAGTCCAACAAGCCTGACTATGTTGTTATGTGTGACACAACAGTCATTTGCAACATAAACTACGAAAAGGCTATGGACAGTCACATCAAAAGCGGTGCAGATGTTACGGTTATTGCAAGCCGTGACCTTTGTGCCTATGAATCGGTAGACAGTGACCTCATACTGAAAAAAGGCGAAGACGGTCTTTGTGTTGACCTTTCCATAGGTCAGAACCTGGGAGAAGGCTCCCTTGTGGGAATGGGAATGTTTATTATGGAAAGAAAATATCTTCTCAGCATAATAA
This sequence comes from Clostridia bacterium, assembly GCA_045592485.1. GTDB lineage: Bacteria > Bacillota > Clostridia > UMGS1810 > UMGS1810 > RGIG1828. The sequence goes on along the minus strand of JAZNUS010000002.1, from coordinate 3,111 downwards.
ACAACTATGTCTCAAGAGGTCGCTACAGCTTTGAGAAGGATTTTCTCCTTTCACGCTTTGCCGATGACAGCGTAAGTGTAAATGTTTATGAATTTAAAGGTCCCGTTCTTCGCAACCACAGCATTTTGTCCTATTTCAAGAACAATTTCAGAATTATGGACGAGCGCATAAGAGAGGACATTTTCAATCCGAAATCACCAATTTATACCAAGGTTCGCGACGAAGCACCAACCTATTATTCCGAAACCTCATCGGTTAACGACAGCATTGTTGCCGACGGATGCAGAATCTGCGGAAAGCTTACAAATGCGGTGGTTTTCAGAGATGTCAGTGTTGATGAAGGTGCAAAAATCAAAAATTCAATAATAATGCAGGGCACTGTCATTGGCAAGGGTGCCAAAATTGAAAATGCCATAATTGACAAAAATGTCACAATAACTCCCGGAGCAACCCTTATCGGCGGTGCAAGCTCACCGATTATTGTCCATAAAGGCGACACAATTTAATTACATCAAAGAAAGGAACACACACATGAAAATTTTATTTGCAGCAAGTGAGGCGGCACCTTTCATAAAGTCCGGCGGTCTCGGAGATGTTATGGGTGCTCTTCCCCCTGAACTGTCAAAAAATGACGATACTGAGGTCGCAGTGGTTTTGCCATGCTACGGAAAAATCAAAAATAATCCTGATTCGGGAATTGAATATGTCACATCCTTTAACATGCCCCTCAGCTGGAGAAACACCTATGTGGGAATTTTCCGCTCCGTTGTTAAGCAACGGGGCAGAGGAAGAGTAAAGGGCAGTAAGGTAACCTACTATTTTATTGATAACGATGACTACTTTAACCGAAGCAGTTTGTACGGTTATCCCGATGACGGCGAAAGATTTGCCTTCTTTTCAAAGGCGATTCTTGAAATGCTTCAGCACATTGATTTTGAGCCTGACATAATCCACGTAAATGACTGGCAGACAGGTTTTGTGCCTTTGCTTTTAAAGGCGGTTTATCAGGGCATTGAAAAATACAGTAAAATCAGAACGGTATTTACAATTCACAACATCGAATATCAGGGCAAAGCAAACCCGGATTTTCTTCCCAATGTTCTCGGCATAGACGAGGAGTGGCGGAATATTGCAACCTGGGACGAAAATATAAACGCAATGAAGTCGGCAATTGTTCTTTGTGACAAGCTGACCACTGTTTCCGAAACCTACTCCCACGAAATTCAATATGCATATTTTGCTCACGGACTTGAAACCATAATTGCCGAAAATGCATACAAAACCTGCGGAATAGTAAACGGAATTGACAACGAGCTGTTTAATCCTCAGAAGGATGTAAACATAGATTTCAAATTTAAGCCTTCCGATTTGTCGGGCAAGGCAAAATGTAAGGCTCAGATTCAGGAGATTTTTGGTCTTCCGGTGAGGGACGATGTTCCTCTTGTGGCAATGATAACAAGACTTGTTAGCCACAAAGGGCTTGAACTGGTGGAATGGGTTGCAGACAACCTTGCCACAATGGGTATTCAGCTTGCGGTTATCGGAACAGGCGACAAGCATTTTGAGGATATGTTCAACTTTCTCAGCTATGTTCATCCCGACACTGTTTCTGCAAAGATTTTGTTTGACCCCGCACTCGCAAGCAAGCTCTATGCAGGCTCCGACTTTTTCCTTATGCCTTCAAAAAGTGAGCCATGCGGACTTTCTCAGCTCATTGCAATGCGCTACGGCTCTGTGCCCATTGTAAGAGAAACAGGCGGTCTTGTGGACACGGTCAGCCCCCTTAACACCGAAACTCTTGAGGGAAAAGGCTTCACCTTCAAGGTGTTCAATGCTCACGACATGCTTGGTGCAGTTGAAAGGGCAGCAGAGTTTTTCAAAGATACTCAAAAGCTTAATCAGCACAGAAGTGCCATTATGAAAACAGACACAAGCTGGAAGCTGCCGGCTCTTAAGTATAAAGCCCTTTATGATGAATTGAGCTGAGGAGAAAATGCTATGAGTATAAAAAAATCACATTTCGGCTTTATGCCCGACGGAAAAGAAGTCTTTCTTTATGAACTTGACAACGGCAAAAATCTTAAAGCCCAAATAATAAACTACGGCGGAATAATAAAGAATTTATGGGTAAAAAGCGGTTCGGGAGCTTTTGTTGATGTTGTTCTCGGCAGAGACACCCTTGAAGAATATTTTGAAAATACCGGATGCTTCGGAGCTTTTATCGGAAGATATGCCAACAGAATAGGCGGAAGCAAATTTACCTTGAACGGAACAGAGTATTCCCTTTTTGCCAACAACGGCAAAAACAGTCTTCACGGTGGCAAAAAAGGCTTTAACAAATATCTTCTCGCTGAAAGCTCAGTGACAGACTCCGAAACACCCTCTGTCACCTTTGAGATGCTCTCTCCCGACGGAGACGAGGGTTATCCGGGAAATCTTAAGGTTAAACTTACCTACCGCCTGAACTCCTCAGACGGAATTGAGATTCACTATGAAGCTGTGTCTGACAAGGACACAATCATCAATCTGACAAATCACAGTTATTTTAATCTTAACGGTGATTCCAGCGGCGACACCCTTGGACATACCCTTTGGATGAACTGCCCTTTCTATACTCCAAACACAGCGGAATGTATGCCCTGTGGCGAAGTTTTGTCGGTTAAGGGCACGCCCTTTGATTTTCTCACGCCCAAAAAGGTTGGAGATGCCATAAATGCAGATTCTGAACAACTCAGAATGTTTAATGGATTTGACCACAATTTTGTCATAGAAGGTTCAGGCTTCAGAAAGGCGGCAACTCTGACAGGTGACAAAAGCAGAATTGTTATGGATGTATTCACCAATAAACCCGGAGTGCAGTTCTACTCGTGCAATGGTGTTCAGAAAGGAAGAGTTTGCAAAAACGGTGCGACCTATCCAAAACACGGCGGACTTTGTTTGGAAACTCAGTTTTTCCCCAATTCCACAACCTTTTCACATTTTCCCTCTCCGATTTTTAAAGCCGGCGAGGTTTATGACTACAAAACAGAATACAGGTTTTCAGTTAAATAAATTGGAATTTGTCGAGCTGTTTAGCACTAGGACATTGTAGGGGCGATTCACGAATCGCCC
>JAZNUS010000001.1:0-28158 GCA_045592485.1 Clostridia bacterium | reverse complement strand
ATCGGCAATTCTTGAAAGCCTGTTCATATCACTCTGAGCAATAAATTTAAGCGACTTGGGATTTGCAAGTAAATGAGAAAGTGTAGCAGCTGTAAATTCCTCGTCAATAAGATTTTTGTTTTGTGACTTGGTTCCGTTCAGATGCTTTCTGTAAGAGCTTCGAAGAGCGGAAATAACATCACGGTATTCCTTGGTGTTGGTGCCAACAGTCTTTTTGAGGTCCTCTAAAATAGCCTTATATGCCTCGGGGTCATTGGCTTTGAGTGCACGCACACTTTCATGGATAAATGTCAGTGTAAGAGGATCCTTCGATTCCTTGCTTATATATAAGGTCTTTCCGTCAGCTGAAAACTGACCGTTTGCAAAATCACCGTGTTCGTCATAGAGCGAATCAACAATCTCAATTTTAACACCAAAATTTCTGGCAACAGTGTCCATTGCAATAAGGTCACGGCGCAAAAACTTTCTGGCGTTTTTAACATAGTAAAATGCATCGTTTTTCACAAAGCTATCAAACCGCGGACCCCTGATGTACGAAATAGCATTTGCAACATAATCAGCACCAATAATTGCGCCGCCCCAAAAACCGCCAACGACTGCACCGCCGATAAAATCACCAAGCATACCCTTGCCTGAAACAATTGCATTTTCATCGGTCAGAGAAATATTCTTTATTTCCTTATCATACATTATCTTCGAAATGGATTTCTGAATAATGCTCTGAACAGCTTCTTCTCCGCCTTCTTCAACCATAGACCGAACCCACTGTCTCACGGTTGAAGCGTTGCCGTTTTTAAGTCCGGGAAGAAGAGTTTCAATACCTCCGCTCACCTCAAAACCGGCATTTAAAAGAGACGAAATTATAGCTGCGGAAGATGCAACAAAATCATTAGCACCAAGCGCCTTTGCTCTTTCATATTCATTACCCATACTCTGAAAAGCAGAAAGCCAGAAGGACGGATTTTTCGCAGCAGAGGTAACAAAATTCGAAATCATTCCCCCGGAGCTTCCAAGAGAAGAAGCAACCGAGCTTCCGCCGGAGAGAACCGCAAGCACAGCCTGAGGAAGTGACTGAACAGTAGCCTGCCACAAACTGCCTGCAGTGTCAAATCCCTTACCCATAGCAAGGGAAGAATTAAGAGCCTTTCGTGAATACTTTTCATTTTCAGAATTGTAATATTCATTAATTTTCCCAAATGGATCCTTGTCACCGAGAAAATCTGTAGGAGTTATAAAATCGAGAGTTGCACCAAAGGCCTGATTAAACGATGCAAGGCCTGCAGCCGCATTTTTCAAAAGCCACGAACCGAAGTTCTCCTTCTTCATTTCTCCCCCTGCAGAAATGCTGTGACCGGCACGGGCTTTTTCATAATCCGAAATTATTTTTTCAACCGAAGCATAAAGAGCATCATAACCTGCAGGGAGCTTGCCGTAATCCTTTTTGTAATCATCAAGATAATTCCTGAAATCTCTGAATTGCTTCTCCAAAGCAACAGGATCACTGCTTTTGTTATTTGCAGCATTGGAAAGAGAAAGCGAGAGCTTTGCAAGGGTTTTTTCGTCCTTTTGGGATTTGTTGTTGTAAACACCCTGATTTATCTGCTCCCTCTCCGAAAGAGGCCCCTTCCCAAGCCTTAAAACATCATTATCCGAAATACCCGAAGAATCGGAATCAAAAGAAAATCTGCCGGGATTTGATTTAACTGTATCAATATTCCTCTTTTCTTCTCTTTCTTTCTGTTTTTCCTTGTTGTAAGCAATCTGGTCACTATAGGTTTTTACGATATCATCAAAAGTAACAATATCTGACTGATTTTTAAAACGATCAGAAGGGCTGTTACCGCCTTTTTCAAGAAGCCTGAGCTGTCCTTCTGCCGACTCCAAGGGAATTAAATCACCTTTTGAATTTCCAAAAGAAGTTCCCGAAATCAATGGTTTATCATTCTTCTTTGGAGCATCCTTCTTTAATTTATCGACCTGCCCCTTAGCTTTGGCATAATCAACCCTTGCCTTAACTGCTGAAGCTTTTTTATCAGCTTCAGCCTTAAGCTTGTCCTTATACGCCTGACTGAACATTGGAGAATTAATAATATTCTGTTCTTTATTAGATAAAGCCATAATTTATACCTCCGGCTTAAACAGGAATTAATGTCGCATCAACAGCACCCTTGTTTCCTGAATTGTTGGTCTTGTTTGAATTATTCGTCTTAGCAGAGCTTTTCGCTTTAGATGTGCTCACTGTCTTCGAGCCTCCGCCGGTAACATAATTGCTTTTTTGAATATCCTCAAAAGAAATGTCTCCAAGATGTTCTTTTAAAATCTGCAAAATCACATCATCGGTATATCCGGCTTTGCGAAGATTTGCAAAGATTGTGGCAAGATCCAGATCAAAGCTTTTGTCAAACTGACGAATTTCTTCATCAAGCTGTCTGTTCTTAACATATTCATCAAGCTCAAGCTCACGATTTGCAAGGTCAATCTGTGTGTCAAACTGTCGCGAATCTTCATTAAGTGAATTTTTATCATTCTCAATCTGATGATTAAGACTAAGCTCATTGTTTCTTGCATTAAGATATGTGTTATTGAATGAATCAAGCACATTGCCGAGAGCCTGCATCTGAGTAGCATTAAGCTCTCTGCCCGAGAGATATCTTTCAAAAGCCTGCTTTTCAAGGGTAGGAATAATGTTAGCCTTTTGCTGGTTATACAGGTTTCTCGCCTGATAAGCTGCAGCTAAAGCATTTGAGTTAAGATATCCGCCTGTTCTTCCAACCATCTGAGCAATTGCATCACTGACTGCCTGATCTGCCAGCTGGTCATAATAGTCGGAAAAAGCCTTGAAGCTGGGATCAGTTCTGTAGTCATATTCAAACTCCTTAGGCTCGGAAACCTCTTTATATAGCTTAGATAAAAGCTCATCAGCATCGGTAATCCTTTTTTTCGCATTAAAAAACGAATCATCGTTTCCTTCTGCAGACCGCTCATATATACTCTTCAAAATTCCTTCATCAACATATGATCTGCCGTCACTGTCAATATGAACATATTCCTTCGGTATTCTGATTCCGTTTAAAAATACATCTCCCGAAGATTCGGAATATGTAGCCTCAGCTCCCGGAAGATTTTTCACATAATCAACCACTCTGACAGATTTTTCACCGGGCATTATCAGATTTCCGCCGGGAGTGTACTTTTTCGAATAATCAAGAATATTGTTTAAAACATCCCTGTCAACAAAACTTCGTCCGTTCTCAATGTAAACCTTGTCTTTGGGTACAACATGACCGTTTATAAGAAGACTGCCGCTTGCATCGTCCCAGGAAACATCAGCTCCGTTTTCCTGAGCAAAATCCCTTGCTGAAACTCTGTCTCCCGAAAAAATGTTCTGATTTGAATTTACAATTCCGCTGCCCCCCGAACCATTACCGGCGCCGGAAGAACCCAAAGTCTTTTCGGGCCAAACGACACCTGTCGATTTTCCAACACTGTCAGCTCTTCTCGGACCAATGCCCAAGCTGATGGGAACGCCCTCATAAGGATTGGTTTTTGCCTTGTCAAAAGACAAAATATTTTTGAGAGCATCATTATTTCCGGGTGAAGAATTAACACCTCCAATGCTCTTTCTGATACCGCCGTTTCCATGGGAAATAATATTGCTCACACTTTGTTTAACTGCAGGTGACTGAACCGGACTGCCGGCATCATTGCTTCGAACAACAACGGGACCTGTGTTAATCTTTTTATCGTCAGACCCTCTGACAACAATAGGACCATTAATTAAAGCCATAAAATCACTCCTGTCTCTGAGCCGAAAGAAGCTCAGTTATATCAACCATTTCATTTCCGGAAGAATCACCGCCGGCAGTAACATTTCCACTCTGCATCATTTGAGCCTGTGCCGTCTGCTGTGACTGCGAAGCAATGCCATCAGCAATCTCACTCAGCTCCTTCAATAAAACATCCTTCCCCTCAAACTGCAAAGCTCTGAGAACTGGCAGATTATACTGCAGGTTCTGAGGGTTAAGAAGTCCGGATTCGGCAAGAGAAAGAATAGTCTGATTAGACATTTCCCTGGAATAAGGATTCGTTTTCTGAACAGTGAGCTTCACATCAAAGTATGGTTTGGAAATGGGAACTCTGTCAGATTCAACAGATTCTTCAAAATTACCATCATCAGCAAAACCGCCAATGCCAACGGGAGCATCAGGAGAAATCCCAAGATCATCACCGGGAACAAAAGATGTCTCATTTCCTGAAGGATACCCGGGCATAGCCGAATCAACGAGTGCCTTATCACGATTAAGAGCAGAATTGTCAAAATCAATAAATTCAAATCCGCCGTCCTTGCCGGTTATCCTGATTGTGCGCTTAACAGAATAAAACTGCCTGATAAGCTCAATAATCTTTAGGATAATCTTTTTGTATGAACGGTAAGACTGTTTAATTATGTCACGGCTGAGCTTGTCGCCAACCGACTGCATAACCGTAAGAGCCGTTCCGCTTGTTACACCGTTAGAGGTACCTCCCTGCTGAAAATCACGGTTACCGATTATTTCCTTCATCTGTGCCGCAAAGCTGTCCCGGGAATTAATAACCTGAGCCGGAAGAGCATCAACCTGAATTTTATAAACCTTGTTAGGTTCAATAGAATTTTCAGAGAAGATAATCTCTTTATTGTAATCAACAAAATCTTCAGGCGATACACCAAGGGAATTAGAAACAATATACCTGGGCTTCCCGATAAGTCGGTTGTTAACCTGAATTGACGATTCCAGAGAATCAATATACTGCTGCATATCCTTCAGAACATCTACCACACCAAATCCGGCAACGCTCTGCTCCGCAGGATAAAGGCAATCAAAAACAAAGGGATAGCCGTCAAATTCATAATAACCCTTTTCATAAAGCAGTCTGCCGTCTTCACCCTTTTTGTCCTCTGAAGCAAAAATGACATATTCACCGGAAAAAGAGCAAAAGTGAACAACCGCATCCTTACCTTTTTTTAATTTCTTGTAATAGCAGTCAATCACCAGAACCATTTCCTGCTTCGGTTGAATTTTAATAACATCATAAGAATCAACATCCGTAGTTGTTGCACTTTTATCCAGAGCCTCCTGACCGTGAACAGCAAGAAATTCGTGCCGGGGAACAAAAGATTCATAAAAAACAAATTCCGAATCCTCAATGTCATTTATACCCGGTTGCCAGTAAAGATGCAAAAGATCAGTTTTCGAAATTTTTATATCCCCTTCACCGTTGTTAATTTCAGGATCCCAACCAACCATATAACAGGCAGAGGTCTTAAGCTTCGAAAACCAGTTGTCAGAGTATATCTGCTCAAAATTGTTGTTTTCCAGGATATAAGGAATAACACCGGTGAGAACATTTGCAAGCTCCTCATCTTCTGATTCTCTCGGAAGAATTGTAATATCAGGATAGTTGTCCATTGCATCAGCATGCTTGGTCAGTATGGCGTTAAAAAGGTAACCGGTTCGTACCGAAGGAATTCTGTTGTCCTTGCCCCCTTCATATTGCATTAAACGGTACCATTTTTCGTTTTCCATAAGCCTCTGATTGAGGTCCTTCTGCTCTGCACTCGATTTGTATTCATCAAAGGCAGAACGCATTTTTCGAAAAAATACATTATTCATAAATCACACCTCCCCTCCGGATTCATCGTTGTCATTTCCTTCCGAAATAATCGAAGGAATTGAGTTTCCGAGCATCGGAATAATATAATTCAGTTCATCAATAAGGGAACAAAACTGATTCTGCAAGGATTTAAGCTGATCAACCTCGTTCCCCTTAGTCAGAGGATAACCGGTAGTAATATTTACAATCATAAAAAACCTCCTATCGCTGAAGCTGTCCCGAAACCGATAAAACTCTCTCAAAGGATTCAAACAAAACATCACCGTGGCAAACAAGCTTAAACTGATAGCTCGAGCAGGCACGAAGCCGAACAGGAACCCTCTGATAATAAGCCTCATCAGAAATGTGCCTTCCCTTCGAGAAATCTTCAGCCTTCAGAACAGAACCTTCATCATTTGTTATAATCTTAGAATTGAGAACCTTTCCGCACCTGACAAACTCCCCGCCGTCATAGCTGACAAAAATACTCACATCTGCTCCGGAAGGAATTTTTAGTCTGAAATATAACTCGCAAAGACAGCGAAGATGTGAAGTGTTGTCGTTAAACTTTCGGGAAATAACATACCATTCCTCAGGAAATTCTCCGTCACCAAAGCATACAAGCTCCTTTTTCGATGCACCGTAAAGCTTGTTGTTGTGGTTAAAAAAGCACACAGCATCAAAATCGTCTTCCTTATACCAGAACCCCCGAAGGGAATCAAAGCACAAAAGCTCAACACCACCATCATAGTGTGCCGATGCATAATAAAGATGGCCAACGCTTCCTGCAACACATGATGTATATCTCTTTTCAAGCTTCTCAGATATGAGAACAGGCATAGAGGAAGACATCTGATAAAAGCCGTCAGAGCTCAGGAAAAAAAGACTGTTTCCGATAATCTGTATTGACCTTGCATCAATACAACCGTGATTGATTGTTTTGGCAATCGAAAAATTTGTGGAATTGTCACCGAAAATAACATAACAAATGTCTTTCTTGAAGCAATAAACATAACCTCCGAAATTAACAATTCCGGTCCATTCTCCGTTAGATGCAACCTCTGCAAACCACGAAGCATCCGCACCGCCGTCAAACTCATACCAGCTTTTAGGATCATAGAGCTTGCAGGCACGGATTGTTTTCCCGGAGGTGTCAAGACCGAAAATTCTTCCGTTAGCCTCGCACATATAAGAAAACCTAGGCATAACCCTGGTTAAGGTAAATTCAAATTTAGGAATAAGAGACTGATCACAATAACAACTTACGGAATATTCGGCACATTTACAGTCACCAAAATCAAAACCGATTAGCTCACCCTTAACATTGTATAAATCAAGGCGAACACAGTTTACGATTGTCCGCTTCATGCCGCTGACATCAATAACCTCGGTATCGATTCCTCTGATAACACATTCAACAATAAGCTTGTCACAATCTTTATGCTTATATAAAGCTTCTCTCATCAGCGGATCTGACACATCATAAACAAGAAAATTATAAGTCGTTTTAGTTGTATCATATGAAATTTTCAGTGAATCTCCCACATTAAACGGAAAAGTGCTGCCCAAAATCCCGAGCTTGGATTTATCAGCACCTTCACCCACATAAGTAATCGATGCATAAAATCGTTCAGAATCATCGGAGTAATATGAATAAAATTCGAAATCATCTGCTCTGAATTCCTTCGAAATAAGAAAAGAGCCAACAGAACCGGTAATGGGTTCATATGAATTACAATCAGGGAAAATTTTCATTTCGTTGTTATAAAAAACAAAGCAGGGATTGGCTTTTATATCCGAGAGCAGCGGATAATTCGAAGAATCATTAAAAGGCGGAAGAAGCTCATTCTTACCGTTAACATCAGTAATTCGTGAATTATTGTAATAATACTTTCCGCTTATAACACCGCAAAAATCCTTTTCAGTTAAATCACCCTCAAGATAAAAAGGAGCATGAACAAACTCAAATTCCGAACTGCCTGAAAGGGACTTTATAACCTTTCTTTTCCCGGAAGAAGCAACTGCCGGAAAACATCTGCTGCTGACATTTTTCATATCAAAAAATTCAGAATCGGTCTCTGCATGGCTCTGATTAAGACCGCCGAATTGATTTGTAATAACAGGATCTGCACGAACAGATTGCTTAAGAGCCGGAAGTCTCACAAACATCATCCTTTCTTTAAAGATTAAAAATGGCTGCCCACAATATAAAAGTCTGCACACACGGAGGACACAAACGAGTGCAAAAACTTTATAAACTTGTGGACAGCCATGACCTCAGGTAGGTCTTACCGAAACAGTGACAAGCTCACCGGGGCATTTGCAAAAAAGAGAAAATCAGGCAAAGTTTGACATAGATTCCAAACGAATCATGTTGTCGTCATTGAGAATCTTGCAGGCATCAAATGCTTTCCAGCCAACTGTTGCAATCTGATCAAGAGCATCTGCACTGCCTGCACTGCCAAGAGGCTTAACAATAGTGCGAAGGTTACCGCCCTCGAGGTCAACACAGCCAAAAGCATCAGCACCGTAAACCAGTGTCTGATAAACATTTCCTGCATCATTTTCAACAGTAATGGCATTGGGAGTTTCAATGAAACGGATACCAAAAAGCTTGCCAAGCTCACCCTTGACAATTTTTTCCTGGTCAGCGTAAACATTTACATCGATCCAGTTTTTCTTGCCTTCCTCTGCGTTCATAAGGTCATAAACAACAGCAGGATGAATAATGGCAAAATATGAACCGTCAATTTTGGGAGCAGAGTTGGATTTAAGGAACTGTGCCGCTTTGATAATATCGGAAATACCGAGTACATCACCTGCAGCAAGATTCGCTCTTCCAAGCTTCCCGCCTGCAAAATGTACATTGTTACCGCTGCAAAATTCCGAACCCGCAATATAATCAAGAGATTCGGCAGCCTGAAGACCGAGTCTCTTTGTAGCATGCATAACAACATCGTCAATCGCCATAAGGTTGAGGTTGTCAGTTGTGGTTACATAATCACCGTAAGATTTAATCTGTGCGGTGATGGGAACAATGTTTAATTTCTTACCGTCAGGCATAACACCTTCAGTAAGAGGTGTTGTGTTTCTGGCGAGCTTTTTCATATCTCTCCAGTTAACGGTTTTTCCGCCATGTTTCGGAACCTTCGCACGCTGAGCATGTCTGCGGTAAGCACATTCAGGTTCAGCAACAGCAATAAGCTGTCTGTTGTAAAACACCTGAGCTTCAGCAGTTAACTGAGTCAGTGTGTTTGTATTCATATTAGGCATATAAATCTTCCTTTCAAATCAAATGTTTTTTCCGAAAAGAAGATTAATTTTTTGGGCAATCACGGAAAAAGCACTACGGCATAATAACCTCACCGTTTTTTACCCTTTCCATAATCTCATCAAAATCACTTGACGACATTTTGGAAAAATCAAACTTCTTGTCGGCAGATGAAGGTGAACGCGACACCGATGCAGACTCAGAAGCACGCTGTTTGTTGGATTCCACAATAGCCTTTTTCTTTTCGGCATCATCTGACTTGACAAAAGAAGCTTTCTTAAGAGGAACATTTCCGCCGAGAGCAGCAAAAGCAAGCTCAAAGCACCTGTCCTTTGTGGACTCTTTGGAATAAAAATACCTTAGAGCCTCGTTAAATTCATCATTACCTGATACAGAAACAACATCCACATCAGGATGCTTCTTTTCAAAATCGGCAATCTGACCGGACATAGTATCCGCAAAGGCTCTTCTGGCATCCTCTTCGTTCTTTCGCTCAAGGTCAGCCTTAAATCTGTCCCGTTCAATCTCTGCAAGTCTCGCACGCTCATAAAGATCAACATCAGAAACATTTTCATTGTCGGCATCTTTTATGATTTGTGCCTTTTTAATTTCGTTTCTGACATCGTCCTTACTCACACCGAGAAACCTTGCAACATCAGATGCAAAAGCATCATACTCATTTTCAACGGAGCCGCGCATCCGTCTTTCTTTGTCAATTCTGCGGCCAACAATTGAGTCAAGCTCTGCCTGAGAGAAAAGCTTAACATCTCCTGAAGCAACATCAGTACCTTCCCCCTTATCGGAAGAATCACCGTTTCCGGCAGAATCTGCCTGAAGAACAGATTCACTTTCACTATCGTCAGAACCGCTCTCCGGAACAGCAGTCTCAGACGAAGAATTATGATTGCTTTCATCGGTATTATCAAAAGACTTCACATCTGTCTGACTTCCATCAAAAGAACTGTCATCCGTCAGGCTTCCCCCTGGCGAGGAAGCTGTCTGATTTGCTGACTGATGAGGTGTAGAAGCTTCAGCTTCGACCGCACCGCCGGCAGAAAAAAATCTCTCATTGATTTCTTCAACAGAAGCACCGCTCTGATAAGCCTCAAAAGCATCATTGCCGTTGCCGGTACCAACGGCGGAAATCCCGGTAGAAGATTTGTTATCCATATAAACCTCCAAGCGCACATTGTCAACTCGATATTAACAATGGCTATAATCAAATTATATATAATAAACGGCAAAAGCCGGTTATTTTTCATTACAAAATCATTCATCAGTCGCAATAAGTGCATTCCTTTTCTGAGAAAAATCAGCCTTCTGCTTGCAAAGTGTGTAATAATAATCACGCACATACCGCGGAACGGTAACAGTCTTGTTTTTCGGAATTTTAAATTTTTTCATATTGATTGAAAGAACCAAATCCGAAAAATCATCATCATGTACCGGAATAAAAATCTCTACCGGCTCTTCATCAGGCGATACATATTCATCCGAAGCTTGTGAGTCACAAGTAACTGTTTTGTTTTTTGCATCACCGTCACCGGAATAATCATTATCTCCGTCAACAAACGGATCGGGAACATCAGAAACATCATCCTCGGTCAGACCGGAAGCAATTCTTTCGTCAAAGTCATCGGGAACATCTGCAGGAGAATCAAAAAATCCTTTAGAAGATTCTTCACATCCACTACCATCTTTTGAACTCACATCCGTCTGAGCCCCGCCTTCGCCAATATCACGAAACTGAGCAAAATCAGGATTAACCGGAGCTTTTGCACTTTCTTTTTTTCTTTCTGCCATATAAAACACCTCACAAAATAATAGTTAAAATTCTATAAATCAAGGGGATTAAACCCGGATTTCTTTTTCTTCGGCAAAACTGTCCTGTCAATGGGATTCATCATCAGAAAATATCTTGTCTCGTCATAAATGTGGTCCTCACACTCAGTATCAATATCCTCAACCTTGTGCTTGTCATAAACTATGTTCGGAATAGTACGAATAAAATCATGACAGCTCTTGAAAATATACATCTTCGGAATACCCTCTGAATTAAACTCTAAACGATAATGAATCTGCATTTTTCCGGCAAGCCTGTCGTGATTACCCTTTTCAAAGTAAACTCCATACTTTTCCATAACCTTTGCAGGCGAAGCATCGCTTCCATATCTGTTGTCCCAAATTGCAGGATCAGCAACACATCGGTAATTCAAACTTTTGACACGATATTTTTTGGCTTCAAAATCCATATACTCTCTGATTCGGCGTGCAATTACATCAGGCGGCTCTTCAACACCCTTGTTGGGAGTGTTAGGTGCACAACCGTATATTTCATAATACCGATACAGCGTACCGCTTCTCGGGGCAATTGCCCAGAAGCCAACCGAATAAGGATGAGAAAACCCGAAGTCAAAGGAAATAAACCGCTTCCAATCGGCAGGAATCTCAAAGGGATTAATAACATGGGTATCAATTCCGGTATCATAGCCTTTCGGATTGTTCTTAAATTCAGTAAATACCTGACCGTCAAAGCTGTCCCAGTTCCCGTATAAAAGAGCATCACGCTCTGCCTGAGGAAGGGAAGCAAGATTTGCAATGTAGTTCGGGTCATTTTCAAGAAGCTTCTTGTTATCAAAAACCGTTGACTGAATAAAAATTCTGTCCCTCTCCATTTTTTCGACAGTGCCGTCAGGCTTGGTAACCTCCATCTCAGTTACAATCGTCGTAAAAGGCGGAGCAGCTGTAATAAAACGCTCCTTCACCCAACCGTGACCGATTCCGCCGGGGTTTGTCGTAGCTCTCAGATAAACTCTTGTTCCGGGAGCAGATGGACGGTTTCTGGAAAACATATATGAATATTCATCCCATGTAAAATGGGTAAGCTCATCGAAAGCAATAAAATCATATCGTTTACCCTGATACTTTATCCTGTCCTTGGTGTGCTGCATAGCACCGAAATATATTAAAGCTCCGGAAGGAAACTTCCAGAAGTGCTTTGATGAATTGTATTTGCATCCGGGATAAATTCTCGGATAAAGCTCTGCGCTTCTTTCCTCAAGCTCAGAGAGCTGGGGATAAGTTTTTCGAAGAATCAAAGCCTTGTAATGCCTGATGTTAACCTGCCTGAGTGCTTCAATCAGAAGCGCATCCGACTTTCCCCCGCCTGCAGCACCGCCATAGAGTGCTTCATATTCAGGACGGCTCATAAATATTGCCTGCTTTTCCTGAGGCTCCCAGATTACTTTTTTACTCATCAGCATCACCCCTGGGAATAACCGAAGGAATAAAAGCAACACCGCTTTCCTCTTCATCACCATCGTCTGCACGGGGCGACATATAGCCTTTAATCTCACCAAGCATCTTGAGAGCAATGAGCTTGTCATAAAAAATCATTTTCGGAGTACCGTCTTTCGCAATCTCAATAGCCTTAACAGCTTTTCTTGCATATTCGGGAATATCCTCAATGCTCTTGAAATGCACACGGTACACCGTCTCGTTGGTAAGACTGGGAACAATCTCAGTATTTATGGCATCTTTTATGTCAAAGGTGGCAATGGACACAAGCTCCGACATAAAAGCATCGTGAGAAATGTCTGCTTTCTCGGCAAGCTCACTTTTTTTGAGACTGTAATATGCCTTGACCTCAGGGCGTTTAAAAATCCTGCAGGCCTGAACACGAAGTCCTTCATCAGAGGAGCTTTCAATTCCGGCAAGCTTTGCAGCCTTCTTCTTGTTTCCGCAAACAAGAAAATAATCAACAACCCTCTTGTGAACGGGATTGATGTCAATATCCTCACTGGAATCGGGGTAATCCTTCATAATCTCCGCTTCATCAGGCGAGACAACCTCAACATCAGAACCGCTTTCGCAACAATTGAGTGCATGGCTTCCGCCGGGCAAATCTTTATTATCTGCTGACCGGTGAGAGGAAAAAGCTTCAGCTTCCTTTACAGCGCCATCATTTGAACTAACATCCGTTTGGCTTCCCCCAGGTGGGGAAGCTGTCAGCTTTGCTGACTGATGAGGGGAAAAAGCTTCTGCTTTGTTGACAGAAACCTCACCGGAACCTTCACCGCAAACGCCGTTTTTATCTATGTCAATCCCGAAATCCTCGGGGTTAATAATGGGAAAATCATCGAAAATATCACTCATACACAAAACCAAAAATTAAAATCTATAAAATCAGACTGTGCCGGCACCCGCAATTAGAATTTTTAAATCTCATTCCACATGCAAAAGCAACAACACAAAAGCCTGTACATTGAAAAATAAAACCGCCTGCCGAAATAACAGCTGCAGCATAACCAAAATAAAATACATACAGGTGAACTTAAAGGCAAAGCTTATCGAACAAAGCACATTCAAGAAAGCAGGCAGGGCCTGCACCAAATTCGCGAGTATAGTTTCGTTAACATTGCATCTCGCGAACAAAATTCAGCATAATTCTTATAAAGCAAGAAAGGGCATACAACACCACAAAGGCATAAGCTTCGGCAGACGGCTTTAAATCCGCACAGCAACCGGAGAGAAAAATATAAAAACTCCGGAAATGTTAATATTAGTTACAGCTGTTACAATTAATAAAATAAAACAAAAAACTTCGAATTTCAATACATCAAATAACCAAAGATTTTCAGGACAAAATCAAACTCGGAAACATAAAAAAACATATAAATGCATAAAAGAACACAGCCTAAAAACCAAACAAAAATGAAAAGCCTTGAAAATCAAGCTCAGAGACAACTTTTTGTGCAAAACAAACAAATACCCATTCAAAAAAATAAAATTCCCCAAGGCTTAATTTTGAAACACAAACAACCGGAATACCATTCCCAAAGGCAAAACTCACCTGCAAAATAATTCTGATATCAGAGAGAATATAAACTCTCTGTAATGATATAAATAATAATATAAATTAATATATAATATCTAATAAGCATTATGCTATAGTGTAATATTGTTTAGTGTACTGTAGTGTTATTCTTTCTTTTTTGCTACTTTTTTCTTTCTTAAAAAATCTAAAACCGGCAATAAAAAATGCACCTGATTTGAATTTCAGGCGCACTTTAATAAGGCTAGCCGGCGCAGGACTATCCGATTGTATTTCGCAAAAATGAATTATGCCTAATTAAAAATATAAAACTAAAAATTAAAAAAACACAAAATAAAAAGGCAGATTTCCCGCACTGCCCATGCGCTGAAAACAATAAAAAAAACACTTAAAATCTGACTGACAAAAGCTCACCCGGTGCGGTTTTTAACCTGCGCACCACAATGAGAACAGAATCTGTCAATGTCAAAAATCCCCCTGCCGCAATCAGGACAGGTGATCGGCCTGCATTCCATAAAAGCGATAGCTTCATCATATGCCTTTTTAATTTGAGAAAAAGTATAATTTTTAGAATGCTTACATCTTTTCGAACATTGATCCTTCAGACACAAATCACAGGACCGTCTGTTCTTTAAAATTTCAACACTGCTCACTTTCGGAACAGGCTTGCTGCAGCTCTCCATCTTTGTCCTCCTTTTCACAAACTTCACGATCAGCTAACTCAACAATCATTTCGCAAACAGTAATATGAATAAAATCCCTTATTTCTCTTACAACGCCTTCAGCAATTTCTTTCTGTATCGTTGCAAGCGTGGAACTCCACTCAGTTCCGTTGAAATCCTCATCAGAAAAATAGTTTTCAAGCGATGCACCGATGCATTCCATACCGCTGATGAAATTCTGCTTTTCCGGGCTTAAATCCTCTTTTCTGTATGTACCATCATTAACTAATTTAACATAATCCATAAAAATCCTCCTAACATGATAAAACTCTTCGCATTTGTAAATCATCAATATATGCACAAAATTTGTATTTGCCGTTGTCCAGAACCGCAAATTTAGAATAAAGCTGATAAACCCTGACATTGACCGCCTTAGCACAAAGATTACTTTCTGTAGTGCGACAGTTGACGGTAATTTTCTTTCCGGGATATAATCTGATTTTTTTCATTTTATTCCTCCTCTGAATTGCGATTTTATTGCTTATTGATTATTGCGTTCATTATTCTTCGTTTTGAACTACAAGGATTGCAGTATATTTCAACCCCTGAATGAGTGTCACAGCTCTCGCACTCTATTTTGTTATTATCAAGCCATTCATCAAGATCCCAACACACGGTTGCGAGTTGGTCAGCAAGCTTACACCTTCTGTCTATAAGTTTTTGTACATACTTCGGTATCTTCACACTCTCACTCCTTACCAATCTCCACTGTCTAGCCTTGTAAGTGGTGCACTTACAACTAATGGTTCAACACTAACACGAATTGAGCGTGAGTCGTCGACAAAGTAAGCCATCAAATTCAAATAGTCTGGTGTTGCATAAATATATGCATCTTCTTTATATTCACTAATTCGGTTTATGACTTCATCAAGTTTCTTTACATATTTTTGAAAATCTCTAATGTCTTTCGCCTTAATTCCTAACTTCAACTATTCTCACTCCTTAAAATCGTTCTATCATTAGGTCGAGACATTTGTGTCCTTACCATCCATTTTTGCACCGCAGTTGGGGCAATAATTATAATCATTGGCATATGTAGCAAAGTGTCCGCAGAGTGAACACTCACACCCTTCCCACTTTCCGTGCTTCACTTCCACAACATCGGCTGTGGGTATATTATCAATGATACTTACAATCTGTTCCCACAATGCAGGTGAACACCGAATCACACCATTATCATCCTTGACCGCATTTTCTCTCAGTTGCCTTGCATATTCTTTGTAATCAAATTCAGCCATCACTCCGTACCTCGTTTCTTCAACCGAGCGATGATTTCACCACCATACGCATTTTCGCAAAGTTCAATAAATTCATCAACTGTCAATTCATCATCAAATGTAATTTCATGGTCTTGCATAAATGACTTTCTGCCCATTTCGCAAGAGCCGGTCAGATAGTGATGCCATTCATAGAAGTCTTTAGCACTGTATTTTTTGCCTTTTTCGAATGTATCAATGAATTTGTCAATGGTTTCATCCGTGTCCATGTTTTTAAAAATCTTGCTTTGAAGGGCTTCCCTTGCTTCTTTGACTGTTTCGCCATGTGCAAAATATCCTTGACCTTTAACAACAAAGCATGGCTTCAAAGATAAATCACTTTGAAGAATAAAGCCTTTTGCAAGGTTGCCTTTGATGTTGATTATAATCGTTTGAACACTGTCAACATCATAGACAGTCATTTTATTAATTTCTTTGATGCCATCGGCAGAGCCATCGCCAGAGCCACCGCCAGAGCCATAGCCAGAGCCATCGCCAGAGCCAACGCCAGAGCCATAGCCAGAGCCATCGCCAGAGCCATAGCCAGAGCCATAGCCAGAGCCATAGCCAGAGCCAGAGCCATAGCCAGAGCCAGAGCCAAGATCAGAAAGCCATTTTTTTATTTTTAAATCGCCCATACTCGCACCCCTTCAATGTTTTCAATAGCTTTGTCGGTGCAAGGAATAATTTCAATTGCATCAAGAATCACAATTTCATCAACAACCACCGTGAATTTACAGCCTCCGGGGTTCGCAACACCATCTGTTGCAATCTGAGATATTGATGCAGCACCTGACCAATACCAAAGCCTTCTGCAATCCTTCAGCATCACTTCTCTGCCGTCTTTCTGAACGAGTGTTCCAAAGAACACACCGCTTCTGTCGCCTCTTACAATTACTTTTTTGTTAATCATGTTTTCCATTTTTTCCTTCTCCTTTTTTATTTTTTGCAAATCTGCCTCAAAGCCTTTTCTGCTTCTTCTCTTGATGGGAATACTGTTTTGCCCCATTCCGTATAAAGCTCGTGCCACAATGTCAACCCATCTTCATAACGGCAACGCATCCACAATCCTTCTTTTAGAATCGAAAAACTTACACACTCACCAACAGAAATATCTCGATATTCGTCTGCGTCTTCATCGCATTTATCGACAAAGTACACCTTATCCCCAACCTTGCAAGGCGGTCTTATAAGTTGCCCCTGTTCCTCTGCAACTTCATACTCTTGCAAACTGTCAAATATTTCGTTATAATGTCGCCTTAATTCATCTTTATTCATCGACATTATAGTCAGGCTTTCTCTTGCGAATATTTTTCTTCTGTCCGTTGTCAATCTTTCCCTGTCTGTCATTTGGTATCACTCCAATCTAAAGCCTGTCCGCAGAATATACAATTTTTATACTTGTAAATCGTTGTTCGTGTTGCACCTTTCATTTTCTGTTGCAGAGTGGTTTTGCAATTCGGACAAACATAATCTATAAATTCTCTATCATCCTCGGTCCATTCTTCAATGTGTTTCGGTATCTGTTTATCAAGTGCCTGACAAGCCAAACCGACAACTTTGTCAGCGGGTCTTTCACCTGTAATAATAAGTCTTTCAAGGTCATTCCTTGCCTGTTCAGGTGTCCACTTCTGATTTATTTTCAAAGCTTCTTGATATGTCATTCTCGCTCACTCTCCTTCGTTTTCAACTTTTATTTTTCTCAAATCCAATTCTGCCCTTATGTCTTTTATCACTTTCTTTAATTGCTTTGTTGTTTTGGCATTTGCGGCTTTTTCGGAATAGGTCATTAAAATCCCCGATACATCCCATTGATTCATCATTCATCACCCACCATATCTGTCATTCACAATCACCCTTTCCCGGCTTTCTCCGACATCATCTTTTTTATAATATTTTTCTCAATTTCACCCATGGAGGCGCCCTCCGGATAATTCCTGAAGGTCGAATTTTCAATGTTTCGGGGAAGCTTGCCGCATTCTTTCCGAAGCTCTGAAGCATACACAATCCCCCTTTCCTTAAAATTACCGAGTATTCCCTTGAGATAATCAACATTCCTCTTGTTCTTTGAAATGCAGATTTTAAATGCTTCCACAATCAAATCACAGTCCATAAAATCAAGCCATCCGGCAAGCTCACTGCCGGCAATAAATTCAGAAACCCGGTTTGTACGGACAGCAATTTCAAACATATAAAAAATATTGTTTTTCTCGCTCTTTTTTTCGGGCAAGGGACACGCAGGAGCAGAGCCGTCACAGCTTATAAGCCTGATGCTTTCCTCAATAACCGAACCCTTTCGGTTTTTGGCAACATGCCAGAATTTCTCCTGGATTTCCCTGCTGGTTAAAATCGCATATTTTTCAAAAATAGCCTTGTCAAAAATACCCTCGTCAAGCGCACTTTCCACAACCGATGCAACAACATCAGCCTTAAGACGGCACTCGTCAAAAGCAAAAACCCTGCATATTTTCTCGTCCCATCGACAGTAATATCCTTCAGAATAAATTCTCTCATAAAGCTTGAAAATTACCCCATAGCCGAGGATCCCAAACCTTGATTGTATGATTTTTATTCCGTCACAAAGCTTTGTCTCGTGGGGGAAAAACATAAGGCCGTTACAATTCAAGCTATCCCTCCTCCCCTTTAAGATGCTGCATTATCCTGGACAACTGCGGAAAATCCTCCGACATATCCTCAATAAGCTTCTCAGCTTTTTCCATCCTTGCTTTTTGATTATTATGCACTATCCAGGCACTGCTGCCGGGAATAGGATTTTCCCTGTCATTAAAATCAAATTCTTTTCTTTCTTTATCCATAAAAAACCTCAAAAATCATCAAAAACCTTAAGCCTTACCTGTTCATCCGGAAACCTCTGTCCATCAAAAATAACATGAGAAACAACCCGGTCTCTGCCAATGTGAATCTCAATAATGTGTCCGCCCTTCTGAAGATAATCCGAAACAATCCTGTTTCTCATATCTCTCTGATTAACAAGGTAAACAATCAAAAGAAGCAACGCACCAACAGATAAAGCAAATAACAATTTGTACATACTTCATCTTCCTTTCAACTTCCTCAAAGCTTCTTCCTTCTGCAGCTCGGCATAACTTTTCCCTTTCTTCCTGGATAAAATCAGCATTTCGCCCAGCCCGGAATCAGAACAGAATCTCCTGCGCTCAGAACTTCTGAAGCAGGAACAGTTAACATAAGAGCTTTTACGGCATCCGTCGCAAAACCTTGATTTTGCAGTTTTTGCAACAAACTTTCTTCCGCATAAAACACAGAAAATTTTGATGTTATACTTTTTCTCAGCAATCTTTTCAAAAATTTCCTCACAATTCTCACTGCAAAACCCACCGCAAAGAAGGACATCAACCTTCTTTCCGCAAGTCTTGCAAAAGGATTCGTGAACAAATGAATGTCTGCTTGAAATCCGCTTTTTCTCAAAAATTCCAATCCTCTTTTTAAAACATTCCTCACTGCAGCATGGCTTCCATTTGTACACTTCACTATATACAAACTTCTTGCCGCAGTAAGGACACAAAGCTGTCTGACACTTCAATCTTCTCACCTCCATTAATTAACTTTGTAAAACTACATCACACAAAAATTTAAAACAGCCGCAGCCAAAAAATATAACGCCCGGCGCCAATCAGAACAGTCAAGATAAAATCCAAAAGCAAACAAATTCAACACTATAATGCAAATAGGGAAAATATACTCTTTTCTCATAAAGCAAACGACGCCTCCGCTCTTAAATAGTCAATCAGATATTCGTCCTTCGGATATGCGCAAAATTCACTTTCGCAGTCACCAAGGGACCTGTAAGAACAAAAATCGTGACAAAACTCATCCGGTAAATGCCCTTCAGATACATCTGCCAAAAATAATGCAAGCTCCTGCTCATTCATTTGTTTTATACGCTCAAAGTTGGTCATTTTTATCCCTCCGTAAATAAAAATCTGTTCAAGGAAAAGTTTATATAAACCTTCCCTTGATACTGCCGCCGACTCCTTCAAAAACAAAAACCGTTTTTTCCTCGTCGTTGCCAAAATCGGCGACACCCGGTTAACAGCAGAACCATCGGTTCCTTACTTTTGCGGCATTGGTAGTACCGCATTAAAATTTTTAAAAGCAAAATGTTCAAAATTCATGTTCTGAAAGCTTTCTCACATCATAAACAAAAACATAAGGATTGCACTCAGACTTGCAAAACTCGTCCTGCCTCTCCGTCAGATCCGAATCATACTGACGGAAAAACTGTTCAAAACTTCTGTAGCCGGCACGGTGAATATCCTCAAAGCTTAAATCGTGAAGCCTCATAAACCGCACATTTTCAATTTTCAAAAAAGTCCTGGCATAAATTTTTCTCATATACCTTGAACTGATTACATATTTCTTTTCAAAATATGCCCTCTCCCTGTTGTCACACACATATTTCGGAACACCGTTCTCAAGAAAATATGCTTCCCGGACATATATAATGTCTCCCTTGCAATATTCACCTTTAACCTCTCCATGAGCTTTGCCGTCAGCATGGAAAAACTGTATATGTATCCCGTCATCATCAATACAGGACACAACCCTCTTAATTTCATTGCTGTCAATTTCACACATTGCCGGCTTTACCAAAAGACCACAGCTTCCGTCACAAAGCTTTTCTGCTAAAATAGTTGATGCAATGTAATAATTCGAACTCATTTCTCTTAAATCACTTCTTGTCATTTAAAAACCTCCGTTAACAATTTGTTATTAGCCGTCCCCCTAAACTCCGCTGTTGTATAGTTTCCTTTGTGTAAAGAGAGCTGTCAGCTTGTCTGACTGAGGGATTGTTTAAAAATAAAAACTGTTTTTTATCATCGTTGCCAGGATTATCAACTAAGCTCCCGTGCAAGCAAAACCTTCGATATGTAATTAAATTTCGAAAATGAAAAAAACTTCTTCGCGCTTCTCGGATCTATCCCAAGAAACTTTGCAACATCCTTGAGATTCAAAAGCTCCTGTCCCGGGAAAAAACTGTCAAGCCTCTCTAAGTTGTCCCGGAAACCTTCTTTCTCTCGCGCCATAAAATCATCTCCTTATAAAAATTTCGTAAGGTCTTTCACAAGATAATAAATTTTTTCGAACCTGTCTGCCCTCTCGCATGCCTCGTTATAATCATAAATACTCTTTTCAAGTCTGTGACGCAAAAAAACATTATCATTTGTTGATTCAACAAGCGACTTCAATAATTCTTCATTATTAAGTAATTTTTCAATTCGACTAAGTATTTCATGAATATTCAAAACCTTCTCATATTCTTCATTTTTTACTAAAACAAACTTAGAAAACTTCATAAAAAACGCTTCTTTTTTCTTTGTCAATAATATAACCTCCTTTGCTAAAATCCCATAATTATAGCTCATTTCGCTCTCCCTGGTTTGTTTACTTGCACATAAAAACACTTAAAAAAATTCTCTTAATGTTGTATTATTTAATTAGCCTTATGGCAATTTCATAAAGGATGTGGTTTTTTGTCACAATTTTTGAATTTGCCTTGTTCTTGTGGAAACGGTAATGCGTAAGGCGTAATAATACAGTGCAGAACTTGAACTGCCAAAGTGAGCCGCATATTAAGAAGCTTTTAGCCATATTAAAAGCGAATGGATTGCATAATGTGCAGATAGCGGATACTCACCGCCAAAAATGAGGAATCTGCAATCATTGAGACAACAGATGCGACCTGGTTAAAGCTCAGTCGTTAATGAGTAATCTTTTCTGCAGTATGTACAAGTAAACAAACCAAGGAGAAAACACTTATTATATGGCAATAGGTGTTTTTCTTTTTTGTAAATAAACTTACATATCATCCCACAACCTAAAATCATCTCCTTCATCTAAACACTTCCAAAAAGCCACATATTTAAATATCATCAAATACAAAATACATATTGTTCAATATTGAACTTTCGGGGCAAAAAAATAATCAGGAATCTCACTAGGGGTAATATTAAGGACCTCACAACACGAAATAATTTCTGTTTGTTTCCATTCACGAATATTATTGAGTTTAAGAGAAACAGTGCGTTCTGAAAGTTTTATGTTAGCAGCAAAAACCCCCTGAGAACCAAACACTTCCTTAATCCTACCATCAAGTTTGGAATAATCAAATTTCATACAATCACCTCCTTGTTCAATCTTGAACAACTTTATAATACCATACAAATTGTGTTTTGTCAACACAAAAATTCAATATTTTTGAACTTTTGTGTTGACTTTTTGTTCAATATATGATAAGATTGCAGTGAGGTGAGAAAATTGAAAAAATTTAACACAGCTCAAAGATTGAGACAAATAATGAGCGAAAGAAACCTTAAACAAATTGATATTGTAAAGTTAGCAGAACCGTTCTGCATAAGGTATAAAACAAAATTAGGAAGAAATGATATAAGTCAGTACATTTCGGGAAAATCAAAACCAGGGCAAAACAAATTATACATTTTGGCTTGTGCACTGGATGTAAACGAAGCCTGGTTAATGGGATATGATATAACTCCGGAAAGAACAGACACCAAAGAGAGTTTTGAATTAAACAGTCACGAACAAAAAGTAATAACACTCTACCGTTCCAAACCTGAAATGCAACCTGCAGTCGATAAGCTTCTTGGTGTGGATGAAGAACCGGCAGAAAGTGTTGCTTATGCTGCAGCTCAGTCCGGCAAAAAAATAAAAACAGGAAAACCATCTCTTGATGACTTAATAGAAATAAACAATAAAGAATAACTAATTAGACATAACGGTGCCTCTGTTTAGGAGGACAAATGATAAAAGAATTAAAATTTTTAAAAAAAGTCAAAAAAACGGACACTTTGCATATCCGTCAACACCTTGAACGGCAAGGTTTTGAAGTAGTTGCAATACAAAGCACTCACGGCCGGGATCTGATCAACAAGCTTAAAATTGAAAACTATGATCCTGAAGGCTTTGTTTATCAATACAAAAACTTCAAATATGTCTTCATCGATGCCGATGCAGCCGAAGATGATAAAGTGATGATACTTCTCCATGAGTGCGGACATATCGAGCTAGGCCACAAAACATTGTCAAAGTTAAACGAGGCAAAAGCATGGAGCTTCGCCCTGCAGGTTCAAAACATAAAAAAGAAACTTATGGCTATATCTTTGGTTTCTTTGCTGGTAATTTCATCTGCAGTTTTGCCGGTTAAAATTTACAGTAAAATCCATAACAAAAAAGTTGTATCAGCATCAACAAACACCGTTCTGAATCTGACCGATACAGTATATATCACTAGAAACGGCTCAAAGTATCATCTCGAAGGTTGCTACTATATCAGAGGAACAACAACCCTGGCATGTAATAAATGCGAAGCAGAAAAGCTCTATTCACCCTGCAGCATCTGCACAATATCAAAATAAAATAAAACATGACATAACAGAGACACCGTTGTGTCATGATTGCAGATAAGTAATAAGCATTATTAAAGGAGTAAACATAATGATTTCGTACTTGATTATCTATTTAATTGTATATCTATGCATGAATCGACATAAATACATAAATACTCTAAAATATAAAAGCGATTATGAAACAAAAATTAAACACTTCGTAGGATTCATATCAGGCTACATTTCATCAATGGCATCAATATTAATTTATGTCCACATTGCAACTATGGGCTATAGCTTTAAATTTGACAGATTAAATGCAGTTTCATATATTGTTCAAAATGAAGAATATTATAATGTGATTTCTTTAATTATACAAATAACTGTATCTGTAATATGTATAAAAAAAGTGAAGAAAAATATAGCAATATATTCCGAGATATCTGCAGATGAATTATTGGCTAATGAATTGCAAAACGAATTAGCTAAACAATCTAAAAAGAGAATGAGGAAATACAGGCAACATCTGCAAGCAAACGAATTTATGAAATATCAATATAACGAAACATTATACAAAGAAGAGAATCAATATGAAGAAGTATTTAAAAATGAAGCTTCATTAACATTTAAAGCCATAAAAAACGAAGTTGAATTTGAACAATATATAAATATTTGCAATTCTATTTCAAAAATGGAAAAAAACATAGAATACGAAATCTCACTATATAAAATTATCAAACAAATATTTCAAGGAGAAAAATTTGAAACAGAAATAATAAAAGTTTTATATGATGAGCAGTGCAAAAAATCAAATGAGCTTTTACAACAAAAAGAAACATTACTGTCTGCATTGGAAAATGTAAATACAAATAATCAGAAAATATCAAAATTAGAAAACGCAATATACGGTATGATAGAATTTTCTGATTGCACAAAAAATATTCTTGAAATGTTCGTTACACAAACAAAAAGCCAAAAAAGCGTATATATGATCAACGAAAAGGAATTTAAAAAATACTATAAATCAAATTATGAAAATGTCGAATACATAAGAGCATTAACTAAATATGCTGCAGAACTCATAAACTCATTTGAAAAAATCCAATAAAAACGGTGATAAAAAATGAAAGATAGTTTACCATTGGCTATTGTAATAGCAATAATATTTGTAGTTGCCATATTCATGCCCGATACAAAAACAAAACAAGAGATAATTGAAGAAAAAGAAAAAACCATATATGAAGAACAAGACGCTCAGTTAGAATACTATGCTGACGAATTGGATTTTCAAGAATCAAGAAATATTGAATTAGAAGGACAGGTCAGAGATTTAGAAACCAAAATTTCAGATTTGGAAAATTACATTTATGAATTTATGCAAGAATATCCGGAACACGAGGACTTTTTCTACGATGCACTGTTAAAAGCAGGATCCTCAATCAATGAAGAAAGCATCGGAGCAAAACATGCCAGAGAAATACCAATATCAGACGGCACAGAACTTCCAACCTTATTACCAATATACAAATAAAAAATTCCCGCCCTGCTACCAACAAGGCGGGACAGTGCAGCACTACCAATGCCGCAAAGGGTGTACGCAAAAGCATACTGTTAACCAAGCTTATTGTAACACATGCACCCTTTGTTTGTCAATGCAAAAAACAAAAGAAAGGGTGTACAAAAATGAAATTAACCAAAAGAAAAGACGGAAGGTGGATGTTCAACTATTCCCCGGGAGAAGGACAAAAAGTAAAACCGTTCTATTCTTCCGAAGAAACAGAGGCAAAAGCAGAAAAAGAAATTCTAAGAAAAATAGCAAATTTCCGTGAAAAAGAAGATCGAGGCAATTTGTTCTGCAAAATTGCCGATGATTGGAATACTGAGTATAGACTCAAAAATTCTGAATTGAATTATCGGAAATCAGTGAAATCAGCATACGAAAGAGTTGTATCATATTTTGGAGAAGCAATATACATAAAAGATATATCGGCCAAAGATGTAGATTTATTTTTGAAAAAGCTCGCATCTAAAAACTACAGCAAAAAAACAGTAATAACTCACAAAAATATTTTAAATATGATTTTTTCTTATGCAACACTAAACGAAAAAATATCCTTTAATCCAATATCAATAGTAAAAATACCGGACGGATTAAAAAAGACAAAAAGAGATATTCCGGAAACAGAAGTTTTGCGTGAAGTACAAAAGCATACAGAGGGATTTGACTTGCTCCCATTTTTCATTTTGAACACAGGATGTAGAAGATCGGAAGCACTTGCAATAACATCAAGCGATATAGATTATAAAAAGAAAATAATTAAAATATCAAATCATCTGATCCACGATGGAAACACACCAATCTATGAACCGATTCTAAAAACGGAAGCAGCTGAAAGAGAAATTATAATTCCGGACAGGTTAATGAAAGTATTACCCAAAAAATTTCATGGTTTTCTATTTTCGATGGATGAGACACGAGAAAAACCATTAACCAAAAGTGCATATGATAATCGTTGGGAAAAATATTGCAAAAAATATAATATAAAGATAACTGCTCATCAGCTCAGGCATGGATATGCAACAATGCTTCATGAAGCTGGTGTAGATGTCAAAGATGCTCAGGAACTTATGGGGCATTCCGACATTAATCTAACCCGACAGATTTACATGCACATTCGCCCGGAAAGAAAAGAAAAAACTGCAATGGCAATAAATAATTTCTTTTTTTAACAAAAAATTGTCAAATTGTTGTCAAACAAACGCAAACAAAGAAAATAAAGAAGTTCAAGCAGGTTCGAATCCTGTTATCCCGACCACCTTAAACCTCGGAAGCCTGCCGTTTTCTGAGGTTTTTGATTTATCTAAAAAAGTGTAAAAAAACGATTTTGACCACGTGTTTTCATCTTCAACTGCGGGACAAAGTCTTTTTCTTTGTTTGGTACACACTATCGAAATGCAGGTTGCCAGGATGCAGTTGCTCTTTAAATAAATTGTCAGCAAAATATCAAAGCGGAACCGAGTTCTTCTTCTTTCAATTCTCGATTCCGCTTTTCTTTGTTTCCATCGTGTCATATTTTGATATAATATTTTTCAAAAACATTGACAAAATATCATTGTGATGATATAATAATTGTGTAACATCACAATGATACGGAGAGATGATTATGAGTAAAATTATTTTATTACATGGAACAGATCACATTATAGAAGAGCCGGATATAAATATCGGTAATGAACATAATGATTATGGAAAAGGATTTTACTGCACAAAAGCCGAAGAAATGGCAAAAGAATGGGCATGCAAGCAGAACACTGACGGATTTGTAAATAGCTATGAATTAAATACTGATGGCCTTAAAATTTTAGATTTGACCTATGGTCAGCATACAGTTTTAAACTGGATTGCAATTTTGCTTAAATACCGCACATTCAAATTAAGCTCTGAAATTGCTATTGATGCGAGAGATTATATTATAGAACACTATTCTGTTAATATTAGTGATTATGATGTAGTTGTTGGATATCGTGCCGATGACTCCTATTTTCAATATGCAGAAAGCTTTGTGTCTAACGGTCTACCTCTTCGCAGTTTAAATAAAGCTTTGAAACTTGGTAAGCTTGGTGAGCAAACCGTTTTGGTATCACAGAAAGCCTTCGACCAGATTAAATTTATTGATGCTGCTCCTGTGTCAAAGAACGAATACTATCCAAAATTTATTAATCGTGATTCTTCTGCGAGAAAGGCATTCAAGCAAGAAATTAAAAAGAGCAAGGTATATCGTGATGATATCTTTGTACTCGATATTTTAAGAGAGGAGATGCAAAATAATGACCCACGCATACAGCGAATTATATCTGAGTGATGCAAAAAGTTGTCTTGCAGATATGTTTGACTATATAATTAATGATTGCAAGCTTGAGAGCAATTGGGTTGCATCACTTTTCGTAACTACAGGATATGCTCAGAAGTTTGAAACCGGCAATCCCACAATTCTTTCAGGAATGTCAGGAATAGAACTTGGAAAAGCAATTGTAAAAAAGGCTTATAATAAAACAGATGCGCCTGATGCAAAATTCCGTGAAGATCGTTCTCCTGAATATTGGGCAGGTTGGGCATTGGCAGAATATCAATGGTTTTCAGGGCGCAGATTTAAGGATATCTTTGAGCGTATACCTCTTTCGCAAATTATTGATATGTATTCTGTTTATCATGAAATGGATATAAGTCAGTTTATAGATTCAATGGAGAAATTCTATAACGAGACAATTCTCGAAACCAAACTCAAGAGAATTCGTGAAAATCGTGGGATTTCCCAATCGGAACTTGCAAAACTTTCAGGCGTTAAACTTCGCTCTATTCAAATGTATGAGCAAAAGGTTAATGACATTGATAAAGCTCAGGGACAAACATTATATAAAATCTCAAGAGTCCTTGGTTGCAATATTGAGGATTTACTTGAAAATCCAATGAGTTAAGAAACTTAATTTGTGCAACAGACTGTTGCACAAATCTCATGTAATATGAACCTTACGCAAATTTCTTTATTACATGCGAGTCTATTCTGGTTTTAGAAAAATGCGCGTTAAGGGAATAAAACTTTTGCTTTTCTATACCAATATCCCTTTAACCAATATTTTTTTAATAATCTTGATTTCGCGTAAAATTGCATATGTGTTAATCGCGTTTTTGTGCAGCCCAATTCCTTAAGGTCTTTTCTTGGTTTAAGGCATATCATATTTTGGTATGGGGGATGTAAAAGGAGTAAGCCGTGCGGCTCACTCCTTGATTGTAATATTTTCATTCTTTTTCTGCTTCTTCAAAAAACCTAATCAATTCCTCTATTTCTTCAAATGGAATAAAGCAATCCTGATTATCGTATGCATAAATACTTTCTCCGGATGCATATTTGATATCGACCTTTGCACCATACATATCAGGGAGTCCGCTTACTTTGCTGATATATCCATTATATTGGGCAAAATTATATTTTGATACGATTTCCTGAAGGTTTGTCATAAATGATGCATCCGCTGTGAAATCGAGTTCTTCTCCGGCACC